>JAYWEM010000034.1:0-13159 GCA_043779265.1 bacterium | reverse complement strand
GGTCGCCGACCCCGACCAGCGCTTCGCCCATGTCTCGCTCGGCGCCTCGCTCGAGAACCTGCTCGTCGCCGCGAGAGCCTATGGCCTGCAGCCGGTCGTCCAGCATCTGCCCTGGGGTATGACCCAGCGCCGCAGCGCCCCGCTCGTCGCGGCCTCGGTTCGCTGGCAGGCGGGCGGCCCCGCTCGCGACCGGCTGTTGTTCGGCGCTCTGGCGGATCGCCGCAGCAATCCGCGCGAGTTCGATGGGCGCGCCATCACGCTGCAGAGCCGCACCCAACTCCAGGCCCAGGTGTTCGAAGGCGTGAACCTCCACTGGGTGGATGACCGAAGCGGCATCCGCCGGATCGCCGATCTGTGCCACGAGTCGTCCGTCGCGCTGGCCGACGATCCGGCGGTGGCCTCGGAGCGCGAACGCTGGATGCGCGGCGATGATGGCGACACGCGGCGTCGCGGCGATGGCGTGGCGCTCGAACGTCTCGGGATCGATGGCGTGGCGCGTTGGATGGCCGGCCGGGCGAACAGCCCCGGTGCCTGGCTGCATGGCTGGGCGGCGACCAGCGTCGCTCGAGAGACGCGCGAGCGCGTGCGTTCGTCCGGGGCGCTGCTGCTGATCACGACGCGTGCGCGAGCGGGCGATGCCCGCTGGCTGCTCGCCGGCCAGAGCTACGAGCGCCTGGCGCTCAAGGCCTCGATCCTCGGCATCGCGCAGCAGCCGCTCACCGGCCCGATCGAGTCGCCCAAGCATCGCGACGCGCTACTGGCGCGATTCGGTGCCGGCGCCGACGAGGAGCCGGTGCTGATGGTGCGGCTCGGACACGCCAAGCCGGTTGCGCCGACCGCTCGCCGCTCGGTCGCGCTCGTCAGCACCTACCGCAACAGCTGATCGCGCCTCGAACCGCACGCCGGCTCAACTGCCGCTGACCGTCATCTCCGAGATGAGCAGCGTGGGCGAGGCGACCGAGGCCCTCCACTCGAGGTCGTCGCCGACCGCCGCGATGTCGCGCAGCATCTGGAGCGTGTTGCCCGCCACCGTGATGCCGTCGACCGGGTAGGCCTTCTCGCCCTTCTCGATCCACATGCCCTGCGCCTGGAACGAGTAGTCACCCGTCACCGAGTTGAATCCGAACGAGCCCGAGTCGTCGTAGTAGAAACCGCGATCGACCCTTCGGATCAGCTCGTCAACCGGCGTGGCGCCTCGTGCGATGCACAGGTTGTGATAGCCGACGCCCGGGGTCGAGGCGAAGCCGCGCGAACCATTGCCCGTGCTGCGCACGCCGGCGCGGCGCGCGTGATAGTGGTCGTAGGCGAACCCGCGGAAGATCCCGGCATCGACCAGCACGCTGCGACGGGTCGGGGCGCCCTCGCCATCGTAGGGCGAGGTCCCGAGGCCGCGGCGCATCCGACCATCGTCGATGATGTTCACCAGATTCGAGGCGATCACCGCCCCGACCTTGCCCTCGAGCCACGAGCGCTTCTGGAGCACCGCCTCCCCGGTCATCGCGTCGTACATCTGGGCCAGCCAGGAGGCGGCGATGTCGGGATGCATCACGACCGGCACGCGTGCGGTGGGCACGGTGCGCGCCCCGACCCGTGCCGCCGCGCGGCGAGCGGCCTCGCGCGCGATCGACTCCATGCTCGGCATGTCGGCGAGGAAGCGACGCGAGATGCCGTGTACGCCGCTCTGCTGCTTGGGGCCGTCCTGGGCCAGCGCCACCACCCACGCATTCACGCTGGTGCCCTGCCACGCCCGCGACAGGCCGTGCGAGTTCGCGATCGCGAACGTGCCCTGCGCACTCGAGACCGCCGAGCCATCGCACCGCGTCACGCGCGGGTCGTGAGCGAGCGTGATGCGCTCGAGTTCGAGCGCCATCTCGATCTTGCGCTCGGCGCCGAGTCCCGCCGAGGCCTCGTCGTACAGCTCGAGGTCATCGCCCAGGGCCTCGCCCGATTCCTCGAGCGTGGGCGCACCCTGCGCCTCGTCGGGCGTCGCGAAGTGTGCGAGCGAGACGGCACGGCGCGCCAGGTCCTCGAGCCCTTCGGGCGTCGTGTCGGTGCCGCTCGCGAATCCGACCGCGCCTCCGACGATGGCGCGCACGCCGATCCCCAGCGTGCCGCTCTGCTTGAGGCTCTCGATGCCGCCGCCATGCACGCGCACGGTGAACGCGCGCGAGGCCTCGGCGCAGGCGTCGGCGACATCGGCTCCGGCGGCGCGCGCCAGCGAGACGGCCTGCTGGGTCAGCGCCTGCAAGCCGGCGGGGGTGCGGGGCACGCTCATGCGACCGCCGTTCCGCCGACCGTGATGCCCGAGAAGCGCAGCGTCGGCTGCCCCACGCCCACGGGCTTCCACTGGCCATCCTTGCCGCACGACCCGGTCGTGCCGTCGATCTCGAGATCCGAGGCGATGCCGTCGATGTAGAGCATCGCGTCATTGCCATTGCCGGCCAGCGTCGCGTTGCGGACCGGATGCGTCAGCTTGCCGTTCTCGATCTGCCACGCCTCGGTGACCTGGAACGAGAAGTTGCCATCGGCCGGATTCACCGAGCCGCCGCCCAGGCGCTTGCAGTAGAGGCCGCGAGGGACCGACTCGATCAACGCTTCCGGGCGATCGGGGCCCGGCTCGATGTAGGTGTTGGTCATGCGGCACAGCGGGTAGTCGCGGTAGCTGGCGCGGCGGCCGTTGCCGGTCGGTGCGTTGCCGGTCAGGCGCGCGTTGAGCAGGTCCCACAGGTAGCCGACCAGCACGCCGTCCTCGACGAGCACGGTGCGCTGAGCCGCGGTGCCCTCGTCATCGACGCGATAGGAGCCGCGCGAGTAGGGGATCAGCCCCGAGTCCACGATGGTGACGCCCTTGGCTGCCACCTGAGCCCCGAGCTGCGTGGCGCGGATCGAGCTGCCCTTGCGGATCGTGTCGCCCTCCATGCTGTGGCCGAAGCACTCGTGCACCATCACGCCGCCCCAGCCATTGGAGACGACGACCGGGTGACGTCCGCCCTCGGGTTCGCGCGCCGAGAGCAGCAGCACCGCACTCGCCGCGGCCTCGGCCGCCACGGTCTCGGGCGAGCGCTCGCTGTCGAAGTAGCCGGCCTCGACGCAGCCGCCCGCCGCAGCGAAGCCCTCCTGGCGCTCGTCGCCCTCGAGCGCGAGCGCGCTCACCACGAGGCGCGACAGATCGGCGCGGTCCTCCGCCCACAGGCCATCGCTGTTGGCGATCACGAACTGCTTGGCCGACGTGGCGAACGACACGCTGACCTCGGCGACGCGCGCATCGTGCGAACGCGCCGCGACATCCGCGCGCCGGACCAGCGCGACCTTGGCGGCCTCATCGAGGTGGCGCGCCGCTGGTGTGTGCAGCGTGAAGGGCGCCTTGCCCTCGGCGACGCGGAAGGCGATCGGCGGGCCCGATGCGGCGCTCGGGGCCTCGCGCGCGATCCTCGCGGCGACCTGTGCGGCCTCGCGAAGCGAGGCGGGCGAGAAGCCATCGGCATAGGCGTAGCCCGTCTGATCGCCCTTGATGGCGCGCACGCCGACGCCCTGCAGCACCGAGTAGGTGCCCTGCTTGAGCTTGCCCTCTTCGAGTGAGAACGAGGTCAGGACCGCGTGCTCGCCATAGACATCGGCGAACTCGGCGCCATGGGCGCGCGCGATCGCGAGCAACTCGGCGACGAGTTCGCGCGGCAGGGACTGCGAGAGCGTGGCCTCGGGGGCGGGCATGGGACCTTCCTGGTCGGGTGGTGGGACGGGCCTCGGCACGTTACGCGTGGGGCTGCCAAGGCGCCAGCGTTGTGCGTGGCGGGCATGCCACAGGTTGGCTATGGTCGCGCCATGAAGCTCGATCGTGTGGTCCTCATCGCATCGCTGTTGCTCGCCGGCATCGGCGGCCCGTGGTTCTACCGGCAGATGCGCTCGCTCCCGCAGGCGCATCACCTCGCCGCTCGGGCGGACCAGCGCATCGTCACGATCGAAGTGGGCGGCATGATGTGCGAGTCCTGTGAGAAGGGCATCGCAGGCGAGCTGGCGCTGATCGACGGTGTTCATGCGAGCGAGGTCCGCCATGGCATGAAGCGCGCCTACGTCGTCGTGAGTCGCGACGTGCCCGACTCGACGCTCGTCGCGGCGATCGAACAGGCCGGCGACGAGTTCACCGCGAGGGTCGTGGCCAAGTAGCGCGGCTCCGGACGCCTCTCGGTCGGATGCGCCCCTCGGTGTATTCTGCTCCGGTGAACCTCCATCCCCATCGGCATCAGGGCGGCGCACATGGCCGCGGCAACGGAGAGGTGGCCTTGGCACCCGAGCACCTGCCGATCGCCCCCTCGGGCGACGGCTGTCTCGAGCTCCTCGCCGACCGGGTCCGCGAGGAGCGCGGCGTCGTCGCGATCGAGGCCGACTTCCGCAGCAGCACGCTCACGGTGCGCTATCGGCCGACCCACCTGACGCCCGATGCGTTGAACGAGCTCGCCGATGACATCGGCTCGCTGTTCGCCCAGCGCGTCACGTCATGCGAGCGGCGCGACTCGGTGGACGCCTGCTCGGAGTGCGCCCTGCGGCTGGGCCGATTGCACCCCGAGGACCTCCGCGAGTTCACCGCGAGCGCCACGCCCGGCCGTGTGCGCCTGGCGCGCCACGACGTCGCCGACGATGCCGTCGAGGTGGTCCGCCCGCTGAGCGAGAAGCCCTGGGGCGCGCGCATGACGCACGCCGAGCAGGAGGAGCGCTCCGATGGCCGGACGATGGCCTCGCTCACCGTGCTCTGCCTGGTCGCCCTGGTGGCGGGCATGCTCGTGGAGTGGCGCGGTGGTCCCGAGTGGAGTTGGACGTCCCTCATGATCATCTCGGCGATCAGTGGTGGCTGGTTCACCGCTCGCAGCACGATCGCCGCCCTCGCCAAGGGCCGGTTCGACGTGAACCTGCTCATGCTGCTCGCCGCCATCGGCGCCACGGCGATCGGGTACGTGCACGAGGCGGCGGTGCTGATGTTCCTGTTCTCGCTGAGCAACACGCTCGAGGTCTACACGATGGGCCGCACGCGGCGTGCGCTGCATGCGCTGCTCGAGCTGCGGCCACAGCGCGCCCTCGTGCGTCGAGCGGGTCGCGAGGTCGAGGTGGGGGCCGATTCGGTTCGCGTCGGCGAGACGGTCATCGTCAAGCCGGGCGAGGCGATCCCGGTGGACGGCACGGTCTCGCTCGGCGTTTCGTTGGTCGATCAGTCGAGCCTCACCGGCGAGTCGGTGCCGGTCACCAAGGCGCTCGGCGACAAGCTGTTCGCAGGCACACTCAATCAGCAGGGCGCACTCGAGATGCTGGCCACGCGCGTCGCCGCCAACAGCGCGCTCGCACGCATCGTCTCCTTGGTCGAGGAGGCGCAGGAGCAGAAGTCGAAGACCGAGGAGATGGCCGAGTGGGTGGGCCGCTACTACACCGTCGTCGTCATGGTCGCGGCCGGGCTCATGCTGTTCATCCCGCCGCTTCTGCTGGGCAGCCCGTGGAAGGAGTCGCTCTATCGGGCGATGACGCTGCTGGTGGTGGCCTCGCCCTGCGCGCTGGTGATCGCGACGCCGGCCTCGGTGCTCTCGGCGATCGCCAACGCCGCACGCAACGGCATCCTGTTCAAGGGCGGCCGGTTCCTCGAGGCGCTGGCGCAGGTGAAGGTCGTGGCGTTCGACAAGACCGGCACGCTGACGCGCGGGCGCTTCGAGGTGACCGATGTCCTCGCGCTCGAAGGCTGGGACGAGCGCGAGTTGCTCCGTGTCGCCGCCGCCGCCGAGAAGCGCTCGCCGCATCCGCTCGCCCAGGCGGTCGTCCGTGCTGCCGAGGCCAAGGGCGTCGAGGTCGAAGCGGCCGAGCTGCTCACCAATCATCTCGGCAAGGGGCTGGTCGCGGTGCAGCGAGGAGAGTCGATCGAGATCGGGACACCGGAGCTGTTCGAGTCGCTCGGCCGACCCGCACCCGAGGCCGCGCGCGCGCACGTGCTCGAAGCGAGCCGCGAAGCTCGCACGGCGATGATCGTGCACCACCTGGGTCGCTGGGGCGTGATCGCGGCGGCCGACCAGCTTCGTCCGACAGCAGCCGCGGTGGTCGCGACCATCCGAACGCTGGGCGTGCAGCGCGTGGCGCTGCTCTCGGGCGACAGCATCCCCACGGTGGCCTCGATCGCGGCCCGCACCGGCGTCGATGAGCACCATGGCCAGCTGTTGCCCGAGGACAAGGTGCGGGTGATCGCCGAACTCGAGGAGAAGTACGGCCACGTGGCGATGCTCGGCGATGGCGTCAACGATGCGCCCGCGCTTGCGCGCGCCAGTGTCGGCATCGCGATGGGCGGCATCGGCAGCGATGCGGCGATGGAGAGCGCCGATGTCGTGCTGATGGCCGACGATCTGACCGCGCTGCCCTACGCCGTGCGTCTCGCCAAGCGAGCGAGGACAGTGGTGGCCCAGAATCTCATCATCGCGACGGGCGTCATGGTGTTGCTCGTCATCTGGGTGTTCCTGGGCGCGCACACACCGTTCGGCGCGCTCAGCCTGCCCATCGCCGTCTCCGGACATGAGGGCTCGACCGTGCTCGTTATCTTGAATGGACTCCGTCTGCTGGTCGGGGAGAGGGCGAGGGCATGAGGAACCGTGGTGCGATTGCCGTGGCGACGCTGTTCGCCGGACTGATGCTGGGCTCGTGTGCGCCGCCGCCGCCCGATGTCATCGAGGCACCGGTCGGCTGGATCGACGAGGGCCCGTTGCTCACCGTGCACGACGGTTCGCACACGCCCGCGAGGCTCGGCGCGATCACGCGATCGATCATCGACTCGGTCGAGGTGGTCGTCCTGCGGTTCGAGAGTTCGATGGGTCTTGCGCCGGCACCGGCGCCGAGCTGGATCCTGCTCGGCCGCTCGCGCGCCGTGCTGCGCGTGATCTGCCCGCTGGACTCGCTCCTCGAGGGCCCGCCCTCGACCTGGACGGACACGTTGTTCACCGGGCCCGGGCTGGTGGCGTCCGCCTATGTGCTGCGTACACTCGAGGGGCACCTGGCCGTCGATCTGCATCTCGCGGCCCCGGTGCTGGCGAGAGCGCATGTCGGCGGGCCCGACAGCGCGTTCGTGATCGAGCTGCGGCGGGGCGGCCCGCCGATGCCGGGGCTCGCGCTCGCATCGCGACGTCCGAACATCGTGCTGCTCGAGCCGCGCGAGGGCAGCGCGTCGTCGCTGCTGGCGGTCGAGGGCTACGCCCGCACGTTCGAATCGAACGTGCTGATCCAGGTGCGCGGCGCGGTGGCCCCGATCGACACGTTCACCACTGCAGCAGGCGGCGTGGACCTGTGGGGCGAGTTCCGACTCGAGCTGCCGCACGCTGCAGCCGCCGAGACGGTGCGGGTCGGCGATGCCGACATGGAGTCGGGCGCGCTGCGGCTGATCGAGGTCGTGCGGCGGCGGTGAGCCACAGCCCCTCAGTCGAGCGCGGTCACCACGATGTTGTCGTAGTACACCGTGCACTGCCCGACGCCGCCGGTGTAGGCGGGGAGTCCCATGCGGCCCTGGGCGTCGCTGTCGCGCGGAGCTTCGCGCTCCAACTTCAGCTCGCCGTTCACGAACACCTTGATGTGCGGCCCGCGCAGCTCCATGCGGAGGTGGTGCCACACGCCGTTGGGATTGGTCGCCTTCGCCTTGCCGAGCGGCCACTGGCGGCGGTACATCAAGATGTCCTGGTAGACACCGCTTCTCAGGTCGACTCCGATGCCGCCGCCATCGTTGGCGCGGACCACGACGCCCTTGTCGACACCGCGCATCTGGCAGACATCGAGGTCCACCGCGACGTCGGCCCAGGTGGAGTCCCCGAACCATGCGAAGGAGCGCTGCTGCTTCTCATCCGGCAGGTCGGCGCGCAGCACGCCCCGCCACACGCTCCAGACGCCTTCGCGGTCGGTCGCCCACTTCGTGAGCTTGCCGCTCGAGAAGTCGTCCTCGAACAGCACGCGCCCCACTGGCTTCGCCTTGCGCGTGTTGGGTGGTGGAGAGGCCGAGCGCGCCGGGTCCGACGCCGGATTGGCGCTGACCAACAGCCCCAGCGACAACACGAGCAGTGCGGGCCATGCGAGCACCATGCGGGAGTCCTCCATCCAAGGCAGGGGACAGCGACGCGTTGGTTATCGGCCAGCGGCGCGGGGTTGTCCAGTCATGCGGTCAGGCGGTCTCAGGCCGGCGTGACGGGCTCGGCTCCAGTGAGGGCGGCCTCGCGGGCCTGCTGCGCCCGAACGGCGAAACGCGCGAGCAGCGAGTACACGATCGGGACGAGCACCAGCGTGAGCAGCGTCGAGAACAGCATGCCGCCCACGACGACCACACCGAGCGGCTTGCGCGACTCGGCACCTGCACCCAACCCGATCGCGATCGGAAGCACGCCGAACGTGGTGGACAGCGTGGTCATCAGGATCGGCCGCAGCCGGATGATCGCGGCGCCCACCACGGCCTCGTTCACGCTCTCGCCGCGCGCCACGCGCTGATTGGCGTACTCGACGATCAGGATGGCGTTCTTGGTCACCAGCCCGATCAGCATGATGAGTCCGATCTGCGAGTAGATGTTGATGCTCATCTGCATCGCCCACAGCGAGGCGAGCGCGCCGAACACCGCGAGCGGCACCGAGACCAGAATCGTCATCGGGTGCACGAAGCTCTCGAACTGGCCCGCGAGCACCAGGAAGATGAACGCCAGTGCGATCAGGAACAGCAGGTTCAGTCCGCTGCTCGACTCGGCGAACTCGCGCGATTCGCCGGCGAGGTCGGTTCGCACCGTGGGCGGCAACGTCTGCTTGGCGATGGCGCGCAGGTCGTCGATCGCGGTGCCGATCGTGACGCCCGGGGCGAGGTTGGCGGTGAACGTGGCCGAGCGGACGCGATTGAAGTGGTTCAGCTCGCGGGGCGACACCTTCTCCTCCACGAGCACCACGCTCGCCAACTGGACGAGCCCGGCGCGGCCGCGCACGTACAGCTCCTCGATCGACCGAGGGGTCGCACGTCCGTGCGAGGGGACTTGGAGGATCACCTCGTATTGCTGGTTGCCGCGCTTGAAGCGGCCGATCTCGCGGCCGCCGAGCAGCGACTGCAGCGCGCCGCCGATGTCGGAGACCGAGACGCCGAGCGCTGCAGCCCGGTCGCGATCGACGCGCACTTCGATCTGCGGCTTGTTGAGCTTGAGATCGGTGTCGGCGTTGAGGAAGTAGCCGAGCTTGGCCGACTCGGCCATCAGCGTCGCCATCGAGGTCTTGAGGTCGTCATAGGTCTCGGCCTGCAGCACGAACTGCACCGGACGCCCGAATCCTCCGCCGAGGCTCGGCGGGTTGATCGGGATCGCTAGCACGCCGGGGATGCTCATGAGCTGCGGGAACAACGAACCGACGATCTGCTGCTGGCTGCGGCCGCGCTCGTCGAGCGGCTTGAGGCGCACGAACATGAAGCCGTCGGTGACGCGGCCGGGGCCGCCGAACCCGAGCCCGACCGCGGTGAACATGCTCTTCACCTCGGGCACCTGCCGGTAGATCTGCTCCGCCTGCAGCATGTAGCGGTCGGTGTACTCCTTGGTGGAGCCCTCGGGCGCGAACACGAGATTGAAGATCAGACCACGATCCTCGGTCGGGACCAGTTCCTTGGGGAGCGCACGGAACAGCACCACCGTCAGCGCCAGCACTGCGAGCGATCCGCCGAGCACCCAGCGCCGGTTCCTCAGCGCGCCGCGCAGCATGCGCTCGTAGAAGTCATGCAGTCGCTCGTTCCAGCCGTGCCGCTTCGCCTCACCGATCTTGCCATCGGCCGTCTGGTGGGGGACGTCCTGCGGGCGGAGGAAGCGCGAGCACAGCATCGGGGACAATGTCAGCGCCACGAATCCCGAGATCATCACCGAGACGGCGATCGCGATCCCGAACTCGTTGAACAGGCGGCCGACCTGGCCGGAGAGGAACGCCACCGGCACGAACACCGCGACCAGTGCGAGCGTGGTGGCCAGGATGGCGAACCCGACCTCGGCGGCGCCATCGATCGACGCCTGCATGCGGCTCTTGCCCATCTCCATGTGTCGGTAGATGTTCTCGAGCATGATGATCGCGTCGTCCACCACGAGGCCGATGGCGAGCACCAGGGCGAGCAGCGTCAGGATGTTGAGGCTGTAGCCGAGGAAGTAGGTGACCGTGAACGTGCCGATGATCGAGACCGGGATCGCGACCGCGGGCACGAGCGTGGCGCGCAGCGTGCGCAGGAACAGGAACGTCACGAGGAACACGAGCAGGATCGCGATGCCGAGTGACACCAGCACCTCGTGGACCGCCTCCTCGATGAACTTGCTCGAGTCGAACGCGATGTCCAGCTTCATCCCCTCGGGCATCGAGGCGTTCAGTTCGGGCAGTGCGTTGCGGACGGCCTTCGCGACATCGACGGTGGAGGCCTTCTGTTGCTTGACCACGCCGATTCCCACGGCGGGCACGCCGTTGTAGCGCGTGATCGTGCGCTCGTCCTCGGCTCCGATGCGCACCTCGGCGACATCTCCCAGGCGCACCGCGCTGCCACCCGAGCCCGAGAGCACGATGGCGGCGAACTCCTCGGGCTCGGCCAGATCGCCTCGCGTGCGCACCGCGAACTCGCGGCCCTGGCCCTCGATGCGGCCCGAGGGGATCTCGGCGTTCTCGGTGCGCAGCACGCGCTCGACATCGGTGACCGTCAGACCGTGCGCGGCCAGCCGCAGCGGGTCGAGCCAGATGCGCATGGCGTAGCGGCGTTCGCCGCCCACGAACACGGCGCCGACGCCGGGAAGGCGCTGGAAGCGCTCGGCCAGCACGTTGCGCGCCATGTCGGACAACTCGAGCGTGTTGAACGACTCACCGCTGACGGCGATCCACATGATCGGCTGCGCATTGGTGTCCTGCTTGGCGACCGTCGGCTCGTCGGAGGTGGAGGGCAGCGAGCCGCGGATACGAGAGACGCGATCGCGAACATCGTTGGCCGCCTGGTCGACCTGGCGCGACAGCTCGAACTCGATCGTGATGCGCGACACCTGCTCCTGCGACGACGACGTGATGAGCTTGACGCCCTCGATCGTGGAGAGTTGCTCCTCGAGCACGTCGGTGATCTCGGTCTCGACCACCTGCGCACTGGCGCCGCGGTAGATCGTGGTCACGCTGACGATGCGCGACTCGATGTCGGGGTACTCGCGCACCGGCAGGCGCCACAGCGAAAGCAGCCCGAACAACAGAATGGTCAGGCTCATCACGGTCGCGAGGACCGGGCGCTCGATCGAGATCTGCGAGATCCTCACTTCGCGCCCTCGGTGACGGGCGGGATCGTCATCGGCATCACCTTGGCGCCGGGGAACAGCTTCTGGTGTCCCGCGCGCACGACGATGGCGCCCTCGGTGAGGCCCTCGACCACTTCGACGAACGCCGCATCGCGCACTCCGAGATGGATGGTCACGCGTTGCACCGTGCTGTCGGGCTGCACGGCATAGACGTAGGTCGCATCGCCCTCGGCGAGCACCGCCTCATCGGGAACCGTCAAGGCGTCGGTGCGCTCGGAGAGCGCCGTGCTCACGTCGGCCGACATACCCGGCTTGAGCAGTCCACCGGGATTGGCGACTTCGGCGATCACTTCGAACGTGCGCGTCTCTCGATTCACCACGGGCTCGACCACCACGACCTGTCCCTTGAACGTGCGCCCCGGATACGCGGAGACCATCAGCTCGACGGAGGCGCCGCGCTGGATGGTCGCGGCGAGCCGCTCGGGAACGGGGAATGCGACGCGCAGCCGGTCGAGCTTCGCGATGCGCGCGATGGCATCGCCGATCGCGACGCGGGTGCCGACCGAGACATAACGACGCCCCGCGACCCCCGAGAACGGCGCGCGGACGGTGGTCTTATCGAAGCGCGTCTGCTGTAGCGCCGCCTCGGCCTCGGCAACGGCGAGCGCCGCGCGCGACTCGTCCCGTTCGCGCGGCGAGATGATCTCCCTCGCGAACAACTCATCGACGCGCTCGGCGTCGGAGCGCGCGAGGGCGAGACGGGCCTGGGCTCGCTCGAGTTCGGCTCTGGCCTCGCGGCCATCGAGGCGCGCGAGCACTTCGCCATTCGCGATCGCGCGACCTTCGGCGAACGGCACTTCGAGCACGCGCCCGGCGACCTCGGCGACGACCTCGGCCTCCTGGATCGCCTCGAGCGAGCCGAGTGCGCGGAACGGATCGCGCACCGTCTGGCGCTGCACGGTGACGACTTCGACGGGCATCGGCGGCATGCCGCCTCGGCCGCCGGGGCCACCGGCCTTGGGGGTGCAGCCGGCGAGGGGGAGGGCGAGCGAAAGGGCGAGAAAGGCGAGCGGGCGCACGGAGGCGCGAAGAGGGGAGCGGGACATGGGCAAAGGCTAATGCCTCGCCTGCGCTGGGTCACGCCGGGGCCTACGAATGCGGGGCATGGCGCGTTGGGCGGACCCCCGGCGCCTGTGGCCTGACGTCCCCGAGACCTGCTGCAGCGTGGACAGGTGATGCCACGGGCTCATGACACACCGGGGGCTCGATCGAAGCAGCTCACGTATGCAGGAGGGGCTTGTGACAGCCCCCTCGCCGCGATGCTAGGGTGCGCGCCATGGCCAAGAAGAAGCGCAATATCGGGGTGATCGGAGTGCCGCTCGACCTGGGTGCCGGTCGGCGAGGCGTGGACATGGGGCCCTCGGCGATCCGCATCGCGGGTCTCGAGCGCAAGCTCGAGGAGCTGGGACACAAGGTCGAGGACTACGGCGACATCGATGTGATCATCGCCGAGACGACCAAGGTGGGCAGCGCCAAGCTGCGCTACAAACAGCCGATCCTCGCCGCCAATCGCGCGCTGATGAAGCAGGTGGACAAGTGCCTCACCGAAGGCCGACTGCCGTTCGTGCTGGGCGGCGACCACAGCATCGCGATCGGCTCGGTCGCCGGCTCCACGGGGTTCTACGCCAAGAAGGGCGAGTCGCTCGGGCTCATCTGGTTCGATGCGCACGGCGACTGCAACACGCCTCAGTCGACACCGAGCGGCAACATCCACGGCATGTCGCTTGCGGTCGCGCTCGGCTTCGGTGACCACGAGCTCACCCATCTGGGCGGACGATCGCCCAAGGTGCAGGCGCGCAACACCGTGCTGATCGGCATCCGCGACGTGGACGCCGGCG
>JAYWEM010000033.1:0-13167 GCA_043779265.1 bacterium | reverse complement strand
CCTCGCACACCACCTGAGGCGCACTCGCCGTCGCGACACTCATGCGAGTGCGGCGCCGCCCGAAGCGGGGGCGCGTTCGATCGCTGCGACCAGCTGCGCCAGCTCGGGCAGAATGCGCGCCCGGATCTCGGCTCGCGACCCGAACAGCAGGACTCCGGCGGCATGCGGGTGGCCACCGCCGCCCGATCGCGAGCACACTTGGTCGATGTTGACGCGGCCGGTCGAGCGCAGTGAGACCTTGACTCGCCCGGGCTTGCCCTCACTGAACAGCGCCACGACCTCGACGCCGGCGATCACCCGCGGCATGTCGACCAATCCCTCGGTGTCGGCGCCGGTCAGCTGATGACGCTCGAAGGCATCGGGCCCCACTTCGAGCACCGCGATCCGCCCGTCCTCCAGCATCTCGAGCGCCGAGAGCGCCTCGCCGAAGAAGCGCAGCCGACCGGGCGGCGCGCTGGCCTGGACGCGCGTGGTGACATTCTGCGGATCGACACCCAGTCGCACGAGTTCGGCGGCCATCTCGAAGGAGGCCGCATCCGTGTTGGAGTAGCGGAAGTAGCCGGTATCGGTGGCCAGCCCCACGTAGAGCGCATCGGCGGAGCGGGCATCGATGGGGCTCCCTGCGTCTCGCATCAACTCGAACACCAGACTCGCGGTCGCGGCCTTCTGCGGCTCGATGACATTCACCTGGCCGAAGCCGTCGTGGGTGGCGTGATGATCGACGATCGCCACCGCGATCGCATGCCGGTCGAGTGTCTCCGCCAGCCGGCCGATGCGCGGCTTGTTGCTCGTGTCGAGCACCACCAGAGCATCCGCCTCGCCGAAGAGCCGCTCCGTGAGCGCCTCCTCGTGCACATCGACCGGGTCCTCATCGGTCAGCCATTCGAACGCGAGCGGCGTCGGCGAGTCGTTGAGGATCCGGACCTGCTTGCCCTGCGCCTTGAGCCAGCGCCCGAACGCGATCTCACTGCCGATGGCATCACCGTCGGGATTGACGTGGGTGGTGAGCAGGAACTTCTGATGCCGCGCGAGGAACGCCATCAGCGCCTCACGTGACGTCGTGTCGACCGGCACGCTCATGCGGCCCCCGGCGTGACCGGCAATCCCGCCACGTCCCGCAGGAACCACGCGTGCAGCCGCGTGTCGGGCGTCAGCTCGGGGTGGAACGCGAGGGCGACCGCCTTGCCCTGCCGGACACCCACCACCTCTTGCTCGCGCGTCGCGATCACCTGCACGCCCTTGCCGCGACGCGTGATGCGCGGGGCGCGGATGAACACGCCCTCGAAGCGGGTCCGAAGCGGCGCCAGTTCGACATCGTCCGTGAACGAGTGGACCTGACGACCGTAGCCGTTGCGCGTGGCGTCGATGTCGAGCACGGCGAGCGTCGGATGCGGCAGCCGGTCGGCTCGCTTGGCGAGCAGGATCAACCCGGCACAGGTCCCGAGCACAGGTCTGCGCGCGACGAACCGTGCCAACGGCGTGCGCAGTCCGGTCGATTCGATGAGCCGCAGCATGGTCGTCGATTCGCCGCCCGGCAGGATCAAGGCGTCGAGTCCCTCGAGATGCTCGGGCAGCGTCACGCGAATGCCGAGCGCGCCGCAGGCCGCCAGTGCGCGCTCGTGCAGCGCGACGTCACCCTGCAGGGCCAGGACGCCGACCCTCGGTGCCGTGGCGCCTCGGCGAGGCTTCGGATCACCAGCCCCGCTTCGCAAGCAGTTCGCCCTCCGGGATCGACTCCAGCGTCAGCCCCTTCATCGCCTGCGGCAGGCCCGTGCTGATGTCCTTGAGCAGATCGGGGCGGTCCCAGTGGGTCACGGCCTGCACGATCGCACGCGCCATGCGCATCTGGTCCTTGCGCGCCTCCTTCGGCCGCGCGGCATCGCCCATCTCGAAGATGCCCGAGCCCACGAACACCGCCTGGGCGCCCAGCTTCATCATGAGCGCGGCATCGGCCGGCGTCGCCACGCCGCCCGCTGCGAAGTTGGGCACCGGCAGCTGGCCCGTGCGAGCCACCTCGCGCACCAGTTCGAACGGGGCGCCCAAGTGCTTGGCCTCGGCCATCAGTTCGTCCGGTGTCAGCGTGGTGAGCTTCTTCATGTGCCCGACGACGGCTCGCATGTGACGCACCGCCTCGACGACGTTGCCGGTCCCGGCCTCGCCCTTGGTGCGGATCATCGCGGCGCCTTCGCCGATGCGGCGCAGCGCCTCGCCCAAGTCGCGGCAACCGCACACGAACGGGGCGTTGAAGTCGTGCTTCCACACGTGATTCGCCTCATCGGCCGGGGTCAGGACCTCGGACTCGTCGATGAAGTCGATCTCGAGCGCCTCGAGGATCTGCGCCTCGACGATGTGCCCGATGCGGCACTTGGCCATGACCGGGACATCCACGGCCTTCTGGATCGCCAGGATCATCGAGGGGTCGCTCATCCGCGCGACGCCGCCCGTGGCGCGGATCCGCGACGGGATGCGTTCGAGCGCCATCACCGCCGCCGCGCCGGACTCCTGCGCGATCTCGGCCTGCTCGACGTTCATGACGTCCATGATGACGCCGCCCTTGAGCATCTCGGCCAGCCCGACCTTGAGCCGGAACTTGGCCTCGCCGCTCATCGAACCCGATTTCGCGCCGTTACCGTTGCCACTGCTCTTGCGCGACCCATTGCCATCCGCCTTGCGCTTCACGTCGTCCCCTCCTCGCTTCGAGCGCCTAGGCGCTCTTCGCTCTCGCCGGTCCCGCCAACGCACGCAGGCGTTCGACGATGGGCGGTGTCACCTCGCCGATCCAGGCGATGTCGTCATCGGTGTGTTCGCGCCCGAGGGAGAACCGCACACTCGCGTGAGCGTCCTCCGGGCTCAATCCCATCGCCGTCAGCACGTGGCTCGGACCCTGCTCACCGCTCGAGCAGGCCGAGCCCGTCGAGACCTCGACGCCGACGCGGTCCAACTCATGCAGAACCGCCTCGCCATCAAC
The DNA here is from genome assembly GCA_043779265.1 of bacterium. Taxonomy (GTDB): domain Bacteria; phylum Eisenbacteria; class RBG-16-71-46; order RBG-16-71-46; family RBG-16-71-46; genus CADEFY01. Next base: position 10,199 of record JAYWEM010000033.1, on the reverse strand, counting down.
ACCACGGAAGCACAGATCGAGGATACCCCCGAGGCGCGCGTTCAGGTCGCCGATCAGCGCCGAGTCCGGAACGCCCGCGAGCAGCCTCGCCAGCAGCAGTTCGCCCAACTCGGCGACTCGCGCGGGCTCGCCCTCGGCGAGGCGGCGCACGGCGAGTTCCGCGGCAACGCCGAAGCCGACGATCGCGGCGACATCGTGCGTGCCGGCCCGGCGGCCGCGCTCATGGCTACCGCCATGGACGAGCGGCGCCAAGCGCGTGCGACGGCGCACGAAGAGTGCGGCGGCCCCAACCGGGCCGTGGAACTTGTGCCCCGCGATGCTGACGAGGTCCGCCTGCCACGCGTCGACCGAGATCGGGAGCTTGCCGGCGGCCTGCACCGCATCGACATGGAATCGCGCGCCGGCCTCTTTAACGCGCAAGCCGATCTCCTCGAGCGGCTGGATGACGCCGGTCTCGTTGTTGACCGCCATCACCGAGACGAGCGCCACATCGGGGCCCAGGGCCTCGGCCAGCCGATCGGGGTCCACCTGACCATTGGCCCGCACCGGGACCACGGTCAGCGGGTGCCCCTGCGACTCGAGCCAGCGCGCGGTCTCGAGGACCGCCTTGTGCTCGATCGCGGTCGTGACCACGCGAGTCCTGCCAGCCTCGGCCAGCGCGAGCGAGCCCTTGAGAGCCAGGTTGTCGCTCTCGGAGCCGCTGCTGCAGAACACGATCTCCTCGGGCGCGCAGGCCAGCAGCCGCGCCACCTGATCGCGCGCCGCCTCGACCGCGTCGCGCGCCGCCTCGCCTCGGCGATGAAGACTCGAGGCATTCGCATGCGCCTCGCCCCACCACGGTGCCATCGCCGCCACGACCGCAGGGTCGGGGCGCGTGGTGGCGGCGGTGTCGGCGTGGACGCGTCTCATGCAGGTGCGCCGACGTCCGAGAGCGTGGTGATGCTGACGCGCTGAGCCAGCACGCCGGCGATCCGGCGGAAGGCCGCCGTCGTCTCGCTCTCGGGCGTGCTGATGACCGAAGGGGCGCCGCGGTCGCCACCGGCGCGCACGAGCGGGTCGATCGGCAGGGTGCCCAGGAACGGCAGACCCATCGCCAGTGCGCGCTGTTCGCCATCGCCGCTCGAGAAGATGTCGTGCCGGCTCGTGCAATCGGGGCACACGAAGTAGCTCATGTTCTCGATGACACCGAGCACCGGCACCTGGAGCTTGCCGAACATGTTGATCGCCTTGACCGCATCCTCGATGGCCACCTGTGAGGGCGTCGTGACGATGACGGCGCCCGTCACCACCGTCTGCTGGATGAGCGAAAGCTGCACGTCACCGGTACCGGGAGGCAGATCGACGATGAGGTAGTCCATGCCCGACCAGTCGACATCGGTCAGGAACGACTTGATGGCGCCGTGCAGCATGGGGCCGCGCCACACGACCGCCTCACCCTGGTCGACGAGCAGCCCCATCGACATGAGGTGCACGCCATGCGCCTCGACCGGCATGATGCGGCCGTCTTTCTGGAACGGCTGACGGTTCACTCCCAGCATGCGCGGCAGGTTGGGGCCGTAGATGTCGCCGTCCAGGATCCCGACCTTGGAGCCGGTCTGGGCGAGCGCGATCGCGAGGTTGACGGCCACGGTGCTCTTGCCGACGCCACCCTTGCCCGAGCCGACTGCGATCACATGGCCGACGCCAGCCAGGGCCTTGCGATCAGCCGAGGGGTCCTTGGCCTTGCGCACCCGGCTCGTCGTGGTCATCTGGATGTCGGTGACACCCGGGATCGCACCGACGGCGTTGCGGCAATCGCCCTCGATCTGGTCCTTGAGCGGGCAGGCGGACGTGGTCAGCACCAACGTGAAGCGGACGGTGCCGCCGTCGATCTCGATGGCCTCGATCATCCCCAACGTGACCAGGTCCCGGTGGAGGTCGGGATCCTGCACGGTCGAGAGGGCGGCCAGAACGGTTTCGCGCGTGATGCCGGACATGGAGCCTCGAGGCGATCAGGGCAGGCGATCGCGCTCAGCGCGCGCTTCGAACCAGTCCCGGATCCGGTTGATGACCACAGCCACCAGCACTGTGCTCACGATGAGCACGAAGGCGACGACGAGACCCGACGCGTACATCATGCGAGAGGCCCTCCTCTTGCGATCACTCCGCGACGACCTCGGTGACCTGCGGCAGCTTGTAGCGCAGGTAGCGCTCGATGCCATTGCGCAGCGTGGTGGTGGAACTGGCACAGCCCGAGCAGGCGCCGTGCAGGCGAAGGGTCACGACCCCCGCGTCGGTGACCTGCACCAACTCGAGGTCGCCGCCGTCGGCCTGCACCATCGGCCGCAGCTGCTGGATGACCTTCTCGACGTCCTCTCGCATGGAGCCTCCGATGCGGCTGGGGACAGTGCGGCGTGCAGCCGCTGGCTGGAAGAACAAGGGAGACTATGCGCCTCGGATGGGCGCGTCAAAAGCCGTTCCGGCCGCTCGGTGCGGGGTTTCACGGGGGCTTTGCGAGTGCGGCGCCCGCAAGCGAACGCTGTTCGGCGTCGGGCACGCGAACGGCCCCCTTCCATCCTGGAGGGGGGCCGCCACGTGCGGCCGGCTCAAGCTGCGAGACGGCTCACTCCAGCACGATCAACTTGCGCGTCTGTGCGAATCCCGGCGCCGTGAGGCGATAGAAGTAGACGCCCTTGCCCACCGCCTGCCCGCGGGCATCGCGGCCCGCCCAGCGCAGCGTGTGCGTTCCCGCGGCGTACTCGCCTTCGGCCAACGTGGCGACGACACGTCCGGCCAGGTCCAACACGTCGAGCGTGACGGCACCCTTCTCGGCGAGCGCGAACGAGATCGCGGTGGTGCCCTTGAACGGGTTCGGGGCATTGGCGAGCAGGCTCGTCACGCCGGGAAGTCCGACCCAGTCCTTCTGCTGCGGCAGGATCGCATTGGCCAGCCCGCCGCCCACGGTGAGCGTGTAGCTGCCCGTGGCGGTGCTGTAGCCGTCCACCATCAGGTAGTACCGCCCGGCCGCGGCCGTGTAGTTGCCGACCTCGGGATTGGCGGTCGAGTAACCGCGGGCCACTTCGACCAGTGCGGAGTTGTAGAGGAACCAGTCGAAGTCGGCCGTCGAGCCGATGGCGAGCGAGATGTTGACGTTCCCTGCCGTCGAGACGTCGAAGTAGAAGTAGTCCTGATCGGTCGACGAGGAGATCGTGCCCGTGACCGCGACGCCGGTGCCGACCGGGCCGTCGGCCGTGGCCGACGTGTTGTTGGACTCGCTCTCGGCCGTGATCGCCGCAGGCCCGGTGACTGCCGTCACACTGATGTCATCGAACGCCATGCCATCGGTGCTGATCGGGTAGTCGTCGTACTGCTGGAACTTGACGACGAACGTGGAGGTCAGCGCGAGCCCTGCCGTGGCGGCGAGCGCATCGAGGTCGAGCGTCAGCTGGCGCCACGTATTGTCACTGAAGCTGCCGGGCGTGAGGTTGTACACCTTGGTGAACGACGTTCCGCCATTGTTCGAGAAGTAGATGCCGTCCTGCGTGTGCGTCTCGTCGCCGAAGTCCTTCCACCAGAACGACAGGTTCACCTGCGTCTGGCCCGAGAGGTTGAGGCCGAGCTTGGCCTCGGTCTGGCTGAAGCCGCCGCTCGTCGCATCGTCCATCACCATGTGGTAGCTGCCGGTGCGCGGCGTATTCGTGGTGAGCAGTCGCACGCGGCCATTGGCGGTCACCGCCGTCGTCCAGAACGAATCGAACGCGCCCGCGTTCTCGAAGCCCGTCGAATAGGGCAGCGAGGCGTAGCCGCCCGTCGGGGCCACCGTGATCGTGAAGTTGGCGTTGCTCTGATCGCTTGCCGTGCCGCCGCTGACGCGGACGCGGCCCTGCGTCGTGGCGATGGCGGGGACGGTCCACGCCTGTGAGCCGTCATTGGGCGTGTTGGCGACGATGCTGGTCCACGTGCTGCCGCCATTGGTCGAGTAGTCCAGATTGACCGTCGTGAAGCTGCCGACCGACGTCCACGTGATGTTGGTCGACGTGCCCGAGGCCAGCGACTCGCCGCCATTGGGAGCGGTCACCGTGACCTGATCGACCGGCGGCGTGCCGCCGCCGACCGCGGCGGCCGCATCGACCATGCCGTAGCCCGTGTAGCGATCCCAACCGGCAGCCGACTCGACGCTGACGATGTCCTGCGCCGTGCTCGTCAGCTGTGCCTTGATCTGCGCCGGCGTCCACGTCGGGTTCTTGGATAGGATCAGCGCGCACACACCCGCCGCGTAGGGCGTCGAGCACGATGTGCCATTGAACCACTTGGAATAGTCACTCGGGTCGTAACCGGCCGAGCCGAGCAGGTCGGTGGTCGGCAGGATCGTCGGCGCGATCACGTCGACAGCGCCCGCAGCGCCTGCTGTGGTGGTGCCGTAGTTCGATCCCCACCAGCGCTCGCCATCGCAGCTGTAGCCGTTGGGGTCCGTGCTGACGCCGGGATTCACCTCGCTCGAGCTGCTGCTCGAGCGCTTGCGGTCGCCACAGGGCGATGCGGCGCCGACGCCGATGACGAGATCGTGGACCGCCGGGTAGCTGATGGTGGTCTTGTTCTCGTTGCCGGTCGCCGCGAGGATCGTGCAACCCGCGTTGTAGGCGTACGTGATCGCGGCATCCGTCGCCGGATCGCTCGCGATCGCAGCGCCCAGGCTCATGCTGATGATCTTGGCGCCGTTATCGGCCGCGTAGTAGAGAGCGTTCTGGATCGACGTGAACGCCATCGTCCCGGCGGTGTTGGCCACCTTGAGCGGCATGATGCTGCAGTTGGGGGCCGCACCCGCCGAGCCCAGCGAGTTCGCCTTGGCCGCCGCGACGCCCGCGCAGGCCGTGCCGTGGCCGGCCTGAGCCGAGTTGTCGTGCGGGTTCGAATCGTTGTCGCCGAAGTCCCACCCGGTGACCTGCGTCAGGTCCGGGTGAGCCGTCGCGACGCCACTGTCGATGATGGCGATGATGACCGAGCTCGAGCCGAAGCCCTGCGAGCCGTCCCAGGCCACCTGCGCGTTCGTGTCGAAGCCCACCGTGCCGACCGGGGACCCGGTCGTGTGGTTCTGGTTCGTCCAGTTGTAGCCGAGCATCTGGGCCGTGTTGTTGTGGCCCCAGTGGATCGAGTGCAGCGGATCGGCGGGGACCGCCGCCGGGAACGCGATCCGATCGAGTGAGACCGCCTCGACCTCGGGAAGCCGCGCCAGCTCGGCAGCGAGATCGGTGGTGATCATCTTCGACTGCGTGTCGATCTGGATCCACCGGTCGATGCCGAGGCGTTCGGCCTCGTCGACGTTCTTGAGCGTGATGTACGCCTTGCGAACCGTACCCGCTCCGCTCTTGCCGATCACCTGATCGACCGCATCGAGTCCGGTCAGGCCCTCGCGCACGACATCGCCGTACTTCATCTCACTGTCGAGACGGCTCGCGGCCTCGCGTGCATCGGAGGAGAGCTTCACCAGCACGCGCCCGGGGACGTAGGTGGCGACGCGTGGCGCATTCGGCTGGAAGCCGAGCTGGACGGGCCCGAACGGGCGCTCGGACTCCTGCGCAGAGGCCCCCGAGGCAGCGAACATCGAGAGGGCGAGTGAGACGAGCAGCGTGAGACCGCGACGGCTGGGGAACCGCGACATGGGTCTGCCTCCGAACGATGTAGGCGTGGTCCTCGACAGCAGTCGGGGCCCGCCCCCTGCGGGTGGACGTATCCGCACCATGTGTCCGAGACCACGACAGACCACGGCACACGCGGATGGCAAAATCTTTTAGCATGCGCCGAGTCGCTTGTCACCAACTTTACATAGAGCCGGAATCCGGGCCGCACGTGCCCTACGCCGGCTGGCCCGACCCGCCCCCCCCTCCCGCGGCTCGAGCCTCACCTCGCCGCCTCACGAGCGCGCACCCGCAGTCGCTCGGGATCGGGACCGAGCTGTGCGATCGCGAACCGAACGCGGTCGTGAAGCGTGGACTCGATCATTCCATCGCACAGGGCCGCGCCCCGGCGCGCGTGCTCGGGCGAGTACCCGAGCCCGGTGAGGAACGGGACGATCTCGGCGCGGCGGCGACCGGGCGAGCCCTGAACCGTCTGAGGCACAGCCGAGGACCTCGCAGGCGTGGCGGGGGCAGCCGCTGCACTCGCACGTGCTCTCGCCCGCCCCCGCTCGAACTCGCGGTGAGACTTCGCCGCCTCGCGCTTGCGGTCCATGTACTCCGACCCCAGCTCGCGCTCGGCCAGGTGCTGGGTATGTGAGCGGCAGACGAGCCGCAGGTTCTCGAGGGTCGTGCGCCCGCCCTTGGCCAGCGGCACGATGTGGTCGTACTCCAGGCGCTTGCGCGCTTCGCAGCGTCGGCCCGACTCGCTCACGAACGTGCATCGGTTTCCGTCGCGATTCCGCACGAGGCGACGTATCTCCAGCGGAACTCGGCGCCGATTGAGGGCGTTCGCCGCCAGCGATTGGAGCGCTCCGGGCTTCGGAGCCGCCGACCGCCCTGCGCGCTCGGCATGAGCGAGGAACTCGTCCACACAACGCTCCAGCACCGGCACTACGTCCCCCGACGGCACGGCATGCGAGAGCAGTTCCTGGGCACGGCGGAGCTTCTCGTGGAACTGTCGGCTGATCGTGCAGCGCAGCTCGTAGCGCTCGGCGGAGAGCGGCGCGAGGAACGGCCGAGGCGCGGGCGTCGGTGCGGGCGTCGGTGCGGGCGTCGAGGTCGAGATCGCAGGATTCCCAAGGAATTCCATCCGTTCCGGAACGGATACCCGCGTTGCGCAGAACGCCCGTGCTTCGTCCGGTGGGAGGGATCGCCCGTCGGATTCCGGACTTCCTCCCGGAAGCAGCGTCGACCCCGGCACTGGCGTCGCGGCCGGCGTGATCGCCGAAGCGGCGACCGGTCGCAGGCTGGTCGGCACATCCTCGCGCGGAAAGCGCGTTGCGATCAGCATCGCGATCTCGGACTTGGTCCGACGCTCGGCGGCTCGAAGCAGGTCCTCGGCCAGTCGCGGCGCCCGCTCGAGGTACTTGGCGAGCATCACCACAGCGGTGAGGTGCAGCCGTCCCTCGGCGACTGCGGCGAGGATGCCCGGATTCCTGCGAGCCGCGCGTGCCGCCTCGATGCGATCGCAGGCCGCATCGCCGGACATCCCCAGCTCCTGCACGCAGTAGTCGAACAGCGACGAGAACCCGGCGGGCCGATGGAGTTTGCGGGAGTCGAACTCGGCCAAGTGAGCGAGCAGCTCCGCTGTGGTGGCGCGGTCGCGCGCCACGAGCGAATTGAGGTCGTGCGTCAGGACGCGATCCGACAAGTGCGACAGAGAGCGCGGCTGCATGGAAGTGCTCCGCGGGGGCGAGTCGCGGGGGCGCTTGGTATTCCTAACACGAGCCTTCACGGCGCACGTGGAGCCTCGCTGAGCGCGAAACGAAGCTCGCGACGAACTCGAAACAGCGACATGGTCACGGCAAGTGCCTGCGTGCGATGTGGCGCCCCAGGAGGACGCTGATGAGTCCCTAGGGGATCCGATCGCGCGGGAGGCGTCGAGGCGTCAAGTCAATTCGAGCACCTCGGCCTCGAACACTTCAACTCGAGGACTCGACTCAGCGGACTCTCGCTGTGACTCCCTATCGCTCTGTCCGGGAGTCGATACCGAGGCGCTCATCCGAATCGGCCTCGAAGCTCCTCCAGCCACATCGCTTGTCAAGGAGCGCGGCCTGAGTCGAGGCATCAGCACTATGGAACGCTTCCCCATCACCCTCAAAGTGCTCGAGTAGCTTGGTCGACGAGAGCACGCGACACAGAGTGGTGCGTGCAAGCCACTCGGCCTGTTCGGCCCTGATGTTGAGCAATCTGCGCTCCCGAGTCTTGTCGCCAGCCACATCGACGACATCTGACAGAGGCTCGTGATGCTCTTCCTTGTTACGAAGCTTGTAGAGCTCCTCCGCAGCCTTTCGGTCGTCGCCGAAGTCGACCCAATTGCTGACTCGCCTGGCGAAGTGCGGGGCCCCGTCACTCTTGCCAAGCCGAATCACGGACTCGGTGGCGCGGACGAAGTCGTGGAGTCGCTTTGCTCCTTCGACTTCCCCGACGCCGCGGAGGAACGCATGGACGCCGGAACCAAGTCGTCGGAACCTGATCGGCTCGTCCCGGATGGTGCGAAGAGAGCCGCACAGTAGCTTCCATTTTTCGAGGTCGAATTCCTGGCGGCTCAAGCATCCACGATGACCGACTACTGGCTGGTAGGCGTCTCCCGCTTCGTGAACACGTACTTCTCCTTCACTCAACTCACCTGACAATCGCCGGACGCGATCCGCCCGAGGAGTTCCCATGAGGCAGAGCGAATGCCAAGCCGAGGCCGCCATGCGGGCCGCGAGAGCGGGGCTCGACGCGGACGAGTGCACGAAGAACCTTGCCCGCTTGTAGTCACCTGCCCCGGCGCCGAGCCAAGTGTTCCATGGTTCCGTGAGCTCGACCGGAGGTCGAGCGCAGGCACAAAGGCCAGGTGCGATCTCAGCCCGATCCTCGTCCTGCAGATCCTTGAGGTCGAGCCCGAGGACCCAGATGACCTCGAAGTGACTTGCTTCGGACGCATCGGAGTGACCGGAGCGCGCAAGCGAGCCGCTCATCGCCCCGAGCCTCCCGACCCTTCCTGTCCGTGACCGCCTTCCCCCCACCACTTCCGCCCCACCAGCTCATCCGGCAGATGCTGCTGCACTTCAGCACCCTCCGGATCATCCGGCGCATACGCATAGCCCTTGCCGTAGCCCATCTCCTTCATGAGCCGCGTCGGCGCATTGCGGATCACAAGAGGTGGCGGCAGCGAGCCCGAGGCCTCGATCTCGGCGCTCACGGCGCCGAACGCCCGGTACACGGCATTCGACTTGGGCGCCCTCGCCAGGTGCACCACCGCGTGCGCCAATGCCAGCTCCCCCTCCGGTGAGCCGAGCTTGTGATAGGCGTCGAACGCGGCGTTGGCCACCAGCAGCGCCATCGGGTCGGCGACGCCCACGTCCTCGCTGGCGAAGCGGATGAGCCGTCGCCCGATGTACAGCGCGTCCTCCCCCGCCTTCACCATGCGCGCGAACCAGTAGAGCGAGGCGTCCACATCGGAATCGCGCAGGCTCTTGTGCAGCGCGCTGATCAGATTGAAGTGCTCCTCGCCCGCGCGGTCGTAGCGCAGGTGCTTGCGCGCCAGCGCGCCGCGCACGTCCGCCGCCGTGATGCCGCGGCCCTCGGCCTCGGCCGTGGCAGCGGAGATCTCGAGCGTGGTCAAGGCCCGCCTTGCATCGCCGTCGGCCGATGCCGCGAGCAGATCGAGCGCCTCGGGCTCGGCGGCCACCTTCCCAGCGAGCCCCTCCTCGGCCACCAGCGCCCGATCGAGCAATGCCCGCACGTCCTCATGCGTCAGTTCGCGCAGCACCAGCACACGTGCACGCGACAGCAGCGCCGAGTTGACCTCGAAGCTGGGATTCTCCGTCGTCGCTCCGATGAAGATGATGTCGCCTCGCTCGACATGCGCGAGGAACGCGTCCTGCTGCGCCTTGTTGAAGCGGTGGATCTCATCGACGAACAACAGCGTCGGGCGTCCGCTGCGGCGGCGGTGCTGCACCGCTCGCTCCATCACCTCTTTGAGGTCCTTGACGCCCGAGAGCACGGCCGACATCTGCACGAACGGCACGCCGGCGGTGCTGGCGACGAGTCGCGCCAGCGTGGTCTTGCCGGTTCCGGGCGGTCCCCACAGCACGATGCTCGAGAGATGGCGACCATCGCGCATGAGTGCCAGAGGGCTGCCGGACTGGAGCAGATGCGACTGCCCGACCAGATCCTCGAATCGCCTCGGCCGCATGCGTGCAGCGAGCGGAGCACCGGGACCGGGCTCCTCGGGCGCTCCGCCCGAAGGCGGCAGCGCGTCGCCGAACAGATCCCCGCTCAGCCCGCCGCCTTGCGGGCCTGCTCACGCAGATGCGCCATCAGGCGTTCGAGCGCTTCATCGACCGTTGCCGGACGCCCGAGGGCCACGCCCTGCTGTTCGAGTTTCTGGAACAACTCGGCCAGCGGCGGCGGCTCGATGTGCGTCGCCTTCAAGAGGTCGATGTCCTGGAAGATGACCTCGGGCGTGCCGCGCGCCACGATCTCGCCGCCTCGCTTGAGGACATAGACGCGATCTGCCAGCGGCGTCGCCAACTGGACATCATGCGTCGCCAC
>JAYWEM010000032.1:0-28640 GCA_043779265.1 bacterium | reverse complement strand
CCGCCCGCCTCGCGATCGTGCGCTGATCGCCTCATCCGGAAGCAGGAGGTGGCCATGAGACGCTGGCTGATGTCGCTGCTGTTGCTCCTGGCCGCAGCGGCCCCCGCGCACGCGCTGCGCGTGACGACCTACAACCTGCTCGACTACCCCAACTTCACGCTCGCCGGGCGGCAGCCGCACTTCCGCACGGTGATGGCCGCGCTCGACACCGATGTGCTGATGGTGCAGGAGCTGAAGACCGCTGCGGGAGCGGACTCGTTCCTCCATGTGCTCAAAGCGACATGGCCCGCGAAGGTCTGGAAGGGCGGGGCCGGCACGTTCATCGCCACCACCGAGAGCGCTCTCTACTACGACTCGCTCCTCGTGACGCACTCGAACCTGGTGGCGCTGGCCACAGGCGGGCCGAGACTCGCACTGGTCGCGGTGATCAGGCCGCACGGCTACAAGGCCACGGCTTCGCAGTTCCGCGTCTACTCGCTGCACCTGAAGGCGGGCAATGGGGCGATCACGCCATCGGACTCGACCACGAGGCGCGTGGAGTGCACCACGATCCGCAATCATATGAACGCCGCCCCCGTGGGCACGAACCTCATCGTCCTCGGCGACATGAACTTCTACGGTGCCTGGGAGGGCGGGTACATCCGTCTCACCGAGTCGCAGGCCAACAACACGGGCCGCATGCAGGACCCCATCAGCATGACGGCGACCTGGCAGAGCCCGTCGAACGCCATTCACCACACGCAGTGCCCCTGCAACACCAGCGGCTGCACGGCCGGGTTCTCGGGTGGCGGCATGGATGACCGATTCGACATGCTGCTCGCGAGCACGAACCTGTTCAATGGCGAGGGACTGGATGTCGTCCCGGGACTGCTCCCCGGCGGCTACGGCGCGTTCGGCAATGACGGCTTCCACTACAACGACAACATCGACTCCAACACCAACTTCGCCGTCGGCAACGTCGTGGCCACGGCACTGCGCCTCTCCAGCGACCACCTGCCGGTGATCATGACGCTGCAGCTTCCAGCGCGCGTCGCCTCGGCGCACGCGCTCGCGTTCGGCGATGCGATCGTCGGCGGCACGGCCTCGGCCAACCTGAGCGTCGGCAACAGCGCGCCACTTCCGGGCGATGAGCTCGACTAAACGCTCAGCGCGCCCGCCGGCTTCGGCGCGCCCGGCGGCGCGTTCCAGGTGCAGGCGGGAGCGGCCGCCAACCTGCATGCGATCTCGATGAGCACGGCCAGTACGGGGATCAAGTCGGGAGCGTTGAGCGTCAGCAGTGACGACGTGGACACCACCGCCAAGCAGGTCCAGCTCTCGGGTCGCGTGCTCGAGCACGCCGCGGCCTCACTCGACTCCGTCTCGCTCGTCACCGACGGACTCGTCGACTTCGGCGAGCACGTCTCGGGCGAGTTCGCCATCCAGTCCGCTCGCGTGCACAACCTGGGCTATCACGCGCTGCGGGCGCGGCTCTCCACCGACAGCGCGGTCATCCAGGGCGGCGCGGGGCGCTTCTCGATCCCGGGCGGCTTCACACCGGCGTTGCTCGCCGGTATCGGCCAGACTTTGCCGCTCGCGTTCGATGACTCGGGCGCCACGCTCGACAGCACGTACGAGGCGACGCTGATGATCTCGTCGTCCGACGAACCACTGCCCGGCGCCGCCGTGCAGGGAGCCCTCTCGGTCACGCTGCGCGCTCGCGTCTCGGGCGGCGCACTCTCGGTCGGGAGTCCGGTGACCGCCTTCGCGCTGCATCCGCCGAGCCCCAATCCGCTGCGCCGCGTCACGACTTTGGCGTTCGATCTGCCCCGGCGTTCGCGCATCGCGCTGAGCGTGCACGACCTCTCCGGCCGCTTGGTCACGATGCTCGCCCGGGGCGCGTGGTCGCCCGGCCGGCACTCGCTCACGTGGAGTGCGAGCGATGATGCCGGACGCGCGGTCGCCGCCGGGCTCTACTTCGTGAGGCTCGAAGCGGGCGGCCACAGCCGCGTCGCGCGCGTGGCCGTGCTGCCCTAGACGCCGTCCTCGGGCGGCGCTTCATCCTCGCGCAGCGGCTCGAAACCCTCGCACGCGATCACGGGCAGTCGCGGATAGCGCTCATAGCGCGCATCGGTGCGGGAGAGTCCGCACAGCCAGAACTCGCTGCGCGGCGTGGCCACGCGCTGCGCGTGCTGGCAGCGGCTGCAGAGTCCGACCGCCTCACGCATCGCTTCCCTCCAGTGGGCCGAATGCCCCGAACGGGTGTCGGTAAGGGCGACAGTTCTACAAAATCAGCCTACTCCGGGCGGCTCGGTCGGCGCCGCATTACCGCTGTTGAGCGTTGGGCGGCAGGCGTTTAGAGACTAGTGCACGAGCATGGCGCGGTCATTGCACTACATCACTGGTAACCCGCCCCCCCTGCCTCCTCAACCCCTGGGAGACAATCCATGAAGAAGTTCATGACTCTACTCGTGGCTGTTGTCGCCCTCACCTCCATCTCGGTACCTGCCGCGGTTCACGCGCAGACCAAGGATGGGGGCGAGGTCTCGACCTACTACAACAACGGTCCCCGCTCGGGCTCCGATCTCGGTACGGCCGACGACAACATCGGCCGCCGCCGTCGCGCCGGCAATGGCGACGACAACGACCCGGTTCGTCCGGTGCCCGAGCCTGGAACGATGGCGCTCGCGTCCATGGGCCTCATCGCCCTCGGCGCCGCTGCGCGTCGTCGTCGCAACAACGCTGAGTGATCCCCCCGCGGGACCGGTGTTCCTCACTCCCCACGTGAGCGCCGGCCTGCGGCGGGTGAGTTGAACCGACGGACAAGTCCCTCCCGGAACGGCGGCTCGAGCTTCATGCTCGGGTCGCCGATTCCATTGCAGCCAGCGAGTTCGGGTTACACTCGCCGCCCATGATCGGACCCCTGCCCCTTGAGCAGCGCCCATGAGCCCTAGCCGCGACCGCCGTTCGTCCGCTCCCAAGAGCGCGCCGCCGCCCCGCCCCGCAGTCGCCCGTTCGCTTCACGCGGCGGCCGAGGCGATCGCCCCGTGGGCCGATCGCGCCGCGCTCGTCGTGCTCGGCCTGTTCGCGATCCTATCGCTCGCCATGGTCTTCGGCCCGCACACCGTGGGCGACGTGTTCACCGAGACCGACTTCTACGGCGCCTACGCCGAGGGTGCCAAGCACTGGCAGCGACTCCACGTCGACCCCTCGCGTTACGGCGTCATCGGACCCGTGTTCGAACTGACGTTGGGGTTGGTCGGGTTCGTCGTATGGGACCTGTTCATCGCGGCCCAGCTGATCTCCGTCTCGGCCATGACGCTCGGGCTCTTCGCATGGCATCGCGCCATCCGCGCCCAGACCTCGCCGCTCGCCGCACTCCTCGCGCTCGTGCTGCTCGCGGCCAACGCCCAGATCTTCCGCTACGCGTGGTCGGCGAGCACGGACGCACTGGCGTTCGGCTTGCTCGGGGCGGCCTTCGCCGCCCTGCTGGGCGCGCTCGGCCGCAGCGGGCTGCTCGTCGCCGGCCTGCTCGTCGGGCTCTCGTTCCTCACGCGCTACACCGGCATCGTGATGGTGCCGGCGGCGCTGCTTGCTCTGGCGCTCGGCTGGACCGGGCTCGCTCGCGCCAAGCGTCTCGGCGCGATCGGCCAGTTCCTCCTGGGGTTCGCCGTGATCGTCCTGCCCTGGGTGGCGATCTCGCTCGCCAGCGGCCAGAAGTTCACGATGCAGCTCCACCACAACCTCGCCTACGACGCCCATGCCAAGTGGCAGGGGATCCCGTGGGATCTCTACCAGCGCGATCTGCAGTCGCAATTCCCGACGCTGATGTCCGTGTTCGAGAGGCATCCGGGCCTGGTGATCGAGCGCCTGTGGGTGAATCTCCGCGAGCACGCGCTGTTCGACATGCGCGACGTCGCAGGGTGGGCGGTCGTCGTGCCCGCGCTGCTGGGGTTCGTGCTCGCGTGGCGTGGCGGCGCGCTCAAGCGCCTGGCCCCGCTGCTCGCGTTCTCGATCCTCCTCTATGTGCTGCTGGTGCCGGTCTTCCACAGCCCGCGCTACTCGATGGCCCTGCTGCCGGCGTGGGCGACGTTGGCGGCGCTGCTGCTCGCCTCGCCGCGCTTCGCCCTGCCCATCGGGCCAGGCGGAGCCTGGCTCAAACCCTGGCTCGTACTGGTGCCTCTGGCGCTGACGCTCTCCGCTAACGCCAAGGCCACGACGCGCACGCTCGATCAGCTCCCGAGGGAGGCGAGAGAGATCGCGGATCGGATGCGGCCGAGCATGAACGCGGGAGATCGAGTGCTGGCGCGCAAAGCGCACTTCGCATTCCACGCGGGGATCACGCCGCTCTCGTTCCCGTTCACCGATTCGCTGCCCACGCTCGCGACCTATGTGCACGAGCAGCGCGTGCGCTGGATCTACTACTCGTGGCTGGAACTCGAACTGCGGCCGCACTACGCGTTCCTGCTCGACACCTCGGCGCATGTTCCGGGTCTGACGGTGCGCGCCGTGAGCCGCGACCACCCGGCGGTGCTCTACGAGGTCGGCCCCGAGTTCGGGCGGATGCCCGAGTGGTACCGCGACATCATCCAACGCGGCATCCACAACGCGAGGGCTGCTGTGGAGGTGAAGCACGATGACGTTCGCTCGCGACTGATCCTCGCGATGTGGGAGCGCGAGAAGGGCCGCCACGACCTCGCCCAGCGTTACCTCGACGAGGCCCTCCTTCTTGCGGGCGACGACGACGGCGTGCGCATGCTGTTCGCCGACAACCTGCTGCGCACCGGCCGCGCGCAGGAGTCCGAGAAGGAGTTCCGGGCGATTTTGTCGCGCAACCCCGGCGACCCGAGCCTGACGCAGGGACTCGGCTGGGCGCTTCACGCACAGGGGCACTCGGCGGATGCCGCAGCCACCTGGAGGCCGCTGCTCGCCGAGATGCAGGACCCAGCGACCTTGCAGGCCATGGTGGCGGTGTTCCTCAAGGCGGGCGATCGCGCCGCGGCTGAAGTCGCCGCAAGCCGACTCCGGCATCTCGGTGGGACGCCCTGATGCGCCGCCTCGCTCTGTTGCTGCTGACGCTCCTCGCTGCATCCGGTTGTGCCGCTGCCCGCGGCGGCGAGGGTGCCAAAGCGGTGCCGGTCGCGAGAACCGCGCCGTCGGCGCCCGATGCGGATTCGGTCACGATCGCGCTGTGGCGGCTCGATGAGTCCGGCGGCCAGCGCAGCGCCGACGCCGGTCCGTTCCAGCTCGACGGAATCGCCGGCATCGACACGCGCGCCGACTTCGGGCGGTTCCGCGGCGGCCGCACGTTCACTCGCACGCCCCAGTCGTTCGTCCATGTCCGCGACAACCCGGTCCTCGAGTCGGCGCGCGGCTTCAGCGTCGAAGCCTGGGTCCTGCCGCAGTCGCACATCGCGCACGAGCTGCAGGTCATCGCGGCGCGCTGGAATGGCGCCCCCAACGAGCAGAGCTGGGTACTCGGCATGACGGGGCAGAAGCTCCTCTACCCGGCGGTGCGTCAGGAGAGTCCCGGCTGGTTCCGCGACGTGGTGACCGGCGTGCCGACCGGGCGCCTCGTGTTCGGCGTGCTGCCGGACCTCGCCGCCGGGGCGCGCGGCTTCGCCTCGACCTCGACACTCCCGATCGGACGCTGGACGCACGTCGCCGCGACGCTGGATGGCGAAGTGGTGCAGATCTACATCGACGGCCGGCTCGACGCCCAGCAGGTGATGGTGGGCGGTATCCGGGCGAGTGCCGCGCCGCTCACGATCGGCAACACCTATGACGCGAGACGACTGACCGACTTCGGCGGCGACCTGCGACTCGAGCCGGGCGCGATCGAGGAGCAGTTCTACGGGTTCCACGGCACGATCGATGAGCTGCGCCTGTCCTCACGCGCGCGCTCGCGTTTCGAGTCGACCGACCTGCGCTGACTCCCGCGTGGCCGATGTGGCGACGCCATGCCCATGGCGGAGTCGCCCCGCGACTCGCTAGGGTCCACGCACTTGCCCCCGGGAGTCCCGCCCCGCATCACGAGGTTCCGATGTCCCGCGTCGCTTCGTTGCTGCTCTGCCTCTCGCTGCTCGTGCCTGCGATCTCGCGCGCCGACACCGCGCGCTTCATCGTCGTCCAACTCGCCGCTCGGAGCGATTCCGAGGCGGGCACCACTGCTGCACGGCGTGCCGCGCCGCGCCTGGCGGCGCTCGGCCTGCGCCTCGAGCGATCGCTCCTCGATGGACTGGCGCCCTCGCCCCTCGCCACGCAGGCGCACGAGACGTTCGCGCTGCCACGTGAGTACGGGTTCGACCCGGCGCGGATCGTGCTCCTCGAAGCGCCCGACTCCGCGCTCGCCACACATGCGCTGCGGGCGCTTGCCGACGACCCGCTCGTCGACTGGGCGGAGCCGCTTGTCACGCGGTCGCTCGAGATGACCGAACTCACCGCCGCAACCCCATCCCAGCGGGCGAACTTCCCGCTCGACTCGCTCCCCTCGGACCCGCACCTGCGCGACACACGCCAGTGGGGGCTGTGGAACGCCGGACCCGGCACGATCGGCGGCGGGGTGCTGCGGGCTGACGTCCAGGCGCTCGAGGCGTGGCGCGTGACGACGGGCGATGAACGCATCCGCATCGCCGTCGCCGACACCGGCATCGATCCTGCGCAACCCGAGCTGGGGGGAGCGCGCTTCATGGGCGGGCCGCGGATCGCCGACGCGATCAACGTCACCAACGAACCCGTCCCCGCGGTAACCGACAGTTTCGGCCATGGCACGCCGGTCGCGGGCGTGATGAGCGCGCGCACCAACGACGGACCGCGCGTCGCGGGTGGAGGCGTCGCCGGACTGGCGGGAGGAGATGGCGTGCTGTCCTCGGGCTGCACGCTGGTGCCGATCAAGATCGCGGCGGGCCACTCGGGCTACGCCTCCTCGTGGGACATCTCGCGGGCGGCCATCCACGCGGCTCACGTCGGAGCGCGCGCGATGAATCTGTCGTTCGCAGGGACCAGTGCGAGCCGAGTCGAACGCTCCTCGCTGACCTACGCGCTGCTGCGCGGGTGTGTCGTGGTGGCGGCGAGCGGCAACCGAGGCACCAGCGCACCGACGCTCGCCCACTACCCGGCCGCCTATGCCGCCGAGGGACTGGCGATCCAGGTCGGCGCCAGCGACTCGCGCGATGAGCGCGCCGCCTTCTCCTCGTATGGCCCGGGGCTCGACCTGGTCGCACCGGGAAGCGGGATCTGGACCACGTTCATGAGCTACCCGAGTTGGGCGGGTGCCTCGTATCCGGGCTACGTCGCCGCCTCGGGAACGTCGTTCGCGGCCCCGTTCGTCACCGCGGCGGTGGGGCTGTTGGCGAGCGTGCGGCCCGAACTGATCGACACCGACTTCCAGCGCATCCTGCGTCAGACGGCCGATGACCTGCCGCCCTCGGGGCCCGATGCGCAGACCGGATGGGGCCGAATCAACGTCGCACGTGCACTGCGGGCGGTGCGTCCCGAGGTCGGGATCTGGCACGACGAGGTCGTCGCCGATCGCCTGGTGGGTGAGATCCCCGGCACGCTCGAAGTGGGCGAGGGCACGCTCGGCACGTTGCCGCTGCATCCCGGCAGCCAGCCGGCCACGCGCATCGCGGCCTACGCGACCGTGACCGTCCCCGATTCGCTGATCGACTCGCTCCAGGTCTGGCCACGCGTCGGCGGCACGTTCGCGGTGCGCGGTGACTTCCGCCTGCCCTATTTCACGCCGAGCGCCGAAGTGGTGGCGCAGCACGGGCGCACGTTCACGCTGCGCGGCTACCTCTATCGCATCACGCGCGACTCGTGCGAGACCTGCGATGACCTCCACGTGCCGCTCGCACCGAGCAACGTGCGCTTCGGGTTCACCGTCCTCGGGCGGACCGATCGCCAGGGCGGGGGCTCGACGGGGACGCCGCCCGGCACGGTACCGCTGACGTTCCGCGCGGGGCCCAACCCGTTCCGCGGCGCAGTCACCCTGCATCTGCCCTACGCCGCGCGCATCTCCGTGCTCGATGCGCAGGGGCGCCTGCTGCGGGCGTGGGACGCCGGGCCCGGCGAGGCGAACTGGGACGGCCGGGACTCGGCGGGCCGTCCGACCAAGCCCGGCCTGCAGGTCGTGCGCGTGCGCTCGATCGAGGGCCGCATCGAGACCCGTCGTCTGGTCCGGCTGCCGTGAGAGTGGCGGAGCGGCGCCCGAGGCAGCATCCTGCGGCCATGCGACGACCCTCCCCGACGACCCTGCTGCTTCCGCTCGCGCTCGCGCTGTCCGGCTGCGCGACTCCCGCCACCGATGCCGAGTGGGCCACGATCACCGACGTGACGCCCGCATTCCTCGCCGGCACCTACGCCGCCGATGCCAGCGTCGCCAGTGATGCTCATGGCCGAGTCGCGCTCACCTGGGTGAAGCGCGACACGCTGGGGGCCGCCGATCTGTGGCTGTCGGTCTCGCTCGATTCGGGAGCGACGTTCTCGCCGCCGCTTCGCGCCAACACGAGAGCGGGCAAGGTCTCGAGTTACCCCGAGAGCCGACCGGTCGCCTCGTTCGGGCCTGCGGGCGAACTCCTGCTCGTGTGGGCCTCGGGACGCGACTTGGGCGAGTACACCGACGATGTGGTGGCGCGCATCAGCCGAGATGGCGGCCGCACGTTCGGGGACGAGCACGCGATCAATGACGACGCGGGCGACCCGCGCTCCACGTATCACGGCTTCGCCGCAGCCGACTGGCTCGCCGACGGTCGCGCGGTCGTGGCCTGGATCGACGGCCGCTCGCATCCGCTGGGAGAGGGCGAGGAGGAGCCGCACACCGCCGAGATCTATGCCGACCTGAGCACGGCCGACGACCGCTGGGGCACCGACACGCGCGTCGCGGGGTTGGTGTGTCCGTGCTGCCGGATCTCGCTGCGCGCGCGAGGCGACCTCGACATCGCGATCGCCTATCGAGGCGCAGCGCACGACCTGCGCGACCCGCGCATGGCACTCTCGCGCGATGGTGGCCGCCGCTTCCGCGCCGACAGTCTCGTCTCACGCGACGCCTGGAAGCTGGACGGATGCCCCTCGAACGGCCCGGCACTGGTCTCGGGCAACGGACCGCTCGCCGGCACGATCGCATGGTTCACCGGCGCCGAGTCCACGACTGGCGTGCACAGCGCCGAGTGGAGCGCCGTGGGCGACAGTGCGTTCTCGTTCGGCGCCTCCAGGACCCACGCAGACAGTCTTCGCGAGCCCGATCGCCCGATGCTGACCTCGCTCGGCGCACACACGCTGCTCGGCGTACTGGGCAAACCCCCGGCCGCAGGCGCCCCGCCCGTGCTCGCGCTCAAGACGCTCGGACCCAAGGGAGCGGCCAGTCCTTGGCTCCACCTGGGAACGGGGGTGCGAAGTGCCGCGCTGGCCTCGGCGGGCGGCGGCTCCGCCTACGCGGCGTGGACCGAGAAGACCGCCGAGGGCCCGCGAGTGCGCCTGGCGAGGGTCGTCCGCAAGCCCTGAGCGGGCAGATTCCCCTTGCCGTCGCCATCGCCGCCGGGTTCCACTCATTCGGACACGCTCCGGTTTCACGGTCACCGCCTGACCCCGCCCGAACCACGAGCCCCCTCATGCCCATGCGCCCGCACCTCGTCGGCCTCCTCGCCTTCGCCCTCGTCTCCGGCGGCAGTTCCGCGCGCGAGGCACGAGCCCAGGCCAACGTGATGGGGAGTTGGTCGCCGCTCTTCTTCACCGGCGAGCAGGCGACCGATTGCGGCGTGCTGCGCGGCAATGGCGACAGCACGGTGGTGCTGTTCTACGACAACACCCAGCAGGCGCGGCTGCTGCTCTACAACCCGGCGAATCCGATCGGCTCGCCGATCGTGCGCGTGCCGTACGCGACACACGGGTTGCACGAAGGCGCGCACACCGTGCTCGGCGATGGACGCTACATCGTGTTCGGTGGCTCGGTGCCAGGCCGATTCAACTCCGGCTTCACGGCCACGTTCGATCCCAAGCGCTACGCCGATCCGGTGACGCGCGGTTGGGCGGCCGATGACGAGATGTTCTCGAGCCGCATCGCCTCGAACGCGGTGATCATGCCCGACGGCAGCGTGCTGGTGCAGAGCGGCATCGATCATTTCAGCCTGCCGATGTTCGGCGGCGAGGCCGGTTCCGGCCTGACGCAGGAGTTGCGCGAGTTGGCCGTTCGTTCGACTCCGACCGAGCGCTGGTCGCAGCGACCGAACCCGAATCCGCCGCCGGCGCGTGAGGGCTCGCGAGCCGACTTCGCTTTCAGCCACCTGACGATGTTCGGCGGCCGCGGCGCCGCCGGCGCGCTGAGTGATGTCTGGCTGGCGCAGCGTCGACAGGCCACCTCCGGGATCCGCTGGCAGTGGGACGCGATGCTGCTCACGTTCACCTCCCCCGTCCCGCCCGCCCGCTCCGATCACGGGCTCGTCGTCCACCGCTCCAGCTGCGACTCGATCTGCGACACGCTGTGGGTGTTCGGCGGCAAGGGCTCGGGCGGCCAGGCGCTGGGGGACGTGTGGCGTCTCATCCAGGGCAATCGCTCGCAGAACCGCTTCCGCTGGGAGAGCGTCACGCCCGCGAATCCCGGTCCAGGACCTCGCCACGGGCACTCGGCCGTGTACGACCCGGGCCCTCCCGGAGGGGCCGCGGCGGGCTTCCCGCGCATGCTCGTGTTCGGCGGCCGCGACAGCCTCGGGGCGCTGTGCGACAACCGCGTGTGGTCGATGACGCTGCGCGCGCCCTATCGATGGAACGAACTCACGCCGGCGACCTCGACGCCCGCGCCTCGCACCGGAGCCATGGTGCAGATGGACCACCGTGGCCGGAACCCCGCGACCAAACCGAGGCGCATGACCGTGTTCGGCGGTGAGGGTGCGAGTGGCACGTTGTCGGACACATGGTTCCTGTTCCGCGGCAACACCAGCGCGGCCGACACCACGTACGCCTGGACGATCAACACCGCCTCGCCCGGCGCGCCTCCGGCACGAACGCGCGGCGCGTTCATCTACGACGAGAGCAGCGATCGCTTCCTGTTGTGGGGCGGAGATGCCGACGCCGGCGATGCAACGAGCGGCCTCCTGCAGGACCTCTGGATGCTGGGGCCGCCGCTCGACCCCGCCTACCCGGCAGTGTGGACCGCACTCGGCCAGGACTCCATGCCGAGCGCGAAGGCGGGCTCGACTCTCACGTACTGGCCGCGCGGATCGGCCACCGTCCTGACGCCCGAGCGCTATGACCCGAGCGCTCCTCCGGGCTCTCGATTCACAAGGCTCGATTGGGCGAACCTCTACGATCAGTGGCTCTACCCCTACATGATGCTCACGGCGCAGGGCCGCGTGCTCTATGCCGCGATCACGGATTCGTCCAAGTTCCTCGATCCCGATCCCAACTCGCCGACAAGGGGCTGGGGGCAGGCGGTGAGCTCCTACTTCTCCGGAGCCTCGGGCGCGGCGCTGCGCCCCGACCTGTTCATGAAGAGCGGCGGCGATCAGCAGCCGACACTGACCGGACTGCTGAAACTCGACTCGCTCGGCAATACCACAGGCTGGGAGCCGGTCCTCGGCATGATGCCGCGCATCGACCACAGCACGCTCGTGCTCCCCGATGGCCGCGTCCTGGTGACGGGAGGCGATGCGCAGCGCAAGAACACCGCGCTCGCTCAACGCCAGCCGCAGATCTTCGATCCCGAGACGCGCGCCTGGTCGGGGCCTCTCGCCACCGCACCCGCGATCCGCGGCTATCACTCGACGGCGGTCCTGATGCCGGATGCGCGCGTGCTGTCGTGGGGCGGCTTCATCAACAACACGCCGCGGGACTCGGCCGAGGTGTACTCGCCGCCCTATCTGTTCTCGGATGGCTCGGGCACGCTGGCGCCACGCCCCGAGATCACGTCGATGCAGGACACCATCTCATATGACCAGCCGTTCCTCCTGTGCGCCTGCCAGGCGCCTGCGATCCGTTCGATGTCGCTGATCCGCCCGGGCTCACCGACGCACGCCTTCGACCAGAACGCGCGCTTCGTCCCGCTCACGTTCGAGCGCGACGCATCGGGCACGTGGTTCACGGTGCGCTCGCCCAAGAACGCCAACTGGGCGCCGCCCGGGGACTACATGCTGTTCGCGGTCGACTCCTCCGGCGTCCCTTCGATGGCGCGCTGGGTGCACGTTCGTCCCGGCGATCCGGTGGCCTCGGCCGGCTGCACAGCGCCCTGTGTCACCTCGGTCGGAACGGGGCCGGCGCTCGCGTTCGCCCTGCATCCGCCGCGGCCGAACCCGGGCGTGGGCTCGACCCTGCTGTCGTTCGCCCTGCCGGCGGCGGCGCAGGTCACGCTCGAGGTGCTCGACCTTCAGGGACGCCGTATCCGCCGGATCGCCGATGGCCGGTTCGAAGCGGGCACGCACGCGTTGCGCTGGGATGGCCGGGCTTCCGACGGGGAGCGCAGCCGCGCGGGGATCTACTTCGTGCGCCTGCGCCACGAGGATGGGCGACTCGCCGTCGCGAGGCTCGTCCGACTGCCCTGAGCCCCGCAGCGCCCGCGCCCGTCCGATGACAAGCCGCGCAGGACGGCCGGCTTGGACGCCTGCGCCGCGACTCCGTTACGCTTCGCGGCCTTGCTCGGCCATCCATGGGAGCGCCGCTTCGGCCCCAGCGCGATTGGCTCACCCCACCGTCATGACCCCGAGGCCCTCTTGACCGGCTCGCCTTCCGATATCGAAGCCGTCCAGAAACTGAATCAGGCGCGCGAGAACATCGCCGCCGAGCTGCGCAAGGCCATCGTCGGCCAGGACGAGGTGATCGACCAACTGCTGACCGCGCTGTTCGCGGGCGGGCACGTGCTGCTGGTCGGAGTTCCGGGCCTGGCCAAGACGCTGCTCATCTCGAGCCTCGCCAAAGTGCTCGACCTCAAGTTCAATCGCATCCAGTTCACGCCCGACCTGATGCCGAGCGACATCACCGGCACCGACATCCTCGATGAGGACCAGGCCAGCGGGCGCCGCGCCATGCGGTTCATCCAGGGACCGATCTTCGCCAACATCGTGCTGGCCGACGAGATCAACCGCACCCCGCCGAAGACGCAGGCCGCGTTGCTGCAGGCGATGCAGGAGAAGGAGGTCACCGCGGGTGGCCACACCTATCCGCTGCAACTGCCGTTCTTCGTGCTGGCGACGCAGAACCCGATCGAGCTCGAGGGCACCTATCCGCTGCCCGAGGCCCAGCTCGACCGCTTCATGTACAACGTGCAGGTCGACTACCCCTCGCAGAGCGAGGAGGAACAGATCGTCTCGAGCACCACGTCGGCCTACACGCCCGATCTGAAGCGCGTCCTCTCCGCTGCGGACATCATGGCGCTGCAGCAACTGGTGCGGCGTGTCCCGGTGACCGAGCACGTCGTGCGCTACGCCGTGAGACTCGCGCGCGCCACTCGAGGCGGCGAGGACTCGCCCGAGTTCGTGCGGCAGTGGGTGAGTTGGGGCGCGGGCCCGCGCGCTTCGCAGTACTTGGTGCTCGGCGCCAAGACGCGTGCCGTACTGCGCGGCCGGTTCGCCCCGGGAATCGAGGACGTGCAGGCGGTCGCCCCGAGCGTGCTGCGCCACCGCATCGTCACCAACTTCAGCGCCGAGGCCGAGGGCGTGCAGGCCGACCGCATCATCGCCGACCTGCTGAAGCACGTGCCCACGGAGTAGCTCCGCGCAACGCCGTTCACGAGAGGAGAGCCCCGTGGCCACCCACCCGGTTTCCGCGCCGGATCTCGCCCGCAAGATCGGTCTCTACGCCGCAACCGCGATCACGGTGGGCAACATCATCGGCTCGGGCATCTTCCGCTCGCCCTATTCCGTCGCACAGGAACTGCCGACGATGTGGCTGGTCGTTGCCGCGTGGGTCATGGGCGGCATGCTGAGCATGGCGGGCTCGCTCGTTCTGACGGAGCTCGCGGTGACCCATCCGCGCACCGGCGGCCTCTACGTGTTCATCCGCGAGGGATTCGGCAAGCCGTGGGGGTTCACGTTCGGCTGGGCGAATCTGTGGGTGATCAAGCCCACCGTGATCGCCTCGATCGTCAGCGTGTTCGCGCTCTATTTCTGCGAGGTCGCCGGGCTGCCGAAATCCACCGAGTTCATGGTCGGCGCCGGCGCGATCGTGCTGCTCACGTTCGTCAACTGGCTCGGCGTCAAAGAGGGCACGCGCACGCAGTCCCTGTTCACCACCGCCAAGCTGATCGGCATCTTCATCCTGTGCGTCCTCGCGTTCACCATGCCGAGCGTCCATGCGCCGGGGCTCGTCGAGATGCAGAGCGCGGGCTCGCCCGAGAAGTCCATGATGCTGGCGTTCTCGCTCGCGATGATCGGGATCCTGTTCGCCTACGACGGCTGGACCGATTCGACCTACGTGGCCGGCGAGGTCAAGAACCCGCAGCGTACGATGCCGATCGCCATCCTCGGCGGCACGGCGCTGGTCATCTTCGTGTACGTGCTCGTGAACCTCGCCTACTACAAGGTGCTGACCCCGGATGAGGTGGCGAGCTACGAGGCGGTCGGTTCGGAGACCGTGCATCGGTTGCTGGGCGATTGGGGTGCGCGTGCGCTCGCCGTGCTGGTCGCGGTCTCCACGTTCGGCACCACCAATGGCGCCATCCTGACCGGCCCGCGCGTCACCCAGGCGATGGCCGCCGACGGCATGCTGTGGAAGCCGCTGGCCGGCATCGACCCCAAGCGCGAGACGCCGACCCTGGCACTGTGGGTCCAGGCCGTGCTCGCCTGTCTGTGGCTCTACTTCGCCAACGGATTCGAGGACGTCTCGGGTTGGTTCGTCACGACCTCGTGGCTGTTCTACGCCATCACCACGGCGACGATCTTCGTGCAGCGCGGCCGCGAAGCGCGCGGCGAGGTGGCGCGCCCCAGCTATCGCACGCCGCTCTACCCGCTGACGCCGATCCTTTTCCTGCTCGTGACGGGCGTCATCATCTGGAGCGACTTCTCGGCGAGTGCACCGTTCGCAGGACTGCAGAGCCTGGGCATCACGATCCCGCGCGCGATGGCGGGCGTGCTCATCGCCGCCACGGGATTCCCCGCCTACTGGCTGTGGCGCTCACGGCAGCGGGTCTGAGGACCGGGGCGTGAGCACCAACGGAAGCACGTCCGGCGGCGCCCGGTCCGAGCGCGGCGGCACGCGTGCCTCGGATGCCTCGCGCCGCTATCTCGACCCCGAAGTCGTCGCACGGCTCGGGCACCTCGACGTGCGTGCGCGGCTCGTGGTGGAGGGCTTCATCTCAGGGCTCCATCGCTCGCCTTTCCATGGCTTCTCGGTCGAATTCGCCGAGCATCGCCCGTACATGCCGGGCGATCCGCTCAAGAACCTCGACTGGAAGGTGCTCGCCAAGAGCGACCGCATGCTGATCAAGCAGTACACCGAGGAAACCAACCTTCGCGCCCATTTGTTGCTCGACCAGTCGGGCTCGATGGGATTTCGTTCCAAGGGCGCGGCCATGAGCAAGCTCGAATACGGCAAGTCCCTCGCGGCAGCGCTCGCCTACCTCATCCTCGGGCAGCAGGATGCCGTCGGGGTGATGCGGTTCGCCGAGCACGCTCAGGAGTACGTACCGCCGCGCTCGGTGCGCTCGCATCTCGATGTCGTGCTCAAGTCGCTCACGCGGGGCGAGCCAGAGGGCCGCACTCGCCTGGGTTCGGCGCTGCACGAACTGGCCGAGCGCATCAAGCGGCGCGGCCTCATCGTGTTGATCTCCGATCTGATGGATAAGCCGGCCGAAGTCCTGTCCGGCCTGCAGCACTTCCGGCATCGCAACCACGAGGTGATCGTGTTCCACGTGCTCGACCCCGACGAGGTCGAGTTCCCGTACACCGACACCGCGACGTTCGTGGACATGGAGAGCGGCGAGCGCATGACGACGGAGCCCTGGGAGATCGCCGGGCGCTATCGAGAGATGCTCGAGGAGTGGCGGGACCGATACGCCCGCAGCTGCCGCGAGCAGCGCATCGACTATGTGCCGCTCGACACGCGCACGCCGTTCGACCGCGCGCTCCTGTCCTACCTCGAGAAGCGCGCGAGGCTGGTGTGACCCTGCGTCCGCTCGCGGCGCTGGCGTTCACCGCGGGCACCGTCGTGTTGATCACCGGGCTCACCGTGCTCGGCATGGCGCCGGGATCGCCCGAGGATGGTCGGCATCTGCGAAAGCAGAAGTCGCGCACGGGAGTCCCGAGTGAGGTGACGGCGGTCACGATCGCCGACATCCAGCAACTGCCGCACGGCCGGCCGCTCGCCGAGGTCGCCGCGATCGAAGCGCGCGGCGTCCTGATGGAAGGCTACGTGCAGCGCATGCTGCTCGCTGGCGACGGCGACCTGCACCTGGAGTTGGCACCCACGCAGCGCGCGCCCGGCGGGGCCGACACCCTCTATGTCACGGCCGAGATCTCGCCATCGTGGCGACACGGTTCGACCTCGTGGCAGCACGAGGCCCTCCGCGAGCGATTCCGTCCCAACCATGGCGGACCGGCCCCATGGGAGTCCGGACCCAAGCGTGTTCGACTGACGGGCTGGTTGCTCTACGACGGCCCCTATGACCGCCAGCCGAGCCGATGGTCGCTCGAGAACGCCGCGCCGCGCGTGAGCGGCTGGGAGATCCACCCCGTCACACGGATCGAAGTGTGGGATGAGGCGCTCGCTGCCTGGACCGAGGTCGTGCGATGAACTTCCTGAATCCGCTGTTCCTGTTCGGCCTCTCGGCAGCGGCCCTCCCGATCCTCATCCACCTGTTCACGAAACGCCGCCCGAAGGATGTTCCGTTCTCGTCGCTCGAATTCCTGAGCGAGGTGCAGCAGAGCGAGATCCGCCGACTGAGGATCAAGCAGTGGTTGCTCCTGTTGCTGCGGACCCTCGCCGTTGCCGCGATCGCCACCGCGATGGCACGCCCCGCGCTCCCGGGAGGCGTGGGTCGCGCCGGCGAGGCGGCTGCCACGACGCTCGTCGCGCTCGTCGACGTGAGCGGATCGATGAGTGCGATCGCAGCGGACAACCGCCCGCTGCTCGCCTCGGCGAAGCGCGCCGCCGAGGACCTTCTCGCCACACTCGGCCCCGCCGACCAACTCCTGCTCGTGCCCTATGACCGGACGCCTCGTCCGGTGAGCGATGCGCCGATCGGGGATGCCGCCCGTTTGCGCACCGCGCTCCAGGCGCTCACGCCGAGCGCGCAGACGACCGACCACGCGGCCGCCCTGGCGCTCGCGGCGCGCACCCTCGCCGAGGCCCGCACGCTCAACAAGGAATTGGTGTGGTTCTCGGACTTCCAGCGCAGCGGAGTCGCCGATGGCGCCGCGCTCGAGTCCGAGGGGCCGTGGAGCGAGGCGCGCATCTACCTGGTTCCGATGACACCCCGTAGCCGTGCGAACGCGGGCGTCACGGACGCGCGGCTGCTTCCGAGCGGCGATGCGACCGCGCTCTCGGTGAGCGCGCACGGCGACGGAGTCCCCGCGGGCGACTTCGCCCTCGAAGTGCGCGACCTGCCCGCCGCGGGCGAGACGGCCGCCACGCTCGGACGAGGATTCGTCTCGCTCCCAGGCACAGGCGAGGGCGCCACCTTGCTGCCCCTCTCCGCGATGCCGGACGCCGGCGGCGAGGTGCTGCTGCCCGCCGACGTGCTGCCCCTCGACGATCGCCGCGTGTTCGCCGCTGGCCGCGCGGGAGCCCTGCGCGTGCTGCTGCGTGAGGACGGCGAGCCCTCGGCGCTTCGTTTCGCACTCGAGGCCGGCTCTCCCGCCAGCGGACTCGAGGCGATCGTCGCCGGTGCAGGCAACCTCGCCGAGCGCTTGCGTGACGCCGACGTCCTCGTGCTCGGCGACCTGGCGAGGCTCGGGCCGGCCGAGACGCAGGCGGTGCTCGACTACCACCGAGGTGGCGGCGGCCTGCTGCTCGCCCCGGGTGCGCGCGCCGACCTCGCATGGTGGAACGACGCATTGCTTGGCGAACTCGGACTGGGACGACTGGGCCCGATCGAGTCCGCTCCGGCTCAGGGTTCGTGGCGCCTGACCCGCCGCATCGCGGGCCATGCCGTGCTCGAGGGATTCCCAGCCCGTCCCGGCGAGGCCCTCTCGACCGCGCGCATCCTGCGTGCGCGCCGTGTCGAGACGTCGGCGCGCGTGCTCTTGGCCCATGACCACGAACGTCCGGCCTTGATCGAGGGCCGGCGCTCGTTGTTGCTGGCCACGCCACTCGATGGCGCGAGCGGCGACCTGGCGGTGAGCGGCGCGTTCCTGCCGCTCGTGCACCAGGCGACGCGCGTGCTCGGGCGCGGAACCGCTGCCGCCTCGCTGATGCCGGGTGAACACTGGCGCGCGCCCGCGAGCACCGGCGATTGGCGCATCGTCTCCGAGGACGGTCGTGAGGTCGCCGTCTCGCTGCAGGCCGAGCGCGGCGCGACACGCGCCGTCTCCGAGCCGTTCGAGCGCCCGGGCCTCTACCGCATCCTCGAGAGTGGCAGGCTGCGCGGCAGCGTCGCGGTCAATCCCGATCCACGCGAGTCCGCGCTCGCCTCCTTCGAGGAGCGCGAGTTGCTCGCAGCGTTCCCGGCCGGCCGCGCCCGCGTGCTCCGACCCGGTGCCGACTTCGCACAGCGGGTCCGTGAGGCGCGCTTCGGCCGCGAACTGTGGCCGCTGTTCGTCATGCTCGCGCTGGCGCTGCTCATCGCCGAGACGATCCTCGGCCGCTGGGGCATGGGCGGCGCATCGGCGCCCCGTGGCGCGAAACGCCAGGCCTGATCGACCGAAGCGGACAAGCGAACAAGCGAACGGCGCCGACCCCACAGGGGACCGGCGCCGTCGCTCGTTGCGGAGACTGTCTGCTTCTACTGGCCTTCGATCTTCACGTTCTTCGGGAGCACATCCGGGTTCAACACGCTCAGCACGACGCGACGATTGCGCAGGCGCTCCTCGTCGTTGCGCTCCTGCGTCTCCGGCTGCGACTCACCGTAGCCCTTGGCGATCAGGTTCTCGCCGCGGATCTGGAACTTGGAGAGCAGGTAGCTGCGCACGGACTCCGCACGCTCATGCGACAGACGATGGTTCAGCGCCGAGGAACCACGCGTGTCCGTGTGGCCCTGCACCTCGACCTTGAGGTCGACGAACTTCTCGAGCGCCGAACCCGCATCGTTCAGAGCGGCTTCGGACTCGGGAAGCAGCTTGGCGCTGCCGGTCTCGAAGTAGATGTTCTCGAGACGGACCTTGCCGCCCGAGACCAACTGACGCTCGGTCTCGGTGACCGGCTTGCTCGGAGCCGGGGTGGGCTTCGGCGCCGGGGGCGTCGTGGCGCGCGCCGGAGTCGGCGGCGCCGGCTTCGTCTGGTTCACGGCGCTCGTCGCTCCGCGCTGCGCGGCCGAGCAGCCCTTGTCATCCACCTCGAAGCCCGGCGGCGTGTTGGCGCACAGGTCGACGCCATCGCAGACGCCGTCACCGTCGGCATCGCTCGAGCAGCCGCGCTCGTCCACGATGCAGCCCTTGGGCGTGTTCGGGCAGTAGTCGATGCGGTCGTACACACCGTCACCATCGTAGTCCACCGCCGGCCAACGGAAGCACGGGGCCTTGTCGTCACGCTGCGGCATGCTCTTGGGCACGTCGGCGATCGCCGTCGTGGCGAACGAGACGAGGAGCGTTGCAACCACCAGCGTCCACACGCGGCGGATCGTGCCGGTGTCGATTCCGATCATGAGAACCTCCATCAATGGGGGTCGGGGAATGCGTTTGGCTCGAGTCGGCGAGCACCTTACATTAGGGACTCGATGCGACGCACCTTTCTCATGATCGTTCTGCTCACGGCCTTCGCGACTCCACCTGCGATCCCGGCCCCACGGAGTCCCGCCGAGGCCGATTCGCCCTCGAGCGTGCTCGACCGGCCCGCGCGGGCATGGAGCTTCGACCGCTGGATCCGGAGCAAGCCGCTCACTCAGGAGCAGCTGCGCGGCAAGCTGGTGCTGCTGCGGTGGTTCACCGAGGAGTGCCGCTATTGCGAGGGCACTCTCCCCGAACTCGAACGCCTGCAGCGCCGCTACGGGAGCGATCGACTGCAGATCATCGGCGTCTTCCATCCCAAGCCGATCCGCCGGGTCCGCGACGCCAACATCCTCAAGCTCGCGGATCGGCTCGGCTACACCGGACCCATCGCCGTCGATGAACGATGGAGCACGCTCTCGCGCTGGTGGCTCGACGGCCACCCCGAACGCAATTGGACGAGCGTCTCGTTCCTGACCGATCGCCAAGGCATCGTGCGCTGGGTTCATCCGGGCGGCGAGTACCACCCGAGCGACGACCCGCGCCACCGCAGTTGCGCGCGCGAGTACGAGGAACTCGTCGCCACCATCGAGCGTCTGCTCGCCGAGCCCCGCGCCGCGAATTGAGCGATCAGTGCTCGGCGCGAGCGCGATCGAGCAGGTCGGCGACCCCGAGTTCCGCCGCCCATCGATCGAGATATCCGTCATCGAGCGCGCCGCGGCGGTTCCGAAGGATCCCCACGACGTCGCGCCATTGCAGGGTCGCCACCTCGCCACCCTCTCGGAACCACGACAACTTGCGGAGTATCGAGTCCTCCGCCGTCTTCACTCGCACCGACGCCTCGGGGTCGCCGAGCATCGTCGATTCGCTGCGACGGAACTCCTCGAGGTCGAACGGAGCGTTCCCTCGAACGAAGAAGTCGAGCTTCCACGCAGAGGATAGCTGGATGAGATTGAACGATCTCCGGTCCCGCACCGCCTCCGCGATGGCCTCCCGGCTGACGTAGAACTCAGCCTCGAACGCACGCGCGAAGCGCTCGATGTCGGCGGCGCTCAGCTCGATGACGAGGTCGAGATCGAGCGAGGTCCGGGGCTCGCCATGCAGTGACGCGGCGAACGACCCACCAACGAAGTAGGGGATCGCCAGATCAGCGAGCCGACGTGAGACGTCGAGGAGCAGCTGGATCGGGCTCGGGTCTGCGTTCAACCGTCCGCCACGCGCCGGGCACGCTCTCGCACCACCGCCTCGGCGAGCGCGGCCGGCAGAACCAGCCGCGTGTACGCCTCGAGGATCTCCGCCTCACTCGCGCCAGGGCGACGATTCCGAATCCCCGCCAGCGCGAGGCGGCGCGCGTCCCGGCACATCGCATCCGCCAGCGCCGCGCGCCCGGCGACGCCCATCCGTCGGAGAATGTCGGCCTGGACGCGTCGAGCATCAGGATGCGTGTCCGAGTGGAGCATGCGAAGGAGCCTGACGCCGACGCCGCGGGTCGTCAACTTCGAACCGATCGCTAGCCGGCGCGCTCCACCACCATAGCCGCACCCATGCCGCCGCCCACGCATAGCGTCGCCAACCCGCGCCGCCCGCCCGAGCGACCGAGCTCGCGAAGCAGTGTGCCCACGAGCCGCACGCCGCTGGCACCCAGGGGATGGCCGAGTGCGATCGCGCCGCCATTCACATTGGTGCGCGACTCCTCCAGCGAGAGACCGCGCGCGACCGCCACAACCTGCGAGGCGAACGCCTCGTTGAGTTCGATGCGGTCGATGTCGCGCAGCACCAGGCCCGCTCGCTCGAGCGCCCGCGGTACCGCGGCGACCGGCCCGATGCCCATGAGCGCCGGATCCACGCCGGCGACGGCGTAGGACACCACTCGGCCGAGCGGCTTGAGCGCGTAGCGCTCGATCGCCTCGTTGGAGGCGACGAGCAGCGCGGCGGCGCCATCACTCGTGGGGCAGGCGTTGCCTGCGGTGACGGTGCCGTCGGAGGCGAACACCGGCGCCAGGGCCGCCAGCTTCTCGGCGCTCGTGTCGGCGCGGATGCCGTCGTCCGCTGCGAGACTCGAGCCATCGGCGAGCACGACGGGCACGATCTCCTCGCCGAACACACCGCGCTCACGCGCCGCGAGCGCGCGCTGCTGACTCCTCAGCGCCCAGGCGTCCTGATCGGCGCGCGTGATGCCGTGGGCGCGTGCGACCCGCTCGGCCGTCTCGCCCATCGCCATGTAAATGTCGGGCCTCGTGCCCATCCACTCCGGGTTCGGCGATGGATTCGCGCCCCCCAGTGGGATGCGCGACATGCTCTCCATGCCTCCCACCAGCACCATCGTCGCATCCCCGAGCCGCACCCTGGCCGCGGCGATCGCCGTGGCCTCGAGGCTGCTCGCACACAGGCGCGTGATCGTCATCGCCGCCACGGAGTCGGGGAGCCCGCAACCCAATGTGATGGCGCGAGCGACATTACGACCCTGTTCGCCTTCGGGATAGGCGCACCCGACGATCACCTCATCGATGGCACTCACGGCCTCCCGGCGCATCGTCCCGACCAGGTGGCGGAACAAGCTCGCCAGCAGCGCGTCAGAGCGGCTCGCGGCCAACGCCCCCTTGCCGGCGCGTGTGAACGGTGTGCGCGATGGCGCACACAGCCACGCGGTCCCGCTCGCCATCAGGCCCGACGACGCAGTGCGCCGCGGTCGACTTTGCCCAAGTGCGTCCGCGGCAGCGCATCGAGGAACGTGACTTCGCGCGGGCTCTTGAAGGGAACGAGCCGTTCGCGCACGAACTCGCGCAACTCGTCCGCCAGACCCGCTCGCTGCTCGCGCGCGACGACGTAGGCCACCGGCTTCATCAGCCCGGTGGCGTCGGCAGCGCCGACCACGGCAACCTCCGCCACCGCGGGATGCTGGAGCAGGCAGCCCTCGACCTCGGCCGGCGCGAGCCATTTGCCTCCCACCTTGAGCATCTCGTCGCCGCGCCCGTGGTAGCTGACGAACCCCTCCGCATCCATCGCGATCAGATCGCCCGAGACGTACCACTCGCCGCGGAACGCCTGTTCGTTGCGTTCGTGGTTCTGCCAGTAGCCGATCGCACGCGCCCCGCCGCGCACCCACAGCCAGCCGACCTCGCCGAGCGGCAGTTCACTGCCGGACTCGTCGCACACCTTGACCTCGAAGCCCGGCACCACCTGGCCCAGCGTGCCGGGCCGCGACTGACCGGGCCGATTCGAGATGAAGATGTGCCACATCTCGGCGGTTCCGAGGCCATCGAGCAACTCGATGCCGAATCGCTCGCGCCACTGGCGATCGAGCTCGACTGGCAATGCCTCACCCGCCGAGGTGCAGACGCGTAGCGACGTGAGGTCCTGCGCCGCCGCGTCCGGATGCTGCACCATGCGATGGATCATCGTCGGCACGTGGATCAGGAGCGTCGGTCGGTGACGGCGAATGCGCGCGAACAGCTCATCGGCGGTCGAGGGCTCGTGGAACAACACCACGGAGGCGCCGGCGCGGAACGGGAAGAACAGGTTCGAGCCGGTCGCGTACCCGAAGTAGAGCTTGGGCACCGACAACGTGATGTCGTCCTCTCGGTAGCCCATCACGCCCATCGCGTACTGCTCGGTCGTGAACGCGAAGGCGCGATGCGACTGCACCACCGCCTTGGGCCGACCGGTCGTGCCGCCCGAGAACAACCACATCGCAGGATCGTCGCGGTGGGTGCGGGCGTTCTCGAATGCCGGCGACGAGGCGGCGAGACGCGCGTCCCAGCCCGACGAACCCACGACCAGCGTGTGCGCGAGATGCGCCGCTCCGACCGCCGCCGCGGCGAAGGCGGCCGCGTGGTCGGCGTGCGTGACCAGCACCCGCGCTCGCGTGTAGTCGAGCAGCGCGGCGAGTTCCTCTCGCGAGAGCGCCGGGTTCACCATCACCACGACGGCGCCCGCCTTCAGCGTCCCGAACAGCGCCCCCACGTAGTCGGGCCCGTCGGGGAGCGCGATCATCACGCGCTGCTCGGCCTGCACACCGGCCTCGACCAACAGGTTCGCGTAGCGATTCGCCAGCTGCTGAACGTCGTGGTAGCGAAGCTCGCCCGCATCGGTGCGCAGCGCCACGCGTGAACCACGCCCTTCCCGGATGCGATCATCGAGGAGGACGTCGGCGAGGTTCAGATGTTCGGAAGGCTCGTGGGTCATGATAGTTTCCAGTGTCCGCGCGCATCATGATGGCGGCTGGAGCCGCGTGGCAATCCCGCAACGAGCCGAGAGGGTGGAGCGTGGCGATCCGCGAGTTGGGCGACCTGACGTTCGAGGAGGTGCGCGAGCTGGACCGCGCACGGACCGTGGCCGTGCTCCCGGTCGGCGCGATCGAGGCGCATGGCCCGCACCTGCCACTCTCGACCGACGTCATCATCGCCCGGGGCATGGCGAGAACCGGCGCTGCGGAGCTGGAGTCGCGCGGTTGGAGCGCGCTCGTGCTGCCCGAGGTTCCCTACACCGCAGCGCCGTTCGCCGCGGCCTTCGCCGGCACGCTCTCGATCTCGCCCGCCACGCTCACCGCGCTCATCGCCGACCTGGCGCGCGAACTGGCGCGGCACGGCTTCGCCGCACTCGCCGTGGCCAACGCGCATCTCGATCCTGCGCATCTGGCAGCCCTGCGCGACGCCATTGCGGCGGCCACGGCAGCCGCAGCCTGTCCGGTCATCTGCCCGGATGTGTCGCGCAAGCCGTGGGCCGTGCGTCTGACCGAGGAGTTCCGGACCGGCGCCTGCCATGCCGGCCGCTACGAGGGCTCGATCGTCATGGCCGAGCGGCCCGACCTGGTCCGCGAATCGCTGCGAACCGCACTGCCCGCCAATCCCGCATCGCTCGGCACCGCCATCCGCGAGGGGAGAACCACGTTCGAGGCGGCAGGTGGGCCGCGCGCCTATTTCGGCTGGCCGGCCGACGCCACCGCCCAAGAGGGCCGCGACACACTCCACGCGCTCGGGATCATCCTGGCCGACGCCGTCACCGAAGCCCTCGGGGCTCGCCCGTGAACGCTCGCC
This sequence comes from bacterium, assembly GCA_043779265.1. Lineage (GTDB taxonomy): Bacteria > Eisenbacteria > RBG-16-71-46 > RBG-16-71-46 > RBG-16-71-46 > CADEFY01. Next base: position 3,847 of record JAYWEM010000032.1, on the reverse strand, counting down.
CGCTCGAAGGTCGCGGCGCCGTCGTCACGGGTGGCGGCCGCGGGATCGGCGAGGCCATCGCCTCGGCGCTCGCAGGGGCCGGGGCCTCGATCGTGGTGGCCGCTCGCTCCGAAGCCGAGATCGCGCGGGTCGCCAGCCAGATCACGTCGCGCGGTGCCACGGCGCACGCCATCGTCTGCGACATCAGCGATGAGGTCAGCGTCCGCCGACTCGGGGCCGCCGCGCGCGAGCGCCTCGGCGCGATCGACCTGCTCATCAACAACGCCGGCGCCTCGATGGCGGCGCCCTTGGCGAAGATCGCGCTCTCGGAGTGGAACCACCTCATGGCGGTCAATGCGACGGGCACCTTCCTGTGCACGCGCGAGTTCGTTCCGGCCATGGCGGAACGCGGCTTCGGCCGCATCATCAACGTGGCCTCGATCGCCGGACTCACCGGTGGTCGGTACATCGCGCACTACACCGCAGCCAAACACGCCGTCATCGGATTGACGCGCGCGACCGCCGCCGAGTACGAGGGTACCGGCGTCACGGCGCACGCGGTGTGCCCCGGCTACGCCGACACCGCGATGACCCGCAAGAGCGTGGCGAACGTGCAGTCGCGCACGAACCGCTCGTCCGAGGAGGCGCTTGCCGCCGTGCTCACGAGCGCGGGCCAGAAGCGCCTCGTCACACCGGACGAGATCGCGGCCGAGGTGGTGCGCCTGTGCATCAGCGAAGCCAATGGCCGCATCGCGGTCCTGACCGGAGGAGGAGCCGAGGGCATGCCACTCGAGATCGTGAACCCCGCATCGCTCGGGGAGCCGAAGGGCTGGAACAACGGCCTGCTCGCGCCCGAGGGCGCTCGGATGCTGTTCGTGGCGGGCCAAGTCGGCTGGTCGAACCAGGAGGAGGGCGCGCCGCCTGGATTCGCGGCACAGTTCGGCGGCGCCCTCGACAAGGTGCTCGAGGTGGTGCGCAGCGCGGGTGGCTCGGCGAGCGATGTCGCGAGGCTCACGGTGTACGTCACCGATCTCGATGCGTATCGCGCCGCGCTCCGCGAGCTGGGCGGCATTTGGCGCGAGCGCTTCGGCACGTATTATCCGGCCATGGCGCTGGTGCAGGTGATGGGCCTCGTCGACCGCGGCGCCGTCGTCGAGATCGAGGCCACCGCGATGCTCGGAGGCACGCGCTGACCATGTCGATCGAACCCCGCTCCTTCCGCTTTGCACTGAACGCCGAGACCGGCGTCGCGACGATCACGTTGTCGCGACCCGAGCGATTGAACGCCCTCACGTTCGAGGTCTACACCGAACTGCGCGACAGCTTCGTCGCGATCGATCGCGATCCCAACGTGCGCGCCGTGGTCATCACCGGCGAGGGGCGCGGATTCTGCTCGGGCGGCGACGTCGAGGACATCATCGGCGCCCTGTTCGGTCGCGACTTCGCCGGACTGCACGAGTTCACCCGCCTGACCTGCGACCTCGTCCGTCAGATGCGCAGCTGCGGCAAGCCGGTGATCGCCGCGCTCAACGGCACGGTGGCTGGCGCTGGCGCGGTGATCGCGACCGCCTGCGACATCCGGATCGCGGCGCCGAGCGCCAAGATCGCGTTCCTGTTCGTGCGCGTCGGGCTCTCGGGCGCCGACATGGGGGTGGCGTGGATGCTGCCGCGCATCGTCGGCCGCTCGCATGCCACCGAACTGCTGATGACGGGCGACTTCATCGACGCCGCGCGCGCCGCCGAGATCGGACTCTACAACCGCGTCGTGGCGCAGGAGCAGGTGCTGGCCGAGGCGACGGCGCTGGCCGAGCGCCTCGCGCGCGGGCCGCAGGCGAGTCTCGCCGCGACCAAGCAGGCGATCGACCAGGAGGGCCATGTCAGCCTCGAAGAGGCGCTCGAGTTCGAGGCCGAAGTGCAAGCGCGGCTGATGGAGCACCCCGACTACCGCGAAGCCTACGAGGCCTTCCGCGATAAGCGCACACCCCGCTTCAAATGAACTTCGCGCCCGACTTGAAGCCCATCCGCGCCTTCCTCGACGAGGCGCACACCGCATTCGCCGAGGGAGTCGGCGCGTGGGCGGCACGCGAACTCGCGCCCCGCCCCGAACCACCGGATGACAGCGCCGCACGCCTCGAGGCACGCGAGCTGCTCAAGGCGATGGGGGCCGCTGGCTGGCTCGAGCCCATCCGAGCGGGCGACTGGCGTGCCTGCTGTCTGGCGAGAGAGGCACTCGCAGCCGCCTCTCCCTTGGCCGATGCGGTCTTCGCACTGCAGGGACTCGGGCTGGTGCCGCTGATCCATGGCGGCAACGACGCGATGCGCGAGCGCTACCTCGAGGCCGGAATCCAGGGCACCGCGATGGGCGCGTTCGCGATGACCGAGCCCGAGGCCGGCACCGATGTCGCGGCACTCGCGACGACGGCGCGCCGAGACGGCGACCACTACGTGCTCGATGGGCGCAAGGTGTTCATCTCGAACGCCGGCATCGCCGACTGGTACAACGTGTTCGCGACGACCGATCCCGCAGCGGGCGGCAAGGGCATCGGCTGCTTCGTCGTTCCCGCGGACACACCGGGATTGCGATTCGTGCGTCCGTTCGTGCTCGCCTCTCCGCATCCCCTGGGCGAGATCGCGCTCGAAGGCTGCCGCGTGCCCGCGGCCAACCGACTCGCGGCCGAGGGCAAGGGCTTCGCGCTCGGCTTGAAGACGCTCGACCGCCTCCGACCCACGGTGGGAGCGGCCGCCTGCGGCATGGCGACCCGTGCGCTGGCCGAGGCGATCGCCCATGCGCGCACGCGCCGTCAGTTCGGCAAGCCGCTGGCCGAGTTCCAACTGGTGCAACAGAAGCTGGCGCGCATGGCGACCGATCTGACAGCGGCGCGATTGCTCGTCTATCGCGCCGCGTACGAGGCCGACCACGGCGCTGCTCGCATCACGCTCGAGGCCGCGATGGCCAAGTCCTTCGCCACCGAGGCGGCGCAACGCATCGTGGATGACGCGGTGCAGGTGCTGGGCGGCGCGGGCGTGCTCGCCTCGCACCCGGTCGACCGGCTGTATCGCTCGGTCCGCGCGCTGCGCATCTACGAGGGCACCACGGAGATCCAGCACCTCGTCATCGCGGGGCAGTTGCTCGCATGAGGATCGCCTGCATCGGCGGAGGTCCCGCAGGTCTGTTCTTCGCGCTCATCATGAAGCAGCAGGACGCCGCCCATCAGGTCACGGTGTACGAACGCAACCGACTCGAGGACACGTTCGGGTTCGGCGTCGTGTTCTCCGACGCCACCGAGGACGCCTTGGCCAGCGCCGATGCCGAGACGATCGCCGCGATGGGCGAGCGCTGTCATCGCTGGGACGACATCGAGGTGCACTACCGCGGGCAGGTGCTCACCTCGACAGGGCACGGGTTCTCGGGGGTCTCGCGGCGCGAGTTGCTCGAACTGCTGGCCGAGCGCTGCCGCCGCATCGGTGTCGAGTTGAGATTCGAGCACACGATCGATGATCCGGCTTCGCTCGGGGCCGACCTCGTGTTCGCGGCCGACGGTGCCAACTCCGCGGTGCGCGAGCGACATCGCGAGCACTTCCGGCCGAGCATCGATCTCCGGCCCAATCGATTCGTCTGGCTCGGCACGTCGCGGCCGTTCCCCGCCTTCACGTTCTGGTTCAAGCCGACCGAACACGGGCTGTGGCGGGTGCACGCCTACCAGTACGGCCCCGGCCAGTCGACGTTCATCGTCGAGGCGACCGAGGACACGTGGCGCGCGGCGGGGCTGGAAGCCGCCAGCGAGGCCGAGACACTCGCGTTCTGCCAGAGCCTCTTCGAGCAGGAACTCGAGGGACACGCACTCATCTCCAATCACTCCGTGTGGCG
>JAYWEM010000031.1:0-13375 GCA_043779265.1 bacterium | reverse complement strand
TGGATCTTGCGGACCTTCACGACGTAGCGGACGGTCTTCCCTGCGACCTCCGCCTGCCGGTAATCCGCCGGGTAATTGACGGTCAATGTGCGCTCCTGCCCCTCCTGGGCCCCCATCAGGCCCTGCTGGAGCTCGGGGAGCAGATCGGGCCCACCCAGCAGAACGCGGGTGTTCTTGGCGCGCGTGTTCGCGAGCCGGCGGCCGTTGGCATCGAGGCGTTGCGAGTCGAGCAGCACGATGTCCCCTGCCTCCGCCGCACGATCGACATCGACGAAGATCGCGGCATCGTCGCGCAGCTCGGACATCACCTTGTCGACGGCGGCGTCGTCGAATGAGCGCACACGCCGCACGGCCGGCAGACCATTCCACTCCTTGAGCTCGACCGCCGGCGCGAGGTCGACGACCGCCTCGAACCGAAGCGGCTGGCCCGGCTGGAACTTGACATTGTGGACATAGGGCGGGATGACCGGCGTGAGGCCGGCCTCGCCGAGCGCCTGCGAGGTGACGCGCGGGATGGCGCGCTCGAGGAACTCGTGCTCGATCTGGGCCGCGAAGTCCTGGCGGACGCGATCGAGCGGCACCTTGCCCTTGCGGAAGCCCGGCATCACCGCGCGGCGCTGGAGTTCGCGCGCGGCAGTGTCGAGATGGGACTCGACCTCCTCGAGCGGCAGTTCGATGTCGATCGTGCGCTGCGCGGGACCGGTCTCTCGGACGGAATGATTCATCGGGAGCATCACCCTTCGTTCGTGTCTTGAAGTGGAGGTTCGGGATTCGGTGGCGCGTCGGCTCGGGACTTCCGGGGAACGACGTGCGAGAGGGGGGACTCGAACCCCCAAGAGTCACCTCACCGGAACCTAAATCCGGCGCGTCTGCCAGTTCCGCCACTCTCGCATGCATGTCCAGCCGACCCGAGCGGAGGGTCGGGGCCCGGAGGGCCGTGCTCGACGAGCGGGCGGTCTCCTGTGCGAAGAAGCGCGGCGGAGTCTAGCATAGGCTCCGCAGCCTCGGTCGACGTCGCGAAGGCATCTGAACCGATGCATGAATCAGCCTGCGTAACTGATTGTGGCAGAGTGAAGAGAGGACTCAGAAGTCGATCCCCACACTGCCCACGAGCCGCGTGTCGGTCTGAATGGGTGCCTCACCGCGTCGGATCGACCGGTGGGTCACACCGAGATCGAACCGGAGGTCGTCGGCCCGCCATCCGAGCCCCACTCCGATGGCCGTCGCGCGAGGCTCGGGGGTGCCGGGCTGGACCTCCTGCCCCGCCCCGACTCGAACGACCCAGGGCGTCGCCGAGTCCCGATAGTCGTACCCGATGCGCCACGCGGCGGCGCGATCCGATGCGAGCGAGAGACCGGGCCATCGTTCCGCACTGCGCGTCTCGAGACAGGCCCACGCATGTCCTCCGCGAGGATCCACGGTGATGCGCGCCGAGGCTCCAGCCTCCCACGTCGCGTCGCGGTCAGCCTCCCCGGTCGAGACCGACGTCCCCGAGAGCAACTCGCTCACGCTCTCGAACGTCGCATCGATCGCCCCGACGAATCGAGCCGCTGCACCCACCTCGATGCCCCATCTCGATTCCGCATTCCGGGACCAGGTGGCGCCGGCCGAACCGCCGAGCGCCGATCCTTCGAACGCCAACTCGCGCTCGCCGGACTCGGGAGAACCGGAGACCTCGATCGTCGTGTAGCGGTCCGAACGCTGGGACAGCTCGGCGGCCGCCCCGAACCTCCATGCACCCGAGGCGCGAGAGAGCGCGAGTGCGGCGCGCGACTCGCGCGCTTGCGCATCGACTTGCACGCGGGCCGGCTGCGTGACCGCACCGCCGATCGCAACGCTGAACGTGCTCGTCTCGCGGCGGAGCATGGGCTGTGAGGCTTCGAGGCGCAGGCCCCACTCCCCCGCGCGCCATGCGAGCTGGCCGCTCGCGCCGTCGAGGAAGAACGTCGTCTGGGAGAACTCGCGATTCTCCGCGCTCAGATCCTGGCGGCTGATCCGCTGGAGGATCGGCGACAGCGTGACGCCCGTGGAGTGCGGCATCGATGCGGGATTGCCGCCGGCGACCGACGACAGCCAACGATCCGCGCCCGCGAGAGCAGCGGAAGCGGCATCTCCTGGCGAAGGAATCGAGCCGGGGAAGGCGAAGCGGATGGGGTCATAGGGCGGCGGGGTGATCGCGAGCGCCGCGGACGTCCACGAGACAACGGCCAGCAGGGCGAACAACAGGCGTCGGTAGGGCATTCACGCTCCGTACTTGTCGAGACGCCCGGCGTTGGCGAGCAATACCGCGATGAGGTGCTTACTGGCAAGTGTTCCGAGGCTCCCGGCCCGGCAATGCTTCTCATGGAACCGAGGGTGGCCATCGGCGAAGGCGACGCTGCTTCGAAGCAGCACCGGCACCGGGTGCCAGGAGTGTCCCTTCATCGCCACCGGTGTGGAGTGATCCCCGGTGATCGCGAGCACGTCGGGTCGCAATGCCAGCAGACTCGGCAGGGCGGCGTCCACCTGCTCGATCACCTCGACCTTGCGCCGGAAGTCGCCATCCTCCCCCGCCATGTCCGTTCCCTTGATGTGGATGAACACGTAGTCGTGCTCGGCCCAGATCCGGCCAGCCTCGGCGAAGGCGGCTGCCGCGTCCTCGCCCTTCGGGATGAATCGGTCCATTCCGGCGAGCTCGGCGACGCCGCGGTACATCGGGTAGGCGGCGATGGCGGCCGCGCGCAGACCGAATCGCTCGAGGTAGCCGGCGAAGTGCGGCCGTGCGGACAGCCCTCGCATCATGGCGGCGTTGGCCGGCGACTCACTCGACAGCACGTCGAGAGCGCGCGCGATGAACGCGTTCACGATTCGCGCCGTCTTGTCGTTCGCGTCGCCACCCGTCAGCGCACGCGCCGCGGGGATGGGCTTGCCCTCTTTGTGGGGATCGGCATCCGAGACATCGCCGCCGAGTCCCGGACCTCTCAGCACCGCGACGAAGCGATGCCCCTTGCCCGACTGGAGGATCACCTCGACATCCTCGAAACGTGTGGCCTCGGCCTGGAGTCTCGTGACGAGACGCTCGCACACGTCGCTCGCGATGCGACCGGCGCGCCGGTCGGTCACGATGCTCGCGGCGTCGATCGTGCAGAAGTTGGCGCGTGCGGCGACGTCGCCCGGCTGAAGCGGGATCGCCGCTCCGAGCGCCTCGAGCATCCCGCGCCCGACGAGATGCGTCAGCGGATCGTAGCCGAAGAGCGCCAAATGTCCGGGGCCGCTACCGGGCGTGATACCGGGGGCGACGGGGATCAGTCGCCCGAGTTCCGCCTCGGGCGCGATCGCGTCGAGGTTCGGCGTCTTCGCCGCCTCGAGCGGCGTCTGACCCGAGTGTTCCCGGTTCGGCAAGTCGCCCACGCCATCGAGAACGAGGAGGACGATCTTCGAACTGCCCGGGATGATGAGCGACTCGACGTGGGATGCGGGCGATGGATTCACGAAGCTCTCCCTGTGGGGTGGGTCGGTCGATCCTAGAAGCCGGGCAACACGCCGAGGCCGGTCCACCAGGGATGGATCTCCGCGCGGAATCGGCCGGCTTTGATCGCGGGATCGAGATCGGTCAGCCGGCGCGCCGACGTCGTGTCGCCGCGGAAGATCAACACGCCTCGCAGATCCCCGGTCCCCTCGATGCCGCCGGCGAAGGGCAGATGCCCGTCCGCCTTGAGCTGGGCGGTGTATTCACGATGCTCGCGAAGCAGCTTGCTGACCTTGGGCGGGACATTGGAGGTCCACTGCGGGCCTCGCCTCAGGAACACCCAGCTCACCATGATCATCGAGTCGGGTAGGCCGGCTCGGTTGCGCTCCCAGTAGGCCTCGCTCATTCCCGGCGGCGCGATGAACGGCATCATCTCGAGGCGGAGTCTGCGACTCGAGATCGCCGGGTCGCGGCTCACGACCGCGTTCAAGTCGTAGGCGGTATCCGCACGGAAGAAGAACACGCCCCGCAAAGCGGTCTGACTTCCGAACGGGCCTGCTCCAAGCAGGAGGCCCTCTCGAACCATGCGCTCGATGTTGGCCATGTGCCCGACTTGGATGCTGTCCGTCGCCGGGGTGCGCTCGGCGGTCCACGCGGGACCGCGCCACAGCAGCCCGAGATGATATCGGATCGGATCGGGCGAGGCGGCTGGCTTGGAACGCGCCGCCAGCGCAGACGATGAGGCCAGAACGGCGAGTAGGACGACAAGAGCCGACTTCGTGCGCAAGTGGACCTCCAGAAGGTCAGCCGAGCGGGATCGTGCGCAGACTATCACCGGCGCGGGCGTGCGCGCGCAGCCCTCGCCGGGATAGGCTGCGACCATGCTTCCCCACGCCCCCTTGCGCCATGAACGTCTCCTCCTCGCGATCACGCTGGCACTGGCGGCGGGATGGCGACTGCGCGAGGCGCTGCGGACTCCGCTCTGGTTCGATGAGCTCTATTCGCTCTCGGCTGTTCAGCGGTCGTTCGGTGACCTGTGGCAGGTGGTGCTGAGTGATGTCCACCCGCCCCTCCACTTCATCGTGTCCTGGGCTTGGATGCGAGTCGGATCCTCCGATCTGTGGGTGCGTGAACTCTCGATCGTCGCGGGGTTGCTCGGTGTCGTCGCGACGTGGGCGCTGGCGCGATCTCTCGGAGGGCCGCGCGCCGGGATCCTCGCGGCGCTGCTCGTCGCATTCCATCCGTGGCACATCTACATCTCCCAGGAAGCGCGCTCCTATGCGCTGCTCTGGCTCGGCCTGACGCTCAGTGCCCTCACGGCGTAGCGGCTGACCGAGGCCCCCTCGAAGCGCCGCGCCATCGAGTTCGGTCTCGCTGCGGCGATGGCGTTGTGGACGCACTATCTGGCAGGAGTCGTGATCGCCGTGCTCGCATGCTGGGGCTTGATCGCGACCGCACGCGATGGGCGGAAGCTCCGCGCGTGGATCGGGGGACTCGCGATCGCCGGCGCCTGCTTCGCGCCACTCATCCCGCTCCTGCTGAAGCAGATCGATCGTGCGCGAGCCGATCACTGGGTGGTTCCGCCGAGTGGCGCGGACCTACTCGACATCGGGCAACGGATCGCGAGCGTCTCGTCGCTCGCCTCACTCGCCGTCGCGGCGCTCGCGCTCACCCCGCTGATCGTGCCCGGCCGGCGCAGACAAGCCGCCCTCCTCTGGAGCATCGGAGGTGGAGGCATCCTCGCCTGCTGGTTCGTTGGCCTCGCTGGTTTCCGGATGTTCGCCGTCAAGTACGTGTTGTTCGCCATCCCCTTCGCCGCGGCCGTGCTCGCGCTCGGCGTCCAGTCGCTGCCGGCGGTGCGAGTACGCGGTGCGCTGACCGTCCTGATGATCCTGGTCCTCGCTCGCGCCGCTTGGCTCCGACCGCTTCAGGCCGAGGCCGAATCATTCGGACGCGTGATGCGTGCGCTCGCGATCGAGGTCCAACCGCGAGATGTCGTGTTCCATGGCGACAGCCACACGTGGTTCTGGGGGGGACGCTACCTGCCGCAGGCGACCCACTTCCTACTGATGATGGGACGGGACCTGCCCTATTTCGAGGGAGCGGCGCTGGTTCCCGGGGCGGCGCGGGTCGATTCCGACTCGCTCGAGCGAACAGCGGATCGAGGGGGTCGATGGTGGGCGATGACGGTCCGCAAGGCGGGGCTCGATGCGCGACTCGCAGCGGAACGCTTCGACGCGCGAGCCGCCGCCCCTGCCGAGACGCTGGGACTGACGCGTCTGTGGTGGTCAGCAGCCAGTGGGCGCCCCCGTGCGATCGTCCCGCGCTGAGCCGAGTGGCGCTTCGGGCAGGTAGCCGACCCGAGTTCACGCGAGTGGCAGGAGGCGTGGCTCCGGGCTAGTCTCCCCGCTCTTCTTCCACGCACATTCCTCTCCCCCGACTCCTGTCGAGGAGGTTGTACACATGGCGATCCAGAAGGTGGGCGTCCTCGGCTGCGGACTGATGGGCGCCGGCATCGCGCAGGTCAGCGCGCAGGCCGGATTCAAGACCGTGGTCCGCGAAGTCTCCCCCAATGCGCTCGAGAAGGGGATGAACTCGATCCGCAAGTTCCTCCAGGGCGGCGTCGACAAGGGCAAGGTGACCGCGGAGGCCATGGAGACGACGCTCGCGAATCTCTCCGGGACCGCGAACCTCGAGGACCTGGCGGATTGCGATCTCGTCGTCGAGGCGGTGACCGAGAACATCGCGCTCAAGCGTGAGCTCCTCGGCTCGCTCGACTCGATCTGCAAGCCCACGACCGTGTTCGCCTCGAACACGTCGAGCCTGTCGGTCACCGAGATGAGTACGTTCACCAAGCGACCCGAGCGCGTGATCGGGCTTCACTTCTTCAACCCCGTTCCGCTCATGAAGCTGGTCGAGGTCGTGAAGACCGTGCGCACGGATGCCAGTGTCATCGCCGAGGCGAATGCCTGGTGCATGGCGATCGGCAAGACGGCGGTCAACTGCGGCGACTCGACCGGCTTCGTCGTGAACCGACTGCTGGTTCCCTACATGCTCGACGCCATCCGAGTGTTCGAGCAGGGGCTGGCGAGTCGCGATGACATCGACAACGCGATGAAGCTCGGCTGCGGCTACCCCATGGGCCCGCTGCTGCTGACCGACTACGTCGGCCTCGACACAACGTACTACATCAGCGAGATCTTCTTCGACGAGTTCAAGGAAGCGCGTTTCGCCGCGCCGCCGCTGCTGAAGCGCATGGTGATGGCGGGTCTGCACGGGCGGAAGACCGGTCGGGGGTTCTACGACTGGTCGCAGAACCCGCCGGCCTGACCTCGCTTCGACGCTCCGCAAGCGGAGGCCGGAGTGGATCCCCGCTCCGGCCTCACGCGTTCCCCCACTTCGACACGAGGACCCCATGGCCAAGGCTCGATTCGCGATCATCGGCGCCGGCAAGCTCGGCGAGACACTGCTCAAGGGCCTGCTGGATGCGGGATCCCTCGCGCCCGAGGAGGTGCGAGTCTCGACGGCACACCCCGAGCGCGCTCGCGCGGTGGCCGAGCGACATGGTGTGACTGCGGCCAGCGACAATGCGAGCGCCGCCCAAGGCGCGGAACTCGTGCTGCTCTGCGTGAAGCCCGGTCAGGTCGCCCGCGTCCTCGCAGAACTCCGCGACGTCCTCACCCCCGACCAGTTACTGGTCTCTGTCGCCGCATCGGCGAACACGCGGTACATCGAGGAGCGCTTGGCGAATCCGGTACCCGTCGTGCGTGCCATGCCCAACACGCCGGCCATGATCGGACTCGGCATGACCGCCATCTGCGCCGGTCGCCATGCGGACGAGTCGCACCTCGCGCGCGCCGCCGCCATCTTCGATGCGGTCGGCCGCACGGTGAAAGTCGATGAGATCCACATGGACGCGGTCACGGGACTCTCGGCGAGTGGTCCGGCGTTCCTCTATATCGTCATCGAGTCGCTGGCGGATGCCGGCGTGAAGGTGGGATTGCCCCGCCACATCGCGACGGAGCTCGCCGCACAGACCGTGCGTGGATCGGGCGCGATGGTGCTGGTGACCGGCGAGCATCCTGCGAAGCTGAAGGACGAGGTCACGACTCCGGGCGGAACGACGATCGACGGCATCCTCGAGCTGGAGGAAGGTGGACTTCGCGTGACGCTCATCAAGGCGGTCGTGCGAGCGACACAGCGCGCCCAGGCGCGTGCCCGCGAGCTGGAGAGCGGCAATCCTTGAGCGCAGCACCCTCCGACCGAGGGCGTTCGCTGGCCCACTGGCTGGCTGGCCTCGCACCCTCACTGTGGCGCGACCTGACCGAGAGCGGAGTCGTTCCCACCGGCCTCGAGTCGCGCACCCGCGAGGAGTGGGAGGCCCTTCTGCTCTATGGCTGCGTTCGAGGCGCGGTCGCAGCCGGCGGCTTCAATCGAGAGTCGATCGAGACGGTTGACGCGCTGAACGGGACCTTCGGCCGCGACTGGTCCGCTGAGCGGCGGACGATGCTCGCCGATCGCTATGCCGATTACGGCGCGATCGGGCAGGAGCTACAGCATGCGGGCGCCGATCGCGTCGAGGCGCGACTGGGCGAGGCGTGTGCGGCGCATGTGCAAGCGCCGCCCGATGCTGCGCTGGCCGAGGTGCTCGCGGCCATGCACGAGTCGATCGTGGAGGCGTCCGCGGAGGTCATGCGAGCGCCGCATCCGCCCCTGACGCTGCTGCAGGAAGCCGGCGAGCGGCTGCGCCGTGCGGGGATCGAGTGGGGACTCGGCGGCAGCGGGCTCCTGCACGCACACGCACTCGCGAGCCACATCGGGGATTGGGATCTGCAGTGCGATGCCTCACCCGAGGAGTGCGAACGGGCGCTCGCGGGTCTTGTGATGCATCGTTCCGACCACGGTGGCTGCCATGCGGATCACAAGCTCGCGCTCTGGGATGGCGCCGTCGAGGTCATCGCCCGCTTCGCCTTCTTCACGCCGCGCGGTGTCGTCCGCATCCCGGCACGCGTGAACGGCTCGTGGCAGGGCGTCCCCTTGGTGAGTCGGGAATGCTGGGCCGTCGCCTACACGCTGCTCGGCGAGCTCGACGGCCTGCCGGCCAGGACCGAGAAAGCCGAGCAGCTCTTCGATTCGCTCGAGCGCACCGGCGCGGATCCCTCGACGGTCGCGGCGCTGCTCTCTCAACCGCTCTCCGACGGACTCCTCGAGCGACTACGCTCACTACCGCCACAGCCGGTCGACTGACGATTCAGTCGGGGCTCGTCGCAAGGCGCTCGAGGCCATCGCGCCCGAGCCCGTATTCGTACCAATCCGCCTGTGCCCGCGTGGCGCCGATGCGCTCGTAGAAGCCGATCGCGGGCGCGTTCCAGTCGAGCACATCCCAACGGAGTCGGCCGCAGCCGCGGGCCAAGGCGAGCCGCGCGAGGGACGAGAGCAATGCCCGACCTGCGCCCATTCCGCGCGCCTCGGGGACGACGAACAGGTCCTCGAGCCACAGCCCGCGCGTGCAACTGAACGAGCCGAACGTCGGATAGAAGAGTGCATAGCCGAGGGCGACGCCGTTCGACTCGGCGATCAGTCCCTCGAGTACCGGCAGCGGACCGAACAGGGCATCCCGCAGTTGCGCTTCGGTCCCGGTGACCTTCTCGCTCATGCGTTCGAACTCGGCGAGTTGGAGCAGGAGCGCGCGAAGCGTGCCGACGTCTTCGGGCTGCGCCGTCCGAATCGCGACGGCGCTCATTCGCCGATCACTTTGATCAGGACGCGTTTGCGCCGGCCTCCATCGAACTCGCCGTAGAAGATCTGCTCCCAGGGTCCGAAGTCGAGCCTCCCCCCGGTGACGGCCACCACGACTTCGCGCCCCATGACCTGGCGCTTCAGATGGGCATCGGCGTTGTCCTCGCCGGTGTCGTTGTGCCGGTACTGGGCGATCGGGGCATGCGGCGCCAGCCGCTCGAGCCAGGCGTCATAGTCATGGTGCAGCCCGGACTCGTCGTCGTTGATGAACACACTGGCCGAGATGTGCATCGCATTGACGAGCACGAGGCCCTCCTGCACGCCGCTCTTCTGGAGCGCGGCTTCGACCTGCGGGGTCAGATTGACGAACGCCCGCCTGCCGGGCACTTCCATCCACAGGTACTCCGTGTGGGATCGCATGCGGCGAGCCTATCCCACCAGGGGCCCTCCGGCATCCGAGGGGGGCCCGAGGGGGCCCGAGGGGGCCCGCTTGAGCGGGCCGGGAGGCCTTGCTAGCGTCCCTCCCGATCCCACATGCCGTCCGTGCGAGTCCGCCCGGACGCCCTCCCCATCCCGATCGAGGAGTCATCCATGTCGCAGGACATCGTCATCGTCTCAGCTGCACGCACGCCCATGGCCGAATGGATCGGCGGCAAGCGTGGCGATGGCCTCGCCGGGGGCGCTCTCGCCTCCCTCTCCGCCATCGAGCTCGGCGCGATCGCCGCACGCGGGGCGATCGACCGCGCCGACCTGCCCGCCTCGCTGTTCGATCACTGCATCATGGGCAACGCACTCCAGACCTCGGGAGACGCGATCTACGGAGCACGTCATGTCGCGCTCAGAGCCGGCCTCTCCACGGAGTGCCCGGCTCTGACCGTCAATCGGCTATGCGGCTCGGGTCTTCAGAGCGTCATCTCGTCCGCGCAACTGCTGCAGCTGGGCGAGGCGCAGTGGATCATCGCAGGCGGCATGGAGAACATGAGCCAGGCACCGCATGTGCTGCGCGGCGCGCGTCAGGGACTTCGGCTGGGACCGGGCGCACAGTTGGAGGACTCACTGTTCGTCGCCCTCAAGGATGGCTTCTGCGGCTTCTTCATGGCGCAGACGAGCGACAACCTCGCCCGCAAGTACGGCATCTCGCGCGAGGCGCAGGACGAGTTCGCACTTCGCTCGCACGAGCGCGCGAACGCCGCGAACAACAATGGACGCTTCGCCGAGGAGATCGTCCCGGTCGAGGTCCGCCTGGGCAAGAAGACCATGATGGTCGACAAGGACGATCATCTCTTCCCGAGCACGAGCATCGAGCGCCTGGCTGCGCTGCCTGCGGCGTTCGGACCCGAGTCGATGGTGACGGCCGGCAATGCGTCGGGTGTCGTTGACGGAGCCGCCGCCATGGTGGTCACGACCGCCGAGAATGCGAAGAAGGAGGGCAAGACGCCGCTGGCGGCCGTGCGCTCCTGGTCCTACGTCGGGGTCGATCCCGCGACGATGGGTTTCGGCCCGGCGCCCGCGATCCGCAAGGTGCTCGAGCGCTCGGGGTTGAAGCTCTCCCAGATCGATCTGTTCGAGATCAACGAGGCATTCGCCGGCCAGTACCTCGCGGTCGAGAAGGATCTCGATCTGGATCGGGACAAGGTGAACGTCAATGGCGGTGCGATCGGACTTGGACACCCTCTGGGAGCCACGGGGACCCGGCTCATCCAGACGCTGATGGTCGAGTTGCATCGGCAGAAGAAGCAGTACGGCATCGCCTCCGCGTGCATCGGCGGCGGACAGGGGATCGCGGTCCTCATCGAACGTCTGTAGGGATCGACTTGCCGAACGGGTGGACGAAGGGTCCGGAGGCTATGTGCTTCCGGGCCCTTCGCGTGTCTGACTTGCTCTCCGAGGGGGCCTGCGATTGACTCTCCCTTCGCACTTCCCCACCCGCACCCCACGAGGATCTCCGCGATGGACGAACGCGATCTCATCCACGACTGGAACGAGGCCGGCGAGCGATGGGAGAAGCCCCCGTTCCGAATCGAGTTCGATGACGAGACGCTGCGAGATGGGTTGCAGTCCCCATCCGTGCGATCGCCGTCGATCGAGCAGAAGATCGAGTTGCTGCACCTGATGGACCGACTCGGCATCCACACCGCCGACATCGGACTCCCCGGTGCCGGCCCTCACGTCGTGCGCGATGTCACGTTGCTCGCCCAGGAGATCGTCCAGTCCAAGTTGAAGGTCGCTGCCAACTGCGCGGCCAGGACGATGCTCCGCGATATCGAGCCGGTGGCGGACATCTCGCAGAAGGTGGGGTTGCCCATCGAGGTGTGCACCTTCATCGGCTCCTCTCCGATCCGTCAGTACGCGGAGAACTGGACGGAGGAGACGATGATCGAGCACACGCGTGAAGCGGTGACCTTCGCCGTCGCCCAGGGACTCGAGGTGATGTACGTCACCGAGGACACGGTTCGTGCGCGCCCCGATACCCTGCGCCGCCTCTTCCTCACCGCCATCGACTGTGGGGCGAAGCGGCTCTGCCTCTGCGACACGGTGGGGCACGCGACGCCAACCGGCGCGGCGAATCTCGTGAGATTCGCGGCCGAGGTCGTGCGCGAATCGGGCGCGGCCGTCGGCCTCGATTGGCATGGCCACTGCGACCGTGGACTCGCGATCGCCAATACGATCGCCGCGATCCGAGCTGGCGCGACGCGAGTCCATGGTTGCGCGATCGGCATCGGTGAGCGAGTCGGGAATACGCCGATGGACCAACTGCTCGTGAATCTGAAGTTGCTTGGTTGGATCGACCATGACCTCTCGTCGCTCGCCGAGTATTGCGAGAAGACGAGCCACGCCACCGGTGTTCCGATCCCGGTGAACTACCCGGTCGTCGGCGCGGACGCCTACCGGACCGGGACCGGCGTGCATGCCGCCGCCGTCATCAAGGCGTTCCGCAAGGGGGATCGCTGGCTGGCCGATCGCGTCTACTCCGGCGTGCCCGCCGAGATGGTCGGACGACACCAGGAGATCGAAGTGGGCCCGATGAGCGGCGAGAGCAATGTCGTCTTCTGGCTCGAGAGTCGGCGCATCGAAGCCACGCCCGAGAGGATCCAGGCCGTCTTCCAGCGTGCCAAGAGCGTGGACCACCTGCTGTCCGAGGACGAGATCCATGCCATCCTGGGCGCTCTCGCCGAGACGCAGGTCCAGTGAGGTTCTGCCGCGAGCGGATTCCGACGTGCCCGCGCGCGCATCGACTCTTGACCGTGCTGCTCGGAGGCGTGTTCGCGCTCTCCCTCGTGGCCGCGGCTCCCGCCTGCGCTCGCACGGCTGGCCAGATCGCCCGGGACGCGCGCACGCACGAGGACGCCGGCCGCTATGCGGCGGCCCTCCGGCATCAGCTCGAGCTCCGCCGCTCGATCCTCACGGATGCGGACCTTGAACTCGTCATCGCGCTCAACGAGGCCCGAACCGGCGCAGTGGACTCGGCGTGGTCGCGGCTCCACGGTGGTCTGCTGAGCGCCGCGCTGACCGACACGGGAGATGTCAGCCGCAGGCACGACTACCCCTATGAGCGTGATGGACTGTGGGTGAATGGGCGCTTCGACGGCTGGTACTGGTATGTGGCGCGTGCGCGTGCGGAACTCGCTCTCGAGCGAGGCGATTGGCCCGCCGCACGGGCGGCTGCGCATCAGGCGCTGGAAGCACGACCGTACTCCGGGAAAGACGCGCTGCTGCTCGCGCTGGCCGCAGCTCGTGTTGGGGATCTCGAGTTCTCGGAGGCTGCTGCGGCGTACGCCGCTCACCTGGAACCGAGCCTCCCCGAGGCCCATCATCTGCTGGGTCTCCACCTGTGGCGACTGGGCAAGCGCAACGAGGCGACCGTGGCGTTCCAGTTCGCACTCCAGGCGGACTCCTCGTTCACACCCGCAGCCCTCGCTCTGGTGCGGAGCCGCCTTCCCGGCGCCCGCGCCGACACACTGCCTCGAGGCTTCCTGACGGGCATTCGGCGCGCGGCCGAGCTCACCTCGCCGATCGGGCCGAAGGTCGAGGAGGATCGGCAGCAGGACACCTCGCCGATGCTGGCGTGGAATCCACACACACCGCTGCCGCAGGAGCTCATTGCCCAACTCCGTTCGAAGGACCCACTCACCGTCTACGTTCACGTACTGATCGACCCAGGCGGCCGTCCGCGCTCGCTCGAACTCC
>JAYWEM010000030.1:0-13382 GCA_043779265.1 bacterium | reverse complement strand
CGACGACGCTGCACGAATCACAAGCACAGGCGGGCCGTTGTGGCACGCCGTCAACTTTCCGAACCGCCGGATGCGGACCCGCATGTCCGGTGGTGTGGGAGGGGCGTAGCGGGGCAAACCCGCTACCCCCTATCCCGATTGTACGCCGTGCTGTCGCCTCGCCAGTGTGGCACCCTCGCGCACATGACCCATCCTGCGGACCCCAACTCACTGCTCGCCTCGGCACTCAAGCGCGCCCGCTCGCCACTGCGCGAGGCACCTCCGCGTGTGCTCGTCATCGGCACCGAGGCGCAGCACGCCTGGTGGTACGAGGATGGTCGGGTCGTGGCGGATTGGTCCGTATCGACCGCGGCCGAGGGCATCGGCGGACTGCGAGGGTCTTTCAAGACGCCGCCCGGGTGGCATCGCATCCAGCGCAAGGTGGGCGACGGCGCAGAATCGGGGACCATCTTCGTGAGCCGTGAACCGACCGGCGAGCGATGGACGGGTGAGACGCGTGCCGACGACCTGATCCTCACACGCATTCTGACGCTCGAGGGTCTCGAGCCGACGGTCAATCAGGGTGGGGAGCGGGACTCGCTCGAACGCTTCATCTACCTGCATGGCACCAATCAGGAGGACTCCCTCGGTCAGGCGGTCTCGCACGGTTGCGTCCGGTTCTCCAATCAGGCCGTGACCGATCTCTTCGATCGGGTCCGCGAAGGGGATCTCGTCGTGATCGTGGCCCCCGGCCCCGGCGAGATGCCCGATCCGATCGCAGGCGGGCGTTTCCACTACGCAGGCGTCGGCGGGAGCGGCATGAGCGCGCTGGCGCAGTTCCAGGCGATGCGCGGCGGTTCGGTCAGCGGCAGCGACCGCGGCTTCGATCGTGCGGAGCGCGACGATGCGCGTGCGCGGCTGGAGCGGATGGGGATCTCGATCGCGGCGCAGGACGGCAGCGGCGTGGAGGGAGCATCCGCTCTGGTCGTCTCGACCGCCGTGGAGGAGAGCGTTCCCGACGTCGCAGCAGCCCGCCGACTCGAGCTTCCCATCGTGCATCGCTCCGAGATGCTCGCGCTTTGGGTGGCCAGCATGCGTTCGATCGCGATCTCCGGGACGAGTGGCAAGTCGACCGTGGTGGCGATGGTGTTCGAGGCCCTGAGGGGGTCGGGGCGCGACCCTTCCGTGATCACCGGCGGCGAACTGGTCTGCCTTGAGGAGGAGGGACTGTGGGGCAACGCGTGGTCCGGCGGAAGCGATCTGCTCGTCGTGGAGGCCGACGAGAGTGATGGCTCGCTCGTGCGCTATCGGCCCGCCCTTGGTGTCGCACTCAACCTGACGCGGGATCATAAGACCGAGGCCGAGGTGCTCACGATGTTCGAGCAGTTCCGGAATCGCACGCGCGATCGCTTCGTCTGCGGTGAGGCCGACGCGCTCGCGAGCCTGCATCCGGGATCGCTCCTCTTCGGATTCGGCGAGCGGGCCGAGGTGCGTGCCACGGACGTTGTGCTGGAAGCAGGAGGCAGTGCGTTCACGGTGAATGGCACGCGAGTGACCCTTCCCGTGCCAGGACGACACAACGTGGAGAACGCACTCGCCGCGCTGGCCGTGGGTCTCGCGCTGGGGGTCCCGCTCGCCGAGTTCGCCGCCCCGCTGTCCCGATTCCGCGGCGTCGGCCGGCGATTCCAGTCGCTCGGTACGGCACGCGGCGTCGAGGTCATCGATGACTTCGCGCACAATCCCGCCAAGATCGCGGCGGCGATCGACACGGCGCATCGACGTGCGCGCCGCGTGTTGGCCGTGTTCCAGCCGCACGGCTACGGCCCGACTCGATTCCTGAGAGAGGATCTGGTCGAGACCTTCTGCAACACGCTTGGACCCGAGGACCGCGTCTGGCTGCTCGAGATCTTCTACGCGGGAGGCACCGCCGTGCGGGATTTCTCGGCTGCCGACCTGGTCTCGGACATGGCCGATGCCGGAACGGCCGCCGAGTTCGCGACTTCGAGGGAGGCGTTGATCGAGCGGATCACCGCCGAGGCCACGCCCGGCGATCTTGTTCTGGTCATGGGGGCGCGAGATCCCTCCCTGACCGAATTCGCGCGCACGCTGCTCGACCGCCTCGGCGCGGCACACGCCTCGGCTTGAGATTCAGGCCGCCGCGCGCACCGACTGCTGCGGGGCACGCACGCTGGTCGATCGCTCGCGCGACTCCTCGCTCCAGTAGTTCCGAATGCGCTCGGATAGGCCCGGTCCGACTTCGGTGCCACGCCCGATGAGCAGGGAGCCCTTCTCATCGAACACGTTCTCGGTGAGGATCATCCCGGGCTGGAGATCGCCGATCCGGACTTCGATCGTGGGGCCCGAGTGCTCGTCGGCGACGAGAAGCCCATGCAAGCGAGTCCTCAGCTCCTCACGATGGCCGTGGCCGCGAAGTGCCTCGAGCGCAATGGCATCATCCGCCGATGATTCGCGGTCGTAGTCCCACAGGATGCGCAGGACCTGGATGACGGGCGCCTCGTCGTCGGATCGCGGGTGCTGCAGCTGCTCCAGCGAGTCGCGAACCAGTTCGAGTCGGGGTACATCGGCGATCAGCCGTGACGCCAGGGCTGGCAATCGGGCGAGTTGCGCGAGGTCGGACGGCATCAGCGCTCCCGGTTGGGAGGCGCGCGCCATCACGGCCTCGGGAAGCGTCACCCAGCCGGTCACCAGCAGGAGCATGCCGATCTCACACGCCCATGTCTGCTGCGGACACGCGTGCTCGCTCAGACCGGTTGCCAAACGCCGTGCGCGCTGGACGCGGGTGGCCACATCGGGGCGCTGGAGACAGGCGAGCTCCGAGAGGGCTCGCATGCTCGTGAACAGGGTCTCGCGCAGGATCACCTTCTCGGTCGTGACCAGCTTGTACTGCTCGATTCCAGCCGAAATCGTCGCATGCAGGTATTTCACGGGGCAGGGCTTGGTGAGGAACCGGAACAACTGTCCCTCGTTGATCGCGGAGACCGCAGCATTCACATCGGCATTGCCGGTGAGCAGGATGCCAACCGTATCGGGGTCGATCTGCGAGAGTTCGCGCAGCAGGGTGAGACCGTCGACCACCGGCATCCGGAGGTCGGAGATGACCACCGCGAACGGGCCCTCCTCACGGAGCTTCTGGAGCCCTTCGACACCGCCGACGGCGATCACGAGTTCGAAGTCGCCCTTCAGCGAACGGCGCATCGCCTCCAGGATGTTGCGGTCGTCGTCGACACAGAGCACGCGCGGTGTTGGCATGGTCTTCTCCAGGGTCGTGGCCATCAGGCCGCGAGCGCGTCTCCCTCGAGAGGCGCCTCGATCGGAAGCCGGATGAAGAAGGTGGTTCCGAGCCCCTCGCGGGTCTCGAACGTGAGGCCGCCGCCATGCTTCTCGACGACGAGGCGGTGGCAGATGGCCAGCCCCTGCCCCGTGCCCTTCCCGACGGGCTTGGTCGTGAAGAACGGGTCGAAGACGCGGGCTTGGACGGACTCGGGGATTCCTGAGCCGTCGTCCGCGATCGAGACGATCACGTCGTCTCCGTGTCGGCGAGTCGAGATCCTGATGTGGCCCGTGACCGACTCATCCCCTCGGCCTTGCACGATGGCGTGCGCGGCATTGATGAGGATGTTGAGCACGACCTGGCCGATCTCGCCCGGATAGCAGGCCACGTCGGGCAGGTCCTCGGCGAGATCGAGTTCGACCTCGGAGGAGTACTTCCACTCGTTGCGTGAGACGGTGACCGCGCTCTCGATCTCGCCGTTCAAGTCGATCGGCGCTCGGCTCCCGCCTCCCGGGTGGGCGAAGCGCTTGATGCTCCGGACGATCTTGGCGATGTGGTGCATGCCCTCGAGGGCATGCTCGATGGCGCTCGGGATCTCCTCCATCAACTGGGCACGCGTTTCGATGCCCTCGGGCGTGGCATCACTCGCCGCCCACGTCGAGAAGGCATCCTGGAGGAACGTGAGATTGTCGGCGACATACTGCGATGGCGTGTTGATCTCATGCGCGACGCCAGCCGCGAGGCTGCCGATCGCCTCGAGCTTCTGCGCCTGGAACAATTGCTGTTCGAGCAGGAGTCGGGACGTGACGTCTCGCAGCACGGCCGCCCAGCAGGTCCCCGCGCGGGCCCCCTCAACGGGGACGATCACCGTCTCGAACACGCCTTCGGTTCCGTCGGTCATCGGTCCTCGGAGATCCCCGTGCCACCGACCGTCGCGTGCAAGCGTGCTGGAGATGGAACGGAGGTCGAGCGAGCCGGAGAGCCCTCTCAGGACTTCATCCAGGCCGGAAGCGAGGAGCCGATCGCGGCTCAATCCGAGTGTGCGCTCGGCGGCCGGATTCGCATCCAGGATGCGACCCGTCCCCGTGGTCATCAGAACCCCCTCACTGAGTGCGCCGAGAACCAGCGCCTGTCGGCGGAGTTCCGCCTCAAGGCCCTTTCGTTCGACAAGCTCACTCGCGAGGCGCTCATTTCGTGCACACAGTTCCTGGGACATGGTCTCGAGCGTGTGTTCCACAAGCTCCCGGTCACGGTCCGCGTCGTCATAGGCGGCTGAGATGAGAGCCAAGAAGGGAGCCAGACCCTCAGGAATCCGGTCCGCCGCCCCGAAGGCCCGCTGTGCCTGTCGTTCGAGAAGCCGGTGCATTTCAGGCCGCCTCGGCGAACGTGGTGATCGTCATCGTCTGGTTGTGCAACTCGCAGGCTGCGCCGGGCGTGAAGGGCGAGATCTCACCGTACGAGTAGAATCCCGAGATCGGAGTCGTGGGGCCGAGAACATCTCGAACACCCTCGACCTCCTCTTCGGTCCGCTGACCCAGAACGAGTTTCCGGCCGACACAGCTGATCAGGATGGCGAGTTCCGCTGGCTCACGGATCGACGGTCCGCACACGCCGGCCGCGGCCTGAGCTCCGTCGATCAGCCGCTCGAAGTTCGCGTGCATGAACCGCGCTCGGGCGCCAACGGGCATGTCCCCGGCGAACGTCATCGAGCCGGTGGAGGCGTCCACTCCGAGCACGGTGCGGACGATGCCCTGACTGTGCCCGGGGATATCGAGGGATAGCGGGAATCGCAGCGCGCTCGCGGGTAGGTCCGCCGCGTGGTGTCCCAGGTAGCGCCTGTAGGCATCCAGCGCCGCTTCGCCATCCAACTCGTGCAGGATGCTGCCTTCCGACCGGGTGATGACCCGCGTCGGACCGAACAGGTCCCAGCCTCCTCGCGAACCGCATCCGATTCGGATGTGGTCACCATAGAATCCGACGGCTGCCACACGGCCGCCGCGCACCTCCCCCTCGGCGAGGAGGAGTGTCTGCTGGAATCGTGCGCCATCGCCCGAGAGTCCGCCAGTCAGCGGGAGCCCAACCGGCAGCGCCGAGCTGAGGCCCAGCACGAGTTCGCTCCCGTTCACGATGAGTCCATCCGAGAGCACGAAGATCCCGGCCAGGTCCGGAGCGGCAAGACGCTCGGCAATCACGCGCCCGACTGCTCGGCTGTCGCCTCGCTCACGAACCTCTTCGACCGCGATGCGGAACGGCGTCCGATCGAACGAGATCGCGGTGATGCTGACGGATCCCTCGTGAACCCGAGTGTCATGGATCTCGCCTGCCGTGGAGCACCCGATCGAGGGCACTCCGGGCCAACCGTTCTCGAGCGCTTGCGACAGCGCGGGATCTCGCAGTCGCGCTGCGTCAGCGAACACCAGCAGGAGCTGTGCGGACTCGGCTGGAGATTGGAGCATGGGCTGGCCTTGCAGCCAGAGATGCTGATGGACTCGCATGCGCTCTCTCCTCGTGAAGGGTCAGACGAAAGGTGACGGGTCGGTGCTCGGGTTCGCGGGGTTCCGACGTTTCGCGTGCGTGGCGATCGAACTCATGCGGCCTTCTCCATCTCGTCTCCGTGGGACTGCCACGTGTCCCAGCGCGGGTCCTGGCGCCAGTCCTCGGGGATCACGCCGGTGATCATGGCGGCGGCGAGTCGGACTGCGCCCGCTGCGTCAAGCGGCGTCGGCAGCGACTCCTGCTCGTGATGGCGGGCGATCGCCTCGACGACTTCCGAGGGAAGTTGCCAGAGCGCGAACAGGTAGGCGCCGACTGCGGCGTGGTCCGCCCCCAGCACTTCCTGCTCGACCTCCTGCAGCGGCCTGTGGGTCTTGGTGAGGCTGGTCAGCACGTGGGCGTATTCCGTCTCGAGTTTCGCCGCGAGTGCCAGTCGGCCGAGTTCATGAAGGAGCGCCGCGGTGGTCGCGGCTTCGCGACCGGAGGCGACTTCGCA
The DNA here is from genome assembly GCA_043779265.1 of bacterium. Classification (GTDB taxonomy): domain Bacteria; phylum Eisenbacteria; class RBG-16-71-46; order RBG-16-71-46; family RBG-16-71-46; genus CADEFY01. The sequence continues at coordinate 7,122 of JAYWEM010000030.1, read as the reverse complement.
GAATCGACGCGCGAGCGTGGCAGCCCGCTGACCGCGCTCGGCGACCTCGCGTCCGATCGCCTCGACCGCGGGCGTGGATGTTCCGAACTGTCCGGGGGCCTCGATGAACAGTGTCAGAGAGCGGAGCGCATTGAGACCGATGCGTGATGCCGCGGCACCGGCCTCGCTGACGCGTCCCTCGCTCGAGAAGTAGGCGGAGTTCGCCACTTGCAACAACTTCGCTGTGAGCCCCGGATCCTCTTCGAGCAACGCGGCGTAGTCGTCGATGCCGGTGTTGTCGTCCGACATGAGCTTCATCATCCGTGTGTAGGTGCTGGGCGCCGGCGGCAGGTTGCCGATGCGAATGACCAACTCGCGCAGTTCATCGGTCTCGAGCAGCCGGCGCACGATCATCGCCTGCTCGATCGTTGCGATCAGCGTCGGCCCTTCGCACGGTTTGGCGAGGTACTGGTGCGCCACGGTCATCACGCGCATCGCCTGATCGATGTCGGCATGGCCCGAGAGGACCAGTCGCACCGTTCGCGGATGGGCCTCGCGCACGCGTTCGAGCAGCGTCGCCCCATCCATCTGGGGCATGCGCATATCGGTGACGATCAGATCGAAGGGCTCCTGCGCCATGGCTTCGAGCGCCTCCGCACCGGAGGTCACGAAACTCATGGTCCAGACCCCACGCTGTTTGAACAGCATGCGACGGAGCCCATCCAGAACGCGGGACTCATCGTCCACGAACATGATGCGCACGGAGATACCTCGAGGGTGCGATCCAGGACACGGGGGGCAGGGGCACCCGGTCCTTCTTTTGGAGTCTCGGCCTCAGGAGCCCCGACTTGAGAGGCTCAGGCCTCCGGGCCGCCGTAGCGGCGATCGACGTAGTCGTCGAGAAGAGCCGCGAAATCTGCGGCGATCCGGTCTCCTTTGAGGGTCACGGCGAGCTTTCCGTCGATGTAGACCGGGGCTCTCGGGTCCTCGCCGGTCCCCGGCAGGGAGATCCCGATGTCGGCGTGCTTGCTCTCGCCGGGGCCGTTCACGACGCAGCCCATGACCGCCACCTTCAGCTCCTCGACCCCCGCGTAGCGGCTGCGCCACTCGATCATCCGCAGCTGGAGATGACCCGTCACCTTCGAGGCGAGTTCCTGGAAGAACGTGCTGGTCGTCCGCCCGCACCCGGGACAACTCGTGACCTGGGGCGTGAAGTGCCGGATCCCGAGCGACTGCAGCACCTGCTGGCAGACTCGCACCTCCTCGGCGCGGTCACCGCCCGGCATCGGCGTCAGACTCGTGCGGATGGTGTCGCCGATGCCATCGAACAGCAGCACGGCCAGTGCGGCGGTGGTGGCGACGATGCCCTTGGTGCCGAGTCCCGCTTCGGTCAGTCCGAGGTGGAGCGGGAAGTCGCAGGCGGCGCCGAGGGCGCGGTAGACCTGCACCAGGTCGCGCACGTCGGAGACCTTGGCGGACAGGATGATCCGGTCGTGTGGCTGGCCGCAGCGCTCGGCCAACTCGGCCGACCGCAGCGCGCTCTCGCGCATGGCCTCGAGCACGACCTCTCGGTCGGGCAGCGGCGGCGTGCGGCGCGCATTGTCATCCATCATTTGAGTGAGCAGCGCGCGATCGAGCGAGCCCCAGTTCACGCCGATGCGCACGGGCTTGCCGTGCTCGACTGCCACCTCGATCATGCGACGGAAATTGTCGTCGTGCTGTCGGCCCGCTCCGACATTGCCGGGATTGATGCGGTACTTGTCGAGCGCCTGCGCGCAAGCGGGGTACTCACTCAGCAGCAGGTGCCCGTTGTAGTGGAAGTCCCCCACCAGCGGCGCACGGCAGCCGAGGTCGGCGAGGCGCTGACGGATCTCCGGAACCGCGGCCGCCGACTCGCGATTGTTGACGGTGACCCGAACGATCTCCGAGCCGGCCTCGGCCAGGAGTGCGACCTGGGCAGCGGTGGCTGCCGCGTCGGCCGTGTCCGTGTTGGTCATCGACTGAACGACCACCGGGTGTGCTCCGCCGACCGGCACCGTCCCGACCTGGCAAGTGACGCTGGGGCGGCGCGCGCGCGCACGCGTATCGTCGATCTGGAGGAAGGGCATGGGCGGCCAGCGTAGGAGCCCTCGCCACAGCGGGTCAATTCTTCTCAGGCCGCTCTGCTTGACAGCGAGCGCGACAGCGGGAACCTTGCTCCGCCATCCGCTCGAATGAGCCTGGTCCGCCGCCCCGAGAGGGCGCTGGACCCGGCCTCGAGGCGAGGGGAGTACCCCTCGCTCGACGCGCACCGCAGCGGGCGTCCCCCGCGCGGTGTTTCCACTCACACATGGAGGTTCCTCATGAAGTTCAAGACCCTTGCAGCCGCAGCCTTCGCATTGGCCCTCGCCGCCTCGCCCTCGCATGCCGCGGGCTCGACTTCGTTCGGTATCAATGTCGGCGTCAACCTGCCGACCGGCGACTTCGGCGACATCGCGAGCCTCGGCTACTTCGGTGGCGTGACCGGCACGATGATGATCAACGACCAGTTCGGGATCGGTGGCGATATCAACTTCCACAGCTTCGGCGTCAACAACGACTACGAGGAGGCCCTGGCCGTCCTCGCGGGCGAGAGCGTCGATGTCAGCTGGTCGGCCATCCAGGTCACGCCGCACGCCAAGTTCCTGTTCAGCAAGGGCGGCGACTTCATCCCGTACGCTCGCGTCGGCCTCGGCATCTACAACACGAAGTTCAAGATCGAGACGGCCACGTCGGGCGACTCCGAGGAGTCGTCGTCCGATTTCGGCTACAACCTCGGCATCGGTGGCATGAAGAAGCTGGGCGACAAGATGGCGATGGGCGTCGAGCTGCTCTACCACTCGATCTCGAGCGAGGGCGAGTCGGCCAACCTGTTCACGGTTGGCGGCGTGCTGAATTTCGGAGGCAACTGACACGCGTCACGCGCAGTTCTGCAGTCCAGCGGCGGCCGATCCTTCGGGGGTCGGCCGCCGCTGCCAATTCCCGCTGCGTGCGTGCCGGGCGGAGCCTCGGCTCAGACCGCTGCGCACTCGTCGGCGAGCTGCTGCGCCAGGTCGCACCACCACTCCCAACGCGGATCGGCGACCGGCGACAGCGAGGCGATCGCCGTGTCCTCGGGATGCGCGACCTGATGCGCCAAGCGGTTCGCCAACGCAACGGCCTGCACCACGTCGAGCGTGATCGGACCGCTCAGCACCTCGAGGTGATGCCGATGCACCGCCTCGAGGATCGACGCCGGCAGACCCCACGTGCCGAGCAGGCAGGCACCGAGCGCGCCGTGATCGACGCCGAACGTCTCGCGCTCGACCTCATGCAGGGACCTCCGCTCCTCCGTCGCCTGCATCACGACCGGGGCGTAGAGTTCCGGCGTGCGCGTCGCCAACACGAGCTTGCCCACGTCATGCAGGAGTCCGGCGGTGAACGCGTCGTCCTTCCAAGGCGCGCGTGGCTCGAGGCTCGCGGCAATGCGGGCAACGAGGGATGCGTGCTTCTGCTCGGCTTCGAGCGAGAGGGGGGAGTCGCCGGTGTGGAAGCGATCGAACACCTCGGCGGCCAGCACGATGCTTCGAAGCAGGCGCGTGCCGAGACGCGCGGCGGCGACGCTCAATGACGTGACGTTCTGGTCGCGACCGAAGTAGGCGCTGTTCGCGAGCCGCAGGACCTGCGCCGCGAGCCCGGCATCCTCGCTGACGATCTCCGCCAGCTGATCGACCGAGCTGGACTGATCTTCGAGCCGGACCGACAGCTCGGAGAACACGCGCGGGGCGACGGGCAGATGACCGACGCGGCCGAGCAACTGCCGCATCTCGGGCTGCGTGACGAGCTGCGACATGGTGAGCGTGCGCGCGATGGTCTCGACGAGCAGCGAGGGCTCCGCGCCTTCGGGCAGGACGCGATGGGCGATCTTGAGCGATCGGATCGTGCCGTCCTGGAGCCGTCCATCGGTCAGCAGCACGCGCACGATCTGCGGCGACTCGTCTCGCACCTGGCTCAGCAACTCGACGCCATCGTAGGCAGCGTTCGACACCGTCAGCACGACATCGGGAGCCGCTTCGGCCATCAAGGCGAGCGCCTCCTCGGAACTGTGGGCGCTCACGACGAGCCAAGCGCGGCGATGTTCGAGCAGGACACGGCGCAGCCGCTCCTGGGCTGACGCATCCGGATGCACACACAGCACGCGAACCATGGGGCACTCCTGCCGTTCTGCCGTCCGTGAGGAGAGCGGGTGGATCCCAGCGCCGCGGCCAAGGTGGGCCGAGGAGTCCATCGAGGCTACGGCTCGGAGTATCGGGCGGATCGCGCGGGCCTGAAGGCCGTGGGCCCGCCCCGCGGCACGCAAGGCCGCCATGCGATACTGCGGCCGTGGCGCCGAGGCGAGGCGCCGGGCTGCGGACCAGGGGGCTCTTCGCATGCGCGACGTGTTCTTGGCCTTCCTGCGGCTGGGACTCACTTCCTTCGGCGGGCCGATCGCGCACCTGACCTACTTCCGCACCGAGTTCGTCGAGCGTCGTAAGTGGTTGAACGAGAACCGGTTCGCGCAGTTGCTCGCGCTCTGCCAGCTGCTGCCGGGCCCGGCGAGCAGTCAACTCGGGTTCGGGATCGGCGTGATCCGAGCTGGATGGCCCGGGGCACTCGTGGCCGTCGTCGCCTTCACGCTCCCCTCGGCGCTGCTGTTGCTCCTGTTCGCCGACTTCGTTCCGAGTCTCGCCTCGGGCCGCGGCCCCGACATCGTGCACGGTCTGGGCCTCGTCGCGGTCGTCGTCGTGGCACACGGCGTCGTCTCGATGGCTCGCGCTCTCGGTCGCGATGGCATGCGAATCGCGTTGGCGATCGGAGCGCTCGTCTTCCTCCTGCTCGTGCGAGAGCCGTGGGCGCAACTCGTCGTCATCGCGGGAGGCGCAGTCGCCGGCGTCGCGCTGTGCCGCGAGGCTCGTGCTCCCGAGGCGGCGGAGTTGCGACTGCCGCATGGCGCGAGGCTGGGCGTGTCGTTGATGATCTCGTTCGCAGCGATCCTCACGCTCTCGTTCGTGGTCGGCCAACGGCTCGGGGCCTGGAGCGAGATGGCGGCCGGCTTCTATCGCGCCGGCGCACTGGTGTTCGGCGGCGGCCACGTCGTGCTGCCGCTGCTCGAGAACGTGGTCGTGGCTTCCGCCGCACTCGATCGCGAGACCTTCCTAGCCGGCTACGGCGCGGCGCAGGCGGTGCCGGGTCCCATGTTCTCGGTCGCCATGTTCCTCGGAGCGCGGATGCCCGCGACCGGCGGTGCGATGGGCGGTCTGGTTGCGCTGGTCGCGATCCTGCTGCGGGGCTTCCTACTGCTCGCCGGCGTCCTGCCGCTGTGGCGATCCATCTCGCGCCGCCGGTACGCGGCGCGAGCGATCGCGGGCGTGCACGCCGCTGTCGTCGGACTGCTCGCCGCCGCCTGGATCGACCCGGTCGCCACGAGCGCGCTCCGGGGCGCCTTGGATGTCGCGATCGCGGGCGCCTCGTTCGCCCTGCTCCTCAGGGGCCGAGTCCCGACGCTGCTCGTGGTCGCGTTGTGCATCGCGGGTGCGGTGGTGTTGAGGGGATGAGCCAAGCGCCGGACCCGGTCTCGGATCCGGCGCTTCACGTGCCGTGCAGCCCGCCTCAGGCGTGCGCGAGCTTGCGGTACTTGATGCGGTGAGGCTGGTCGGCCTCCGAGCCGAGCCGATCGTGGCGGTTCTTCTCGTAGTCCTGGTAGTTGCCCTCGAACCACACCACCTGCGAGTCGCCCTCGAACGCCAGGATGTGCGTGGCGATGCGGTCGAGGAACCAGCGATCGTGGGAGATCACCACGGTGCAGCCGGCGAACTCGAGCAGCGCGTCCTCGAGCGCACGCAGCGTGTCCACGTCGAGGTCGTTGGTCGGCTCGTCGAGCAGCAGAAGATTGCCGCCGCTCTGCAGCAGCTTCGCCATGTGAAGCCGGTTCCGCTCTCCGCCCGAGAGCGACCCGACCTTCTTCTGCTGGTCGGCGCCTCGGAAATTGAACCATGCGCAGTAGGCGCGCGAGCTCACTTCGCGCTTGCCGAGGGTCACGAGGTCGTTGCCGCCCGTGATCTCCTGCCACACGGTGTTCTCGCCGTTGAGCGAGTCACGGCTCTGGTCGATGTAGGCGACCTTGACGGTCTCGCCCATGCGCAGCGTGCCGGCGTCCGGTTCCTCCTGCCCGACGAACATGCGGAACAATGTCGTCTTGCCCGCGCCGTTCGGTCCGATGACACCGACGATGCCCGCAGGAGGCAGCTTGAACGACAGGTTCTCGATCAACAGCCGGTCGCCGTAACCCTTGCGGAGCTGATCGGTCTCGATCACCACCTGCCCGAGTCGGGGGCCCGGCGGGATGTAGATCTCGAGTCCCTCGATCTTCTCGCGGCCCTCTTCGTTCAGCATGCGCTCGTACGCTTGGAGTCGCGCCTTGCTCTTGGCCTGCCGCGCGCGCGGCGCCATGCGCACCCACTCGAGTTCGCGCTCGAGCGACTTCTGCCGCGCCGACTCCGTCTTCTCCTCCGCCAGCAGCCGCTGCTGCTTCTGGTCGAGCCAACTCGTGTAGTTGCCTTCCCACGGGATGCCCGCGCCGCGGTCGAGTTCGAGGATCCAGCCGGCCACGTTGTCGAGGAAGTAGCGATCGTGCGTGACCGCGACGACCGTGCCCTCGTACTCGTGCAGGTAGCGCTCGAGCCACGCCACGGATTCGGCGTCGAGATGGTTGGTGGGCTCATCCAACAGCAGCAGGTCGGGCTTGCTCAGCAGCAGACGGCACAGCGCCACTCGGCGGCGCTCGCCGCCCGAGAGCGTCGAGACATCGGCGTCGCCGGGCGGACAGCGCAGTGCGTCCATCGCGATGTCGAGCTGGCGGTCGAGGTCCCACAGGTTCAGCGCGTCCATCTGGTCCTGCAGCTTGGCCTGCTCCACGATGAGGCGATTCATCTCGTCCTCATCCGGGCCCTCGCCGAAGCGCGCGGTGACCTCGTTCCAGCGATTCACCACCTTCATCTTCTCGCCGACGCCCTCCTGCACGTTCTGCAAGACGGTCTTGGTGTTATCGAGCTGCGGCTCCTGCGACAGGAATCCCACGGTGTGGCCCTTGCCGAGCCACGCCTCGCC
>JAYWEM010000029.1:0-5640 GCA_043779265.1 bacterium | reverse complement strand
GATCATCATGGGCTTCTTGGTCAGGTGCGCCGTCATCGCGGTATCCACGAATCCCGGCTTCACGGTGACGATGTTGACGCCGTGACGTGACACCCGGTTGCGCAGCGCCTCGAGCCACGCACTGAGCGCGGCCTTGCTGGTGGTGTAGCCCGGCATGGTGCGACGGCCTCGCACACCGGCGATGCTCGAGAGCCCGATGATGGTCCCCGCGCGCTTCGCTTCGAAGTGCGCCGCTGCGACGCTCGTCCAGGCCATCGCGCCCAGCACATTGATCTCGATCATCCGACGGTCACGGGCGAAGTCGTACTCACTCTCCTGAGGCACGTACATGTCGCCTGCCGCGTACACCACCAGATCGAGCCCGCCCAACTGACCGACGAGTCGCTCGAACAGCGTCGGCACCGAGTCATACTGTGTGACGTCGTGCACCGCACGGATGACCTGGGCGCCCGCGGTCGTGGCGAGACTCGCGGCGACCCCTTCGAGTTCGCTCTCGCGACGGGCGAGCAGCGCGACGGAACACCCGCTCGCTGCAAGCTGCCGCGCGATCTCTGCGCCGATCCCGGCGGAGGCGCCGATGACGATGGCACGACTGAACTGGAGGCTCATGGTCGGAGGGTGAGGTCTCAGAGAGTGGAATGCACAGCGTGATCGGGAGTCTGGACCTATCCGAGCCGGACCCGTGTGGCCAGCATAGCATCGGCCGTTCCGACCGACGACTGCTCAACCGGCGATGACCGGAGCGGCGCCCTCGGACTGGACTCGGACGACACGCTGCGGGAACGGGATCTCGATGCCCTCGGCGGCGAATCGCAAGTGGACCGCCCTGAGGAGCTTGCTCTGCACCGTCACGCGCTCGAGAGCGTCGGTCGCACGGACGATCAACAGCATGTTCACCGAGGAGTCGGCGAACCCCATGAACCGAACCACTGGATCGAACGAGTCGAGCACGGTCGGGTCGGCCACGCGCAGTTCGTTCGCCGTCTCGATCAGCACCCGCTCGACCTTGGCGAGGTCGCTGTTGTAGGCCACACCGATCGGCAGCATCACCGAGCAGTCGGGGGTCGGGAGCGAGAAGTTGCGCACGATCACCTCGGCCATGCGGGCGTTGGGGATGGTGATCAGATTGCCGGCGGGTTCTCGAAGGGTCAGCGTGCGCCAACTGATGTCCTCAACCGTGCCCATCTGCCCCTGCTCCAGCTCGATGACATCGCCGATGCGGACCTGGCGCGCGAACGTGATGAGGAAGCCGGCGACGAGGTTGGTGAGGGTTGGCTGCAGCGCGAGCGCCATCGCGATCGAACCGACGCCGAGCGCCGCGAGCATTGGCCCGACTGCGATGCCGATGGCGCCAAGGCCCGCCACCGTGCCCATGATCACGATTCCGATGCGGATGGCATTCTGCGTCAGCGTCGTGGCCGGCAGCTTCGAGGTGATCGGGCCCGCGCGAAGCGCCACGAAGCGCGTGAGGATCGAGGCGACGGCAAGCGAGACCGTGAAGTAGGCGAGGAAGATGGCGATGCGGTCGGTGTGTCCCACCCAAGCCTCGGGAAGCAACGCCCGCCTTGCGGCGATGGGCACGCCGGCGAGCGCGAACCACAGAGGCACGTAGGGTCCGAGCGCCTCGATGACCACGTCGTCCCAGTCGATCGGCGTGTACCTCGCGATGCGCCGCAGGAGGGGCATGGTCAGGCGGTAGATCACCCAGCCGATGAGCCAGAGGGCGGCGATCTCGAGTGCGGCGCGGAAGTACGGATGCTGGGACTCGAACCAGTTCATGCGACTCCCTCCCGGGCGTCGGCCGGACGGTGGCCCTCAGCCCGCGGGTCCAAGCAGCGCAGAGGCCTCAGACGGACAGCCCGTCCGCCAACAACCCGCGCGCGATGACGAGGCGCTGGATCTCGGACGTGCCCTCGTAGATCTCGGTGACGCGCGCGTCACGGTAGTAGCGCTCGACCGCGTACTCCTTCACGTAGCCATAGCCGCCATGCACCTGGATCGCCTGATGCGTGACCCACGCGGCGGCCTCGGTGGCGTACAGCTTGGCCATCGCCGCCTCGCGGCGGCAGGGCTGGTCCGTGTCCTTGAGCCACGCGGCGCGCTGGATCAGCAGACGCGCGGCCTGGATGCGGCGTTCCATCTCGGCGAGCTTGAACTGCACCGCCTGGATCTTGGCGATCGGCCCGCCGAACGCCTGGCGCTGCTGTGCGTAGCGAACGGCCTCGTGAAAGGCCGCGACCGCGATGCCGAGCGCCTGCGAGGCGACGATCACGCGGCCCGACTCGAGCGAGCCGAGTGCGATCTTGAGTCCATCGCCCTCCTCGCCGAGCAGATGATCGGCCGGCACCCGGAGATCCTCGAGCGAGAGCGTCACGGTGTCGGAGCCGCGCAGCCCCATCTTGTCCTCGGACTTACCGATGAACAGACCCGGCATGCCGCGCTCGACGATGAAGCACGAGATCGCCTTGCTCCCCGCTTCGCGCGGCGCGGTGCGCGCGAACACGAGCGTGGTCCACGCTCGCTTGCCGTTGGTGACCCAGTTCTTGGTGCCGTTGAGCACCCAGTCGTCGCCGTGCTTCACCGCGGTCGCCTCGAGCCCCATCGTGTCCGAGCCAGCGCCCGGCTCCGACAAGGAGAACGCGCCGATCTCGCGAGTCGAGAGACGCGGCAGGAAGCGCTTCTTCTGATCCTCGGTGCCGAAGCGGTAGATCGGGTAGCCGCCAACCGAGTTGTGCACCGCGATGAGGATCGCGAGCGACGCGGAAACCTGCGAGATCTCCTCGATCACCCCGGAGATCGTGCGCAGGTCGTAGCCGACCCCGCCCCACTCCTCGGGGAACGCCATGCCGAGCAGGCCCATCTCGGCCAGCTTGGCGATCGCACTGTCGGGGATGTGCGCCTCGCGGTCCCAATGCTCGGCCTGCGCGGCGAACTCGCCGCGGCAGAGCTCGCGCACCGCCTGGCGGATCTGCTTCTGGTCCTCGGTCAGATCGAGATTCATCGCTTCCTCGTGAGGCGGGTTGCGTTCGCTATCAGGCCGGCTGGTGCTGCGACGTCTCGCGGAACACGATCAGGCAGACGAGTCCGATGACGCCCATCAGCTGCACGCCACTGAACAGTCCGGTGCCGCCGGGGATCATCAGGGATCCGAGCGCCGCGAGCAGCACGATCGGATAGGCACGCCAGTCACCCGCCCACAGCCCCGGCACGCCGAGCAGCCAGAGGCCGCCGACGCCCACCTTGACCAGGCTCGGGATCCAGAACGGCAGTCCCATCTGACGGGCCATGTCGAACAGGTAGCCCTGATGGTTCGAGAGCGTGAACATCGCGCCATTGATGAACGGATAGGCGCCCTGGAACACGAGCGTGAGCCCTGGGTAGAGGCAGCAGAGCGTCAGGATCACCAGTGCGGCGGGTCGGACGGGACGATTCATCGATTCCTCCGTGAACGACTGCGGTCAGCCCGAGATGGCGTGCTCGCGGAGCACCTGAGACGCCACCACCATCTTCTGCACTTCCGTGGTCCCCTCGTAGATCTCGCAGATGCGCGCATCACGCCAGTAGCGCTCGACGTGGAACTCCGAGAGGTAGCCATAGCCACCGTGGATCTGGATCGCCCAGTTGGCGCACCTGGTCGCCGCCTCGGACGCATGCCACTTGGCGAGCGAGGCCTCTTTGACGTGCGGCCGGCCCTGATCTCGAAGCCACGCCGCCTGATAGACGAGCAGCCGAGCGGTATCCAGCTCCACGGCACTGTCGGCGAGCATGTGCCGGATCGCATCGAACTCGCCGATCTTCTTGTCGAACTGCTCGCGCTCGTTCGCGTAGCGCACCGAGGCCTCGACCGAGGCCTGTGCGATCCCCAGCGCCTGGGCTGCGATGCCGATGCGGCCGCCGCCCAGCGTCGCGAGCGCCACGGTGTAGCCCTTGTTGAGCTCGCCGAACATCAGGTCCTTCGCGATGCGCGCGTTCTCATAGTGGATCTCGCGCGTGTCCGACGCATGGATTCCGAGCTTCATCTCCTTCTTGCCCTTCTTCACGCCGGGCGTGTCGGCCGGGACGATGAAGGCGGAGATGCCCTTGGAACCCAGGCTCTTGTCGGTGGCCGCGTAGGTGATGAGCACGTCGGCCGGGCCCGCATTGGTGATGAAGATCTTGGACCCGTTCAGCACCCAGGAGTCGCCATCGAGCACCGCGGTCGTCTGCTGATTGGCGGCGTTGCTGCCGGCGTTGGGTTCGGTCAAGCAGTACGCCCCGAGCAACTCGCCCTTGGCGAGCGGCGTCAGCCAGCGCTTCTTCTGGCTCTCGCTCGCGTACTGGAGCAGCGGGTAGCAGACGAGCGAATTGTTGACCGATGCGATGACGCCGTGGCTGGCACAGACGCGCGAGAGTTCCTCGATCGCGATGACATAGGACAGATAGCCCATGCCCGCGCCGCCGTACTGCTCGGGCACGAACATCCCGAGCAGGCCGAGCTCGGCCATCTTCTTGGTGGTCTCGGCGGGGAACTCGTGAGTCTCGTCGATCTTCGCAGCGATCGGACGGATCTCGCTCTCGGCGAAATCGCGCACCATCTCGCGGACCGACTGCGCCTCGTCGCCGATCGCGAACGAGAAGCCGGTGTCGACGTCGGTGTCGATCGTGCTCATGCCGTCAGCCTCCCATCGAGCGCGAGCGCATCACGCCGTCGGGTACTCGTAGAAGCCGCGGCCGGTCTTGCGGCCGAGCCAGCCGGCCGCGACCATCTTGCGCAGCAAGGGGCACGGGCGGTACTTGGAGTCGCCGAGTCCGTCATGCAACACGTTCATGATGCTGAGGCAGGTATCGAGCCCGATCAGGTCCGCGAGCGCCAGCGGGCCCATCGGGTGCGCCATGCCGAGCTTCATCACGGAGTCGATGGCCTCGCGGGTCGCGACGCCCTCCATCAGCGTGAACACAGCCTCGTTGATCATCGGCATCAGGATGCGATTCGAGATGAATCCGGGATAGTCCTTGACCTCGACCGGCGTCTTGCCCAATCGGCGAGACAGTTCGTCGGTGATGCCGTAGGTCGCATCGGAGGTGGCGAGGCCGCGGATGACCTCGACCAACTGCATGACCGGCACGGGGTTCATGAAGTGCATGCCGATCACCTGCTCCGGGCGCTTCGTGACCGCGGCGATCTCGGTGATCGAGATACTCGAGGTGTTGCTGGCGAGGATCGCGTCGGCGGGTGCCGCCTGGTCGAGCGTCGTGAAGATGGACTTCTTGACCGCGAAGTCCTCGGTCACCGCCTCGACGATCAACTGGCAGTCCTTGGCGGCCTCGAGCGATGTGCCACCCGTGATGCGGCCGAGGATCTCCTTGGCGCGCGCCTCCTCCCAGGCCTGCTTCTTGGCGACGCGCTCGAGGCTCTTGCCGATGCCGGCCAGCGCGCGATCCACGAACTCCGGCTTCATGTCGATCAAGCGCACGGGGAATCCGCTCGTCGCGAATACTTGGGCGATGCCGTTGCCCATGGTTCCGCCGCCCACGACCGCGATACGCTGCACGTGCGCGCTCACGGTGACCGCGGACTCGGCGGCCGGCGCGCTCACGACAGGCGCTCCACCGACAGCGCCACGGCATTGCCGCCGCCGAGGCAGAGTGTCGCGAGGCCGG
>JAYWEM010000028.1:0-28929 GCA_043779265.1 bacterium | reverse complement strand
TTCGGTCACGCGATCGCGGGTGGTGCCGGGGAGTGCGGTGACGATCGCCCGTTCCTCGCCGATCAGAGCGTTGAACAGCGACGACTTCCCCACGTTGGGCCGGCCCACCAGCGGCACGCGCACGCCGTCGCGCACCGCGCGTCCCCACGCCGCGCTCGCGAGCATCTCCGCCAGCTCCCCGTGCACTGCTTCGATGAGCTCGACCACGTGCGGCGGCACTTCGATGCCGCCCACATCCTCGGCGAAATCGACGCGCGCTTCGACCTCGGCGAGCGCATCGGTCGTGCGGTCGGCGAGTGCCGCGAGGCGTCGCGACAGTGCACCGGCGAGCTGCCCGAGCGCCAGCTCGTGTGCGGCTTCGGTCTCGGCGTGGATCACATCGGCCACCGCCTCGGCCTGGGCCAGATCGAGGCGCCCGTGCAAGAAAGCCCGCAGCGTGAACTCGCCCGGTCCCGCCAGGCGAGCGCCCGCAGTGAGCAGCGCATCGAGCACGCGGCGCGCCGGCACGGAACCGCCATGGCAGGAGAACTCGACGACGTCCTCTCGTGTGTAGCTGCGAGGGGCTCGGAACACAGCCGCCACCACTTCGTCGAGTCTCAACCCCTCGGCACCGGGCGCCGGCCATTTCGCCCAGCCGTGGTGCAGCGTATGGCCCAGCGCCGAAACGAGCGGAGCACCCTCGAACACTCGATCGGCGAAGGCGAGCGCCTCGGCCCCACTGACGCGCACGACGGCCAGCCCCGCGGCGCCCGGGGCGGTCGCGATGGCGGCGATCGTGTCATCGAGTGAAGGCAGTGGCATGACGGCTCCGAAAGAAGCGCGCCGGGCTCGTTGGAGGCGAGCCCGGCGACTGAGAGGCGATGTTGGCTCGCGGATCAGTCCTCGTGCTCGTCTCCCGAACGTTCAGGGAAACTCGCCGGGGCGATGGCCACTCGTTTGATCATGCCCGTCCCCAGCGCGAACGTGCGCACGCGAGCGTCCTCCTTGAGCGTCACATGGACGATGCGTCGCTCCTGGGAGTTGAGGTAGTCGGTGACGACCTCGACCTGCTTCTCGAGCGCCTCCGCGGCGAACGAGCGGGCGAGCTCGGTCAGCTCGTCCTCGCGACGCTGCCAGAAGTCGTTGACCTCGAGCTGCAAGTGGTAGCGATTACCCTCGCCGCGATTCACGTAGCGATTGAGCAGCTGCTGGAGCGCCTGCCGCACCTCGCCGCGATGACCGGTCAGGAGCTCATCGTCCTCGGTCACCTCGACCGTCACCTCGACACGCGTCCCGTCCGCCTTCGCGCTGACCGTGGGCTCGAAGCCCATGGCGCGCAGCAGGTCGTCGGTCAGCTGCTTGGCCTGTGTCTCCAACTCGACAGCCGTCAGCTCGGGCGTCGAGTAGCTCGCGGTACGCTCGGGCCGGTCCCGGCGCCCGCCACGATCGCCGCGCTCACCACGACCGCCGCGGCCACGACTGCCACGATCCGGACGATCGCCGAACTCCGAGCCTGAAGCGCTCGATGCGGCACCGACCGGCTCGCGGTCCGACTCCTCGGCGGACGCGCGGGTCATCACCGGCTCCGGCGACGACGGCGGCACGACCGCAGGCGCAGGGGACGTCTGGACGGCGGCGACCGCAACCACTGGCACCGCGACCGCGTCCTCGAAGTCATCTTCCTCCGTCTCATGCGTCTGCGAACCGTTCAGCTCGGCAGCAGCCGACGAACCCTCCGGACGCTCGCCACGGCGACGACCACGACCACCACGGCGACCACGACGACGGCGGCGACGGCTCGCATCATCATCCCCGTCTTCATCGGCTGAAGCGGCGACCGGCGTGCGTGCAGGCACTGCCACCGCGGGCGGCGGAGCGTCGGCAGGTGCAACCTCGGCGGCAGGGCGCGGGCGACGCTCCTCACGCGGCTCACGACCCTCGCGACCGTCACGACGACGACTCGAACGCTCGCCACGCTCCGAACGCTCTCCGCGCTCTCCACGCTCCGAACGCTCGCCACTCGCAGCGGTCTCGACCGGCTCGTCCTGCGGCTTGTCCGGGCGCTCGCCACCGCGGTCATCGCGCTTGTCGCGACGGCCGCCACGCTCGCCGCGATCGCGGCCGGCGGACTCCTTGCGCTCCTCGCGCGGGCCACGACCACTGCTGCGGCCACCACGATCGCGATCCCCGCCACGCGTCGGCTTCACGCGTCGCTCCTCACGCTGCTCGGGTTCGCGGATCGCTCCGCCCGGACGACGGAGCACGCTGACCCGGAACGGCTTGGAGCCGAATCCGAGGAAACCGCCCTTGCCCTCTTCGATCAGCGTGATCACGACCTCGGCCCGCGACATCCGCAGATCATCGAGCCCGCGCTGAACCGCCTCCTCGAATGTCTTGCCTTCGAAAACCGATCCCGATTTTGCCATGTGATGCCTCTTGTCGCCGCGTCAGCGCGCGCTCACGCGCGCCGCGCAGACGTTGATGGTGATCCGTTCGCGCTTCGGTGCTGCGCAGCGCTCGACGCACCCACGGGGCGCTTCGAGCCGCCGGCGCGCATCAACGGCGCGGGGACGGTTGCTACTCGATGACGGATTCAGCGACTTCAGCCGTGGCCCCGTCCGCCACGGTGAAGGGTCTCGCCAGCGTCCAACTCAGCGGCGCTTGCGCTTGCCTCCCGCCATCACAGGGACAGCGGCAGGCGAGGTGCCGACCAGCACCCCACCATCACCGCGCATGATCAGCCACTGCTGCAGCGCGGTGAAGAGGTTCATGATCGTCCAGTAGAAGACGAGACCGGACGGAAGATTGTAGAAGAACACCAACATCACGACATTCATCAGATACATCATCGGCGCCTGCTTGGGATCCGTCGGCGTCAGCCACTGCGACAGGAGTCCCGAACCCGCCATCAGGATGGGCAGCAGCCGGATCGGCAGCGGGCCGGCCTGGAACAGCAGGTCGGGCGCCGAGAGGTCATGGATCCATCCCCAGAACGGAGCCTGGCGAAGCTCGACCGCATTGAACAGAACGGCGTAGAGCGCGAAGAACAGCGGCATCTGCATGAGCATCGGCACACAGCCGCCCGCCGGATTCACCTTGTGCTCTTTGTAGAGCGCCATGATGGCCGTGTTCATCGCCTGCTGATCGTTCTTGTACTTGTCGCGGATGCGCTCCACCTCGGGCTGGACCCTCTGCAGTCCGCGCATCGACTTCATGCTCGCCATGTTGAGCGGGTGCAGCGCCAGTCGAACGACCGAGGCGAGCAGCAGGATGGCGACGCCGAAATTGCGAACCAGGCTGTCGAGCCAGTTCAGGAGCTGGAGCAGCAGCTTGGAGACCGGGACGATCCAGTTCCAGCCCATGTCCACTGCCCGCTGGAGCTCGAGTCCACCGCCCAGGTGCTCGGACAGCTTCGACAGCGCGAAGTAGTCGCCCGGCCCGAGATAGATGCTGAACGAGTGCGTTTCCGCCCCATCCGGCAGCGGCATCACCAGTGTCCCGACGGCGACATCCTGCGCGGCCACTGCGCCCTCGGGCATGCGGGCCATCTGCTCATCGGTCAGCGTGCGGCGCTCTCCCGCACTGACCGCGCCGCGGGCCTCGCGGCCGAGGCTGGCCACGATCACGTAGAAATAGTGCGTCTGGACTCCCGCCCAGCGCGCAACGCCATCGTGCGACTTCTCGGCCTTGCCCACCAGACCCGGCGCATGGTCACGATGCAGGTTCTTGCCCACGAGTCCGATCGCGCGCAGAGCGCGCTTATCCATCTCGGGATCCGACTCGTTGAGGAGCGGCCATGTGCGTGTGACCAGCGAGTAGTCGGTCAGCCTCCACGCCGCCGGCGTGCTCGGCACGCGCACGGAGAGCGCCAGCAGGTAGTCGTGGTCCGTCGCGCGCCACACCTGCTCGATCGCGAGGCCCGACGTGTCGCGGCCAGTGAACGTGACACGGCGCACGGCGCCGGAGGCATCGGTGCTCTCCTCGACCGCGTAGACCAGCTGGTCCAAATCGCGGCGACTCATGCCGGACCCCATATCGAGCGCGAACGTCGGGGTTCCCGAGAGCAGAACGCGGTCGCCCGAGGGCACTTCCTCACCGCGCTTCGGCCGGTCGCCGGGGTTCTTGCCGTATCCGCTCACCCCGCGCTCGGCGGCGAAACGCTTGAGTTCGAACTCCACCAGACGCGCCCCGCGGTTGCTGAACGTGGCGCGATAGTTCGGCGTCTCGATCACGATCTCGCGCTCCGGGATCGCAGGCACGGAACCAACCGCCTCGATCGCTGCCGAACCCAGCGCTCCGGCTGCGGCCGGTGAGATCGCCGACGGCGTGGTGGAGGCTGGCGCGGGCGGTGCGCCGGTACTGTCGATGAGCGTCGCCAGGGAATCCGCGTCAGGCGGGGGCTGGTTGGCCGATTCCCGCTGGCGGCCGATCTCGAATCCGACGAAGAGCAGCAGGATCACGAACATCGCGATCAGTGTGCGACGATCCATGTCAGGGCACCGGGTCGTAACCCGCAGAACCGAACGGGTGGCAGCGTCCAAGTCGGCGCAGCGCGAGCACGAAGCCGCGCAGAGTGCCGTGGCGTGCAATCGCCTCGCACGCATACTCGGAACAGGTGGGGAGATGGCGGCAGGAGCCGCGCATCGTCGAGGGCATCAGTCGCTGGTAGATGCGGATGAGGAGGATCGCGAGTCGACGCATGACGTCAGTCGACCGCGGGAGCCAGCGCGCCGGCTAGGGCGAGCAGGCTCTCGACCTCTGAGGCCAGTAACTGATGTGGCGCGCGAAGAGTGGCGCGCGAGGCGATGAACACGAGTAGGTATCCTTGGTGCGGCATCCGAGGCCATCGGCGCCGGATGATCTCGCGCAGCCGACGTTTGGCCCGATTGCGCTGCACCGCTCCCCCGACGCCCTTCTTGCTGGCGATGAAGCCCACTCGCGTGGGTTCCCCGGCAGCGGGCATGGAGATGAGGAGGCAGAACGTGCCCCGATGAGCGCGCCCCCCTTGGCGGGCCGCCGAGTAGTCGCGGCCGCTCGTCATACGATGAGCAGGCGCCAGACGTTCGGGATGCTGGCGGACCATGGGAGTGCGCCTTGCGAGGCGATGCGCCGAGGCGCGGACTAAGCAGGTGGATCGAGGACCGGCCGCGTCATCCAATCGGCACCGCGCGGGCACCGGGCGGAGGAGGCGGGAGGCTCGGTCAGGAGGAGACGGTCAGACGCTTGCGACCACGCGCGCGACGCGCGGCGAGAACCTTGCGGCCACCGTTGGTCTTCATTCGCGAACGAAAGCCGTGCACCTTCTTGCGGCGACGGTTCTTGGGCTGGTAGGTGCGCTTCATGACAGCGGGTGACTCCGTTTCGGGTGGGTTCGGCTACCACTGGAGAACGAGGCAGGCTACGGGAGGCGGCGACGGACCGTCAAATTCCGCCACGTTCGACCCACTCGGCCCCCTTCGCCACCCGCCGTACCCACGGGTCCGACCGCCGTCCCCCCTCATCTCCACCTTAAGAGGGACGGGACAGTCCAGGCTCAATCGAGCCGCCCGGCCGGCCGATACCTGACCCGGAATCCTCTTCGGCGGGACCTCGAACCGGCCCCACTGGAGATCGCACTCACCCATGCTCGAGAGACGAACCTTCGAATGAGCATGCCCCCCGCCGGGCGCCGGACCCGTTCAGGACTCACGCCGATCGCACTCGAAGCCGCCGACTGGCTCGAGCAACTCGAGCGATTGCTCCACCTCGCCCGGCGGCACGGTCCCTATGCCTCCCATGTGCGACAGGGTCGTGAGCGAGCCACCGTCGATGGACTCGAGATGGTCCTCCAGCATGGGCCGGTCTCGCTGACCTGCCTTCCCCTCGAGATCCGCGTGGAGCGCGAATCGGTGATGCGCGTCGAGGGCGACGAGACAGGGCACCCGACAAGGGGACCCCTCGAGCGCCAACTGCCGCACATCCTGCACCAGCAGGGCGTGCGCTCGCTGTCGCTGCTCGAGGGCCTGAATCGCGAGCAGATGCTGACGCTCATCCAGACCCTGCTCGACGTGGCGACGGCGCATAACCCCGGCGACGATCTGGTGACCTTGCTGTGGAGGGCCGGCCTCGACAACGTGCGCGTGCGCTCGGAGGCCAGCTCCCCTCTGATCGACGACGAGCGCGGCGCGCGGACCGGCGCGCCGGTCCGCGTGCAGAGCCTCCCGCTCATCGACGACCGGCCTTTCCAGCGTGTCCTTACCGGCGATTCGTTCCAACATCACTACATCGCGCCTTCGGAATCCGAGGAAGCCGCACCACCCACACCCGATCCGTTCGCGATGGGTCCGGGCGACGATGTGCGCTACGACACGCCGACCGACGCCGAATGCGAGGCTTCGGTCGACTCCGCGCCGGAGTCCGGTGCACGGGCCGCGGCTGCCGACGCGCACTTCGATGACTGGCTCATCCCGTCGCAGGACGCGAGCGCCGCCGCTGTGTGGCATCAGCTCGTCTTCGACGAGGACCGCCACGTCGCCGACTTCCACGACCGCTGGAAGCGGGAGCAGGCGCCGACCCACGCGCAGCAGGTGCGCGAGTTCGTCGACGAGGTCCGCTCCGCCGACCCCAGCGACGACATGCGCGACGCCGTCCTGACCTCACTTGTCTCGTGGGTCGCCAACGCCGTGCAGCACTGCGACTGGTCCGAGGCAGGCCAGGCGCTCGATGCCGTCCGCACGCTCGACCCCGATGGCACGCGCACAGCGGAGTCGCTCACGCAGTCGCTCGCAGGCCTCGACCGCGATGTCGTGGCCGAGCGCCTCGATGCCGCAACGTCCGAGGAGCAGGCGCGCTTCTTCTCGGTCGCTGTCGTACTGGGCAAGCCGATGCTCGACCTGTTGATCCATGTGCTGGCACAGGCCGGCCGGGCGCGCCTGCGCGCTGCGGCCACCACCGCGCTCGCCTACACGTGCGGCGATGACCCTGACGCCCTGCGTCCCTATCTGCATGACTCGAGATGGCATGTCGTGCGCAACGTCGTCTTCGCGCTGGGTCAGATCGGTGGGGCCGCCGTGACTCCGATGCTGGTCACTGCCTCGCGCCACCTCGACACACGCGTCCGGCGCGCGGTCATCCAGGCGCTCGGCCAGGTGCCGCCCGCCCAGCGCACGCCGCTGCTGCTGCAGCAGCTCGACACCTCCGACCCCATGCTGCTCCAGCACGCGCTCCAGATGATGACGCGCGAACCCGATGCGCGCGCCGCGTCGGCGCTCATCGACCGGATCTCCGCTCCCGACTTCGAGAGCCTGAGCGAGGAGCGCCGCCTGGCGCTGCTCCAGACGCTCGCTGATGTCGCCGACGATCAGGCCGTCCCCGCGCTCGATCAACTGCTGCACCGAGGCGGATGGTTCGCCCGCAAGAGCCCTGAACGCACGGCCGCCGCACGCACGCTGGCCCGCATCGGCTCGCCGTTGGCGATGATCGTGCTTCAGACGGGGCTCACGGCACGCGCCGATTCCGTCCGTCTGGCCTGCGCCGACGCGCTCGACCACACGAGGACACCATCATGAACGAGCGGTCCGACGCGACACGCGAGCAGGGACTGATCCTCGTTCACCGCCTCGTCCAGCTGCTGCGCACCAGTCGCACCTATGCTATCGGGAACCAGGTGTTCACGCGTCACCTGACGGATCTGATCGAGTGCCTGACCCCGATCCTCAACACCGACGGCAAGGCGCAGCTGGCCGCTCGCTCGGGCGATGTCTTCCTGAACGGCCTGCGTCTTCCGCTGCGCGAGAAGTCGCTTCGCCATCTCGATTCGATCTCGGATGAGATGGCGATGCGCCGCATCAAGGGGATTTCATTCCGACCGGGACTCACCGTGCCGGAGTTCGAGGCCTTCATGCGCTACTTCGTCGTCAGCGAGCGCTACAAGGACGCCGAGCTGGCCGCGCTGTGTGGCGGCAGCGACATGCCCAGCATCGAGGTGCTCCTCAACCTCGATGGCATCGCCTTCGAGTCCGATCACTCCACCGCGGAAGCGCCCGAGGCAGCGCCCGTCCTCGACGAGAACACCCCCTTCGGCCCGGCACTCATCGCGTACGAACTCGCGATGGCCGGAGCCGAGCATCTCTTCGGGGCCGGCGCACTCGAGCGCGGCGTCGAGATGCGCTGGGTCCAGCGCCTCGTCCAGCCACTGGCCGACGAGATCGGCACGAACGAACCGGCCACATTGGCGCTGGTCGACATCGGGCACGAGGACAGCGGTGCGACGCATGCGGTTCACGTCACCATCACCGCGCTGGCCATCGGGCATTCCCTCGGCCTCTCGCGCGCCGACCTCTCCGACCTCGGCGCAGCGGCCCTGCTGCATGACTCGGGTCAGCCCGAGATCGTCCGTGTGCTCGGCTCGCAGATGGACCATTGGACCCCATCCGACTGGAAGGATGCCCAGCAGCACACGCTGCTCGGCGTTCGCCGACTCGCCGTCTCCACGCCGCTCGGGCCCACATCACTGCAAGCGATGCGCGCGGCGATGCAGCACCACATCGAGGACCCCGATCGCGCCTCCCTGCTCGCGCAGATCGTCAGTTGCGCGGACGCCTATGTGAGCGTGCTCGCCCACCGTGCGATGCCGGGGTCGACGCTGACGCCCCATGAAGCACTCGGCCATGTGCTCGCGGGCTATGGCGAGCGTTGGCACCCGGCCGTGCGCATCGCGCTCGTGCGCGGGATCGGCCTGCACCCTCCGGGTCAGGTCGTGCGACTCGACGACGGAACCCTCGCGCGAACCATCGCACCGACCTCGCAGCCCGAGCGCCCGATCGTGGAGGCCCTGACCGATCTCGAGGGTCGCCCGCTCGCGAGCGGCGCGCGCTGGGTGGGGGCACTGCCGCTCGAGCGGAGCATCACGGAGTCCCTGCCGCTCGAAGCGTGGCCAGCCAGTGAGCAGGGCGATCAGGGCGAGCAGGCCGCCTGATCCGACGGCTTCACGGCTTCAGCGATCCAGTTTCGCGCCGCTCGTCTCGATCAGCTGATGCAGCTCGTGCTCGCTGCTCTCGAGGATGACCTCGGTGTAAGCGGGCTGGTCCGCATAGCAGAAGCGTCGCTGGCCCTTGACGACCTCGGCCGAGGACCGATCGTGCACCGAGCCGACGCGGACGCTGCCCTCCATCACGCAGACGCACGTGCCGTGACCGAATCGCATCACCGCGAACGATGTGCCGAGCACATCCACGCGAGCCTCATCCGTGCTCACCACCAAGCGAGAGCCAGGGAACTCACGGCCCGTCGCGACGAACACGTCCCCGCTCTCGATCGAGATCTCGGAGTTCCTCGCGATCCACCGATTGGGCGACCCCGACAGCCGCACGTCGCTTCCAGCGGCCAGTCGCACCACCATGAAACCGGGCGCCACGAGATCGATCGAGACCTCCTCGGGCAGCTGGACCCGGCCGCCACGTGCGACGAGGCGACTGATCACCGCGCTCGCCTGTGCCGGCACTTCCTGGCCATCGATGCGGATGACGCCAACGCCCGTCGCTGTCGAAACCTCCCAAGCGGGGCCACGGTTCGCGAGTCCGAGCGCGAAGGCGAGTGCGGCCGCGGCAGCCAACGGCACCCACACCGACGGGCGCAGGAGCCACGGCCCAGCCAGCACCTGTCCTCGCGCGTCCCCCGCGACCGGCGCTTCCACTTCGGGCAACTCGGCGACGGTGGATTCGATCGACCCGGCGAAGAACCGCTCGCGGAGTCCGGCGCGGAACTCGGCGCTCGGGCCCTCGGCGGCACGCGGTAGTGAACGCACGGCAGCGCGTGCGAACTGTTCGTCCGAGCTCAGGTCCAGATCATCCGGTGCGTTGCTCATAGTCCTTTCGCCTTCAACAGTTCGGCCAGAGCGGAGAGTGCTCGCGAGTAGCGCTTGCGTGCCGCCGCGTGTTCGATGCCCGTTCGTTCGGCCACTTCCTGGTGACTCAGTCCCTCGTACTCATGCAGCAGGATGGCCACCCGGTGCGACTCCGAGAGCTCGAGCAGAGCTTCGCGCACCGCCAACTGCCGCTCGGCGGTCTCGAGCGCCTTCGGCGGCTCCTCGGTGGCGGACCGCAACGTGTTGGCGACAACCGGGTCGTCCTCGACCGAACGACTGCGCTGGCGCATGCGATAGGCGCCCGAGCGCCACAGGTCGCGGCACACATTGGTCGCGATCGTCATGAGCCAGGGAGCCGGGTCGCGGTTCGGGTCGATGGAGTGGGCCGCTCGCTGCACCTTGAAGAAGACCTCCGATGTCGCGTCCTCGGCGAGCGTCCGGTCGCCGAGCAGGCGATGGACGAGTGCGAAGACGGAGCCGAAGTAGGCATCGAAGAGCTTTCCGAGGGCCGCGGGCTCACGAGCGCGCACACCCTCGAGGGTTGCGCGGTCGAGCCGCAGTTCGCCCACCCCGCTGGCTCTGTTCACACCAGCTTCTACGGACGAGGACTCAGAATGTGCCGTGACTTCCGGGTCGGACACCGGGGCTCCCCGAGGTGGAGGAGGATGCAGGGGGTGTCGCTGACGGTACCCCCGAGCGTGCCGTGCACTATGGCACAACCCGAACGGCCGAAGGAAGATGCGGCTTCGGTGCTCGGCCGCTCAGGCGGCGGCGCGGGTCTCGGCCGGGCCCGGAGCCTCGGCGGAGGCCGGAATGGGGAGCCGCACCCAGAAGGTGCTGCCATGCCCGGGGCGGCTGTCGACGCCAACATGCCCGCCATGCAACTCACTGATCCGCTTCACCAGATGCAGCCCGATCCCGACGCCGCTACGGCCCTCGGTCTCATGGATCGGACTGATCGCCTGGCCGAACAACTCGAAGATGTGGGTCGCCATCTCGGGCGCCACGCCCGGCCCGTCGTCACGCACCTCGAGTCGCACGAAGCGGTCGTCGACATGCGTGCTCGTTCGCACCTTGCCACCACGCGGGCTGAACTTGATGGCGTTGACCAGCAGGTTGACCGCCACCTGGCGGATCTTCACCTCATCCAGATGGAGCGCCGGCAGCGCCTCGCCCTGCTCCTGCTCCAGTTCGACGCCGTACTTGCGCGCCAGCGAGCGCGAGGTCTCGACGCCGGCCGCGACGACCTCTCGCAGATCGGTCGGCCGCAGCTTCAGCGCCAACTTGCCGCTCTCGAGCCGCGACAGGTCGAGGATGTCCTCGATCAATCCCATCAGACGCTGCGCCTCGGTACGCAGCCGGCCGAGGAAATCGCGCGCCTGATCGCGCGACAGGCGACTGTCGTGATCGTCGAGGATCTCGGCATAGGCGATGACGCTGGTGAGCGGGGTCTTCAGCTCATGGCTCGCGGTCGAGAGGAACACGTCCTTGATGCGATTGAGGTCGGAGAGCTTCTCGTTGTCCGCCTCGAGCTGACGCGTGCGGTTGTCCAGCCGCTCCATCATCTCGGCGCGGTCGATCACGGCGGCGACGTGCTCGCCGAACATCCGCAGCCCCTCCAGGTGCGACTCGCTGAAGGGCTCGGGATTGTTGATGCGATTCACATTGAGCACGCCGACGACGCGCTCCCCGAGCGACAGGGGCAGCGACAGCGACGATGTGATGCGGCGATTGGACTTGTAGTGAGCCGCGAACTCGCCGCCCTCCAGTTTCTCGCCCAGCATGACGGCCTGACGGCGCTGCGCCACCCAACCGGCGATGCCCTCGCCGGGCTTGCGCCTCGCGCCCTTGGAGAACTCGGACTCGAGCCCGTAGGAGGCGCGCGTCACCAGCTCACCCGTCTCGCCGTCCACGATCATGATGCTCGCCTGCTGCGCGTTGTGCGTGCTGACGACGCGGCGGACGATGATCTCGAGCATCACGTCGAGCCGGAACTGCAGCTGCAGCGTGGTCGAGACCTGGAACAACTCGGACAGCTCGAGCAGCCGCGTCGCCGAGTCATGCCGGTCGCGCTCCTCTCGCTGCAGCGCCTCGCGCATCGCCTCGATCTCGCGCTGCTTGGTGATCGTGTAGAGCACGAACACCGAGACCAGCCCGAACACCGCGATGCCCGCGAGCATGGGATCTCGGAGCCAGGGCGCCGCGTCCTCCTGGCCCAGCAACGTGAGGAGCGGCGCGTAGAGCGCCGGCACCGTCGCGGCGAGGGCGAGCAGCAGTGCGAACGTGACCGTCCACAGCAGCCACCCGGCGCGGCGCAGAGCGCGGGCGCGAGGGTCATCGAGCGGCGTGGTCGAGGGACGCGGGTGCGTCATGCAGGTCTCCGGGGGGGGTCAGCCGGGGCACGGATCGTCCCCCCGGTTATCGGCCGGGGGAGGGGGAGGGGTTGAGCCCTCGCTGCCGCCTCCCGACCGGCCGTGCAGGCCCGCCAGCCCTCGCGGTAGAGTCCGCTGCCATGCCCAACGCCACCTCCATGCCCCGCTGGCTCGCCCCCGTCCTCCTCGTCGCCGGGGTGGTGGCGCTCTACGCCGGCGCCCTCACGGTCGGGTTCCTCAACGACGACCACCTGTTCCTCGAACAGGCGAGGCGGCAGAGTCTGATCGAGTCGCTGACCCGGCCCGACGCGCTCTCCAATTACTTCCGCCCGCTCTCGCGGCCGGTGTGGTTCGAGCTGCTGGGCCCGCTCTCGGGCGGTGAGCCGATGGTGTTCCACATCGCCAACCTCCTCCTGCTGTTGACGGGCGGCTGGCTGGCATTCGATCTGATGCGGGCGATGGCGGGCCAGGCGGGCGCGTGGACGGGGCTCCTCTATCTGCTGCTCTTGCCCTTCCAGCGCGTGAACCTGACCTGGATCTCGTGCAGTCAGGATCTGCTGGCGATGGTCTCGGCGCTGGCCGCGATGGCGTTGTTCCGCCGTGGCCGCGACCGCCTCGCGCTGGTCGCATTCACGGCCGCGGTGCTCAGCAAGGAATCGGCGCTGCCGCTGCCGCTGATGCTCGGGATGTGGGCATGGTGCATCGAGGGCCGCGATCTCTCGGCCGTGATCAAGCGACTCGCTCCCTTCTCGATACCCATCGCGCTGTGGCTGGCGGGGACCCTGCTTGTGGTCAAGGGCGCCCCGCTCGCGGCAGCGGCTGGCGCACTGTCGATCACGACGCTCACCGCCTCGTTCGTCCATCTCGCGCAGGCGCTGACGGGCATCGAGTTCCCAGCGCAGCTCGTCTCGTCGCTTCTCTCGACCACACCCTCCATCGCGGCGCTCGCGCTGTTGCTCGCGGCGACACTCGCGCGGCGAGCACCCGAGACGCCGCCCGAGCCCGCCGCCATCGACCCGCGGGCTGCGCTGAACTTCGCGCTCGTCTGGACCGTCCTCTTCACGCTGCCCACGATCCCGGTCGCCGCGATCTGGTCGAGCTACTTCTACACGCTGGCCGCGATCGGGGGGGCGCTCCTGGTGGCGCTCGCGTCACGTCGCTGGCCACGCCCGGCCACGCTCGTCATGACCACCGCCATGCTGTGGCTGCACGCCGCGGTCAGCGCCATCCCGGCATTCGCAGTCACCGACGATCCGTGGAACCCGGGCTCCCGCCTCACCGCGCACTACTTCGAACGCGGCGCGGCAATGTCGCGACAGCTGGCGGACGCCCTGCGCCGAGTCGAGCCCGAGCCCGCACCGAACACGCGCTTCTTCTTCGCGACCATGCCGCCATGGGCCGGATTCCAGATGGGCAGCGGCGCCGCCGTGCGCGGACTCTACCGCGACGACACGCTCGAGTCGTGGTTCTACTCGCAGTTCGGCGACACGACAGCGGCCCAGCACCCCTGCGTGTTCCTGTGCTGGAACGGGCTCGACTTCGAACACCTCTACTCCAAGGCCGCCGATCCGTTCTTCCAGGTCGGCACCGATCTGCTGCTGCTCGAGCGGCCGAGCGGCGCGAGCCATGCATTCCGACGAGGACTCGAAGCGGGAGAGAGCCGGATCGACCATCTCTACTGGCTCGGCTGGGCGCACTTGTGGCAGGAGAATCGTCCCGCCGCCGAGCAGGCGTGGAGTGCGTGGGGCGCGCGTGACGACTCGGTGGCGCATCTTCGCGCATTGAGGGCAGCGCGCACTGCTCTCGATGAGCGAGACACCTTGGGCGCTCGCCGCGCGCTCATCGAGGCCATCCGTTCGGGCATCGGTCAGCCGGTGCCGCACGCCGAACTGGGCGCACTCCTGCTGCCGATCAACACCAAGTACGCTCTGCTCGAGACTCTGGTGGCCTCTCGCCTCAACCCCGAGGACTGGCTCGCGCGACTCGACCTGGCCGCTGGCCTCACCGCCGCACGGCTCGACGACATCGCCAGCCGTCAGCTCGACGAGCTGCGAAAGCGCCATCCCGATCTCGCCTTCGAACCCACGGTGCTGCGACTCGACTCGCTGATCGCCTCGCGATCGCCGGGCGAGGGCCGCATCGCCCAGTTGCCCAAGCCGCGCGCACCGCGCGGCCTCCGACCTTGAACCCATGAGGCCCGCATGCCCGGTCGTGTGATCATCGAGTCCTTCGACAGCCAGGTGCTGCGTGGCAACGCCGCCGGTGACCCGCATGTGAGGTGCGTGCCCGTGTACCTGCCGCCCTCCTATGACCCCGAGCCCACGCGCCGCTTCCCCGTGATCGTCGTGATCACCGGCTTCACCGGACGCGGCAGGATGCTGCTCAACGACAACACGTTCAGCCCACCGCTCGATGAGCGCCTCGACGGCCTCATCGCCAGCGGGAGGATGCGTGAGTGCATCGTAGTGATGCCCGACTGCTACACGCGCTTCGGCGGCTCGCAGTACCTCGACTCGAGCGCCACCGGCCGTTACGAGACGCACTTGATCGAAGAACTCCTTCCGTACGTCGATCGCACCTATCGCACGCTCGCGGCACGCGAGCATCGTGCGGTCGTGGGCAAGTCCTCCGGCGGCTACGGCTCGCTTCGACTGGCGATGCGCCACCCCGACCTGTTCGGAGCGATGGGCTCACACAGCGGGGACCTCTACTTCGAGTACTGCTACCGGCCCGAGCTGCCGGCGGCCTGCGATGTGATCCAGCAGGCGGGTGGGCCCAAGGCGTTCCTCGAAGGGTTCGAGCGCAAGCATCAGAAGTCCAAGTCCGACTTCAAGGGCTTCGAGATCCTCGGCATGGCGGCCTGCTACTCGCCCGATCCTTCGGCCGAACTCGGCGTGGCGCTGCCCTTCGATCTCACGACCGGCGCGTTCCGTGACGACGTGTGGCAGCGCTGGGTGCAGCACGACCCGCTCACGATGCTGGAGTCGCATGCCGAAGCGCTGCGCTCGATGCGGCTCGTCTACCTCGATTGCGGCACGCGCGACGAGTACCACCTGCATCTCGGCCTGCGGCTCTTCGTGCGCGCACTCGAGGCGCGCGGCATCGCTCACACGCACCTCGAGTATGACGATGCCCACATGAACGTCTCGTATCGCTACGACGAGAGCCTGCCTCGGCTCGCCGAGGCGATCTCGGCGTGAGCGACGCCACGGGCGCCGTGCTGGCGATCGAGGGACTGGTCCGGCGCTACGGCGCACTCACCGCGGTCGATGGCATCTCGCTGAACGTCTCGCCGGGCGAGATCGTCGGGTTCCTTGGAGCCAACGGCGCCGGCAAGACCACCACCCTGCGCTGCGCGACGGGGCTGCTGCGCCCACATGGCGGCCGCATCATGGTCGCGGGGCACGACCTCGCTCGCTCCCCGAAGCAGGCGAAGGCCGCGATCGGGTTCGTCCCCGATCACCCGTACGTCCATGAACGCCTCACCCACCGAGAGCACCTGGAGTTCATCGCCGCGCTCTACGACGTGCCGGCCGGAGCCGCGCGCGAGCGAGGCGAGGCCTTGATCGCAAGACTGTCGCTCACCGAGCATGCCGATCAGCGACTCGAGGAGGCCTCGCTCGGCATGCGCCAGAAGCTGGCGGTGGCGATGGCGATGCTGCACGCGCCTCGAATGCTGATGCTCGATGAGCCGCTCGTCGGCCTCGATCCTCAGGCCGCACGCGCGCTCAAGGACCTGCTCCGAGAGCATGTCGCGCGAGGCGGCGGCGTCCTCGTCTCGACGCATCTCCTCGATGTCGCCGAACGGCTCTGCGATCGCGTCGTGATCCTCAAGCGCGGCCGCGTCGCCGCCTCCGGCACGCTCGCCGAGCTACAAGGCGGGCGCTCCGACACTTCGCTCGAGGATCTGTTCCTCGAACATCAGGGCGACGACGCGCCATGAGATGGGCCGGCGTGCTCGGCACGCAGGCCGCTCTCCTGCGCACGCAGTGGTGGACGAGCGGCCGCGGTGGCTTCCGGCTGAGAGGTGGTGCGGGAGCCACGGTGCTCGGCCTGATGCTGGTGGGCTTCCTCTTGTGGACCTTCGTCCAGACGTTCGGTGCCTTCGCGAACGCGGGCGTGCCGCAGCCGACCGCCGAGCGCGTGTTCGCGTGGATCCTGCAAGTGGCCATCGTCGGCATGCTCGTGCTGGACCTCCAGCTCGCGGTGACGCAGTTGGTGGCGGCTCGCGATCTCGAACTGCTGCGGCGCGCCCCGCTCGCACCCCAGCAGGTGCTCGCGATCTCGCTCCTTCGCTCGCTGCCCCAGAGCACCGGCATGCTGCTCGCCTTCTCGCTGCCCGCGTGGTTCGGGCTCGTGAGCGCCTATCCCTCACTCGCCACGCAGTCGTTCCTGCTGGCGCCGGTGCTCGTGCTGCTGTGGGCCGTCGCCCTGGGAACAGGGCTCGCGCTGGCACTCGCGCTCTTGCGCATCACGCCCGCCGCGAGACTCCGCGAGGCGCTCGGCCTGCTCGCGACGTTGATCGTCACCGCGACCTGGCTCGCCAGCTCGTTCCTCCTGCCGAGAGTCGATCGCGAGCACGGCCTCGACGTCGTCCTCTCGGAGATGCTGCACACGCTGCCCCATCCGCCCGCGTGGTCACCGGCGGCGTGGGCGATGAACGCGATGCGCGGCGATGGCGTCGCCTGGGCGGCGCTCGCACTGGCGGCGCTGGCGGCTGCCGCGCTCGCCGGCGGCGCCTCGCACCTGTGGCTCGACGATGTGCAGTCGCGGGCCGCCTCGGGCGAGCGTCGCGCCGCTCGCTCCCGGCCGCTCTCGCGGGCGCGCTCGCTCACCGCCGCGTTCCTCCGACGCGACTCGGCGCTGCTCATGCGCGACTGGACGATGGTCGCCGACATCGTCACGGCCGCAGTGCTGTGGCTGTTGCTTCCTCTCATCCTCGCGCCGGCACTCGAGCTGACGCCCGCGGCGCTCCTTCGCAGCATGCTCGTGCTGCTGGCGACAGGCCTCGGCTACGAGGTCGCGGCGCGCGCGCTGCCGCTCGAGCGGCATCTGCTGGTGTGGTCGCGGCTCTCGCCCGTCGGGGTGTCGGGATGGGTCGTGAGGCGCATGGCAGGCGTCGCGATGTTCTCGCTGCCGATCATGCTGCTGTCGTTCCTCATCTTGGCGCTCATGCTTCGTCCGAGCGGCGAGGCGCTGGCACATGCCGCGCTGCTCGGTGCCGGCGCATGGGCCACCGCGATCGGCGTCGGCTTCGCGACCGGTGCGATGGCGGGCGACCCGGACTGGGTCCACCCCCGCGCCATGCTCGGACTGGGTGGCCGACTGATCGCCTCGCTCGCCGCGATCCTCCAGGCTGGAGCCTGGTCGGTGCTCGGTTGGGGTATCGAAGGCGCGGGACTCGGGCCCGAGCTGCTCTCGGCACTCCTAGGAATCGGCATCGGTGTGGCCTCGATCGGAGTCGCCATTCGTTCAGTGGAACAACACATCGACGCCTCGAGGTGAACACCCACGCCGCGCCTCCCACATGGCAAAGGAATTGCGCTGTCGAGCGGTCCCCAGGAGCGTTCCGTGCAGTCCGACTGAACCCGCTCCGCGCCTCGACCAGCCGAGCCAAACTGCTGCAATTGTTTCCCTTGCGCACTTCGGTCACGCATCTATACTGCGCTCGCGGCTACCAGTTTCAAGTCGAAGTGACGAGCGCGGGCCCGGCTCGGTCGAGGACCCACTCCCCCTCGGATTCCACGGGACGAGTGATCACCTCAGTTTCGAATGATCCCCCAATTGGCGAGCGCCCCCCCCTGCTCGCCGCTCAGACGAGAACCCGTGCAGTCGCGAGTGCTCGTTCGAGAACATCGTGATGAGAATTCCCTTCGGATCCCATGGGAGGTGCTCGATGAAGCGTCGTGCTTTGCTACTCCTTCTGGCGGCCGTCACATTCGCCGCTCCTGCGTATTCGCAGACGCAGACCCTGTTCGGCTTCACCGGCTTCGACTACGTCGCAGCGCCCGGCCCTGGCGGCCTGCGCGCCAGCTCGCCGTCGGAGTCGTCATTCCTCGGAGTGGCGGATCAGTATCACGCACTCGGTTTCATCACGTCGTTCAGCCCGATCCTGGTCGGACTCGACAACGTGGCGAACGAGTACACGTTCCACCTCTACGACGCGACGGTCGCAACGAGCACGCTGTTCGGAAACGTGCTCGAGGTGTCCTTCGCGGATAACGCCCGCATGCGTGCGTTCGAGGATTCGCGCACCACGGGAACCGCAGCCGTCTACGGCATCAACCCGGCCAACGGCACGTCGCCCAGCACGTTCGAGGATGGCACACTGATTCTCGGCGCCGACGTCGACCAGCTCGTTCTGGTCTACGACTACGACTCGAACCAGGGCAACTTCATCGGCACGGCGACGCTGGATGAGGGCTCGCTGATCGGCCAGATCCCGCCGAGCCAGGTTGGCGGTTGGGTGATGAGCGGTCTTGCGGGTCGTCCCAACGCGACGGTGCCGCAGGGCTACATCAATCAGCTGTCCGGTGAACTCGTGATCCCGACCGCGACGAACTCGAAGGCCAAGTCCTGGGGTTCCATCAAGACCCTGTACCGGTAGACCTCGAACCCGACATCAAGGCGTCTCGGCGCCATGGGAGGTTGCATATGAAGAGGATTCTCGGAACGGCGGCTCTGCTGATGGTGCTCGCCGCCACCGTCCTGACACCTGCGGCTTCGGCCCAGTGCGTCACGGGCACGGGAACCAACATCCTGTTCAAGTGGGATGCGAATGGTTTCGCTTATGAGCCCGGCTACACGCAGGCCACGTACAATTCCACGGTCGGCAACACCATGACGATGGTCAGTCAGATCTCGTTGTGGTGCGCACCGTTCGGCGCGCTCAATCCGAACGACCCACTCAGGGAGTACACGGTCGTGATCACGGGCGTTTCGAACGGCACGACGACCGCACCGTTCGGCTCGAGCGGTACGAAGTACACGACGCTCTACACCGGTGGATCCTTCGCCGTGTACGAGGGCTCGCCGCGCAATGCTCCCGCGCCGACTTCGATGCCGAGCAACCCGCCGAATGCCACGGTCCCCTCGACCTACCAGGATGGCACCGTGATCCTGGCCGGCGCGGTGGACTCGCTGGTCACCACGATCACGAAGAGCAGCTTCGGGACGGTCAACGGTTCGTTCCGTGGCAACTACACGGTCCTGTCGGGCTCGGGTTCGTCCCAGCTCTGCCAGGCCAAGGGCGGCGTCGGCCTGATGGATGGTCTGTGGGCGGTGTCGGGTCTGCCGACCGGCTACATGGCACATCCGAACGGCAAGTTCGATGCTCCGGCTTGTCCCGTGTCGACCACGCCTTCAACGTGGGGCAAGATCAAGGCCCTGTACCGCTAGTCGCGGAGCCCCTCGAGCGGGTCCGTACGACTGCTTCCGCCGCAGAAGCCCGGTGACCACTCGGTCATCGGGCTTCTTGTCTTCTGGCGCGCGCTTCTGGCGCGAGCGCTTGACCACCCGACGCCAAGCGTCGAGGCTCACGACATGCCCGCACCCGACCTTCGATTCCTGCCCGAATTCAAGAAGTACGACCTGCGCTCGCGAACCGACCCCGGCTATTGGTACCGAGCCGACATGGGACTCCAGAAACTGGAGCGCATCCGCTTCCCGTGGTTCGTGGGCCAACTGCCCGCGCTCGCCGGCCTCCGAGTGCTGGACATCGGCTGCGGCGGCGGCATCCTGAGCGAGGACCTCGCGCGTTCGGGCGCCCACGTCACCGCACTCGACCCCTCGCGAGAGACGCTCAAGCTGGCGCGGGCGCATGCCAAGCGCGAGGGCCTCGTCATCGACTACCGGCACGGCTTCGCCGAGGACATCAAGGACCGCAAAGCGTTCGACATCGTCTTCGCCGTCGACGTGCTGGAACACGTCAATGACCTGCCGCGCACGCTCGACAAGGCGCTCCATGCGCTGAAGCCGGGCGGTTGGTTCGGCTACCTCACGCATAACGCCACACTCGAAGCGTTCAAGGAGATCATCTGGAAGTGGGAGTACGAGACTCCGGCGCGCTCGCGCGGGCATCACGACTTCCATCGCTTCATCCGTCCCGATGACCTCGCGCGGCATCTGCGCACGAGAGGCGCCCGCGTCGAGGCGCAGACGGGGATCCGCTGGTCTCCCAAGCTGGCGCTCGCCAAGAGCCTCGCCGTGACGTACATGGGGCTCGCTCGTCTCAGTGAGAAGAAGCGCCCGAGCGTCCGCTGACTCCTGTCTCCTTGCCGGGACAGGCTTCGAAGCGCATTCTGCCGCTGGAAACGGTTTCCGCTGCGCTCACGCGCAGGAGACCCTGCAGCCGCCCCCGCGGCCCCACCGAATCACGCAGCACACGCGGAGGGTCGTCGATGCGCCGAGTCATCGCCGTGGTCCCGGACCTGTTCTTCGCCTCGCGCATCACGGCGACGGCCAAAGCGGCCGGGGTCGATTTATCCCTGCTCGGAATGCCGCAGGCACTCGATCGCATCACCAGCGAACCTCCGGACCTGGTGCTGCTCGACCTCAACGCCGACGGGGACGCCCCCGCACTCGTCCGCGCCCTCAAACTGAATGAGCGCACCCGCAGCGTCAGCGTCGTGGCGTTCGGATCGCATGTCGAGACCGAACGCCTCAAAGCCGTGCGCGAGGCAGGCGCGGAATACGCCATGGCACGCTCCGCCTTCACGGTTCTCCTCCCCAAGCTGCTGCGGGGCGAGCCGCTCGGCAAGATCGACGAGGCCCGCGAGGGCGAGGCGTGAGCCCTGCGCTTCGAGATGACGAGGACACACGCTCCGGAATCGCCCGGTCGATGAAACGCGTCGCCGTCCTCGGGATCAAAGATGCCGAGCCCGATCCGGACGCTCCTGCCCATACGATTCCGCTCATGATGTCGCGCCTGGGGATCGAGATGACGGGCGTGAACCCCAGGGTCCCGCACGCGCTCGGCCAGCCGACGCTGGCCTCTCTCGACGAACTGCCTCCGGGCATCGACGTGCTCAACGTGTTCCGTCGCAGCGAGGCCATCCCCGAGCTGGCCGACTCCATCCTCGCGCTGCCCCTCGAGCGCCGGCCTCGCGTCGTGTGGCTGCAGAGCGGTATCCGCCATGAAGACGCCACCGCCAGGCTCACCGAGGCCGGGATCACCGTGATCCAGGACGCCTGCCTCGGCGTCTACGCCAAGCGCTATCGG
This sequence comes from bacterium, assembly GCA_043779265.1. GTDB lineage: Bacteria > Eisenbacteria > RBG-16-71-46 > RBG-16-71-46 > RBG-16-71-46 > CADEFY01. The sequence goes on along the minus strand of JAYWEM010000028.1, from coordinate 7,514 downwards.
CGCTGAGCGCATTCGGGCGTCGGCCGCTATACTGCCCGCCCGTTCCCGCATCGGCAGCCATTCACCCTCGTCAGGAGGACCCCCATGTCGCAAACGCCATCCGGCGCCACCGAACGCGTGCGCATCTCCTGTCCCGGGTGCGGCCGCAAGAATCACGTCGATTGGCCGGTGGGACAGGCGCATCTCGACTACCGCTGCTTCAACTGCAGCAAGGAGCACACGCTCGCGCGCGGCGGCTCGGGCCACTGATGCGCCGCATCGCACTCTCGGCAGTCTTGAGCCTGATGCTCGCCAGCGCGGCGCATGCGAACGCCTCCACGCACGACGCAGCGTCGACGCCGATCCTCCAGCGCCTCGAGACCTCACTCGGTGCCGAACGCTTCGCCACATGGGGCGGCATGCGCTGGACGTTCGAGGTGACGCGAGGCGATACCGTGCGGGCCTCGCGACGCCACGCCTGGGATCGCAACTCCAATCGCCATCGCGTCGAGTACCTGGATCGCGCCGGGAAGCGATTCGTCATCGTGCACACGCTCGGCGACTCGACCGGGGCCGCCTGGGTCGATGGAACCGCGCTCGCCGGTGACACCGTGCGCACGCTCGTCCGCCGCGGCGGCGCGCTGTGGCGCCACGACACCTATTGGTTCCTGATGCCCTTCAAGCTCCGCGATCCGGGCGTCCAACTGGCGCACATCGGCAAACAGGCCGACGGTCGTGAGCGTCTGCGAATCACGTTCGAGGGCGGTGGTGACACCTATCACTTCGATGTCGATGAGCAGAGCGGCCGCATCGCCTACTGGCAGTTCCATCACGAGGGCGAGACGCGGCTCGAAACCGGAACCTGGGAGGATTGGGTGAACGTGGACGGCGTCTCATTCGCGACGAACCACCTCCGCGAGGACGGACGCACGCGCGTCTGGACCAAGGACATCACCCGCGACGATCGACTTCCCGCCGCACTGTTCGAGGCACCTTGAACCGACGATCCCAGCTCAGCCTGCTCGCGTGGGGCGCGCTCGCGCTGCACGCGATCGGCGTGGCGCCGCTGGCCGCCGAGTCGATCGCCGCGCCCAACCGAGCCGAGGAGACGGCGACTCGTGTGATCGAGGCGCTCGGGGGCGCCGAGCGCTTCCAGTCGCTCAACGGCCTGCGCTGGAGCTTCGGCACGAGTGTGAACGACACCGTGCGCAGCACGCGCCGCCACTCGTGGAACAAGCATTCCGGCTGGCACAAGGTCGATGGCGTCGGCCGCGATGGCGTGCACTACGCCGTCGCGCATGTGCTCGGCGACAGCACTCAAGGCTGGGCCACGCTCGCTATGCGCTCGCTCCAGGGGGACTCGCTCCGCCGCGCCATCCAGCGTGGCGATGCCCTGTGGACCAACGACAGCTACTGGTTCCTGATGCCCTACAAGCTTCGCGACCCGGGCGTCCGGCTCGCCGATCTCGGCGACACGACGCTCGCAGGCGTCGTGCATCGACGCTTCGGCATGTCGTTCGATGGCGTCGGCCTGACCCCGGGCGATCGCTACACGGTGGTCGTCAACACCGCGACCTGGCGCGTGACGAGCTGGAGCTTCGTGTTGCAGGGCCAGCAAGCGTCCTCCGAGTGGACCTGGGAAGGCTGGGAACAGCATGCCGGCCTGTGGTTCCCCACGATCCGCCGTGCGAGTGAGGGTTCCTCTCGCGCCGGCACGGTCATCTTCACCAACGCCGTCGAGGCCCTGCGCGAGTTCCCGGGCGGCGAGTTCGACGCTCCCTGACGTGAACAGCGTGCGCGTCTCCGAGCTCTTCCACTCGCTCCAGGGCGAGGGCTCAACCTTGGGCACTCCCGCCCACTTCCTCCGCCTGCAGGGCTGCGCGGTCGGCTGCAGTTGGTGCGACACCAAGTACACGTGGGAAGGCTCCGGCGGCGAGCCTCGGAATGTGGACGACGTGTTCGCCTCGCTCGAAGCACTGGGTGCGGCGCGACTGCTGGTGGTCACCGGCGGCGAACCGCTGGCGCACGAGGGGATCGCCTCGCTCCTGCGCGCAGCCCTCACGAGGTGGCACCGTGTCGAGGTCGAGACCAGCGGCTTGGAGCCGCCGCCGATCCGTGATGCCCGCCTCCACTACAACTGGTCGCCCAAGCTGCGATCGGCCACCGGGCGCGCGGATGAGACCTGGGCCCATGCCGACGCCTTCCTCCAGGACCCCAACACCACGCTCAAGGTGGTGGTGAGCGACGATGCCGATGCCGACGAGTCACTCGAGCGCGCCCAGCTGAACCGTGTGCCGCTCGATCGGCTTTCGTGGATGCCCGAAGGGCTGACCGACGAGCAGCTCAAGAGCCGCGGCCGCTGGCTGGCCGAGCGCTGCAAGCGTGACGGTGTGCGTCTGTCGCCGCGACTGCATGTCTGGCTGTGGGGCGCGAGGCGCGGCGTATGAGCGCACCCCGCGCTGCTGTCGTGCTGCTCTCGGGTGGCCTCGACTCCGCCACCTGCCTCGCGTGGGCGAGGCGGGAGGGATTCGCCTCGACGACGCTCGCGTTCGACTACGGCCAGCGCCACGCCGTCGAACTCGACGCCGCATCACGTGTCTCGGCAGCTCTCGGAGCCGTGGATCACCGCATCGTGCGAGTCGACCTGCGTGCGCTGGGCGGTTCGGCGCTGACCGCGGACCTCGCGGTACCCAAGGGGCGCGAGGAGTCGGCGATGGCGGCCGAGATCCCGGTGACCTACGTGCCGGCTCGCAACACCGTGTTCCTGAGCATCGCACTCGGGCTGGCCGAGGTGATCGGTGCGAGTGACATCGTCGCCGGCATGAATGCCATCGACTACTCCGGCTACCCCGACTGTCGCCCCGAGTACATCCGGGCGTTCGAGTCGCTCGCCTCGCTCGCGACCAAGGCCGGGGTCGAGGGCACCCGCTACCAGGTGCACACCCCACTCATGGCGCTCGGCAAGGCCGGAATCATCCGGCTCGGCCTGTCGCTGGGCGTCGACTACGCGCTCACCCACTCATGCTACGATCCCTCGCCCGACGCTCTCGCCTGCGGTGGCTGCGACTCCTGTCGCCTGCGCGCCCACGGATTCCGCGAGGCGGGCGTTCCCGACCCCACGCGCTACGCGCTCACTCCCGAGGCCTGACTCCATGCGCGTCGAACTGACCCGCGAGTTCCGATTCGAATCCGCACATCGCCTGCCGCACGTGCCCGCCGAGCACAAGTGCTTCCGCATGCACGGCCACTCCTATCGCATCGAGGTGACGCTCGAGGGCGACGTGGACCCCCGCATGGGCTGGCTGCTCGACTTCGGCGAGGTTCGCGAGCGCATCGATCCGATCTTCAAGAACGAACTGGACCATCGTGTACTCAACGAAGTCCCCGGTCTCGAGAACCCGACCGCGGAGCACCTCGCGGTGTGGATCTGGCAGCGACTCGCCACGGTCGTGCCGCATCTCGCGGCCATCACGGTGCATGAGACCTGCACTTCGCGTGTGACCTACAGGGGCCAGTGACCTGCGGCACCTGATCTTGCGCGAATACCCCGGAACCTGACACACCGAGGGGAATACCCGACGCATCCTGAGCGTTGAACGGGTATTGCGACTCGAGACTTCCTGGACTTCGCACTCAAGGACGGCTGGGCTGAGCCGACACTATTCGGACACCCCCTGGCCTTAGGAGCCCCATCATGACCACCCGAGTGTTCGTCACCGGAGCAACCGGCTACATCGGCAGCGCCGTCGCCGCGCGCCTCGCCCGCGATGGGCGCTACGAAGTGTTCGGGCTGACCCGCAACAAGGAACGTGGCCACGCCCTTGAAGCCGCCGGGATCACGCCGGTGCACGGCGACCTGCAGGCTCCGAATGAGTGGATGGGCGTCTTGCAGAACTGCGACGCCGTCGTGCACCTGGCCTCCGACCCGCAGCACGGAGCGAGCGACCGCGATGCCGAGGCGCTCGAGGCGTTCCGCCATGCGGCGCTCGATGGACGGGTGCGCAAGGTGCTCTACACCAGCGGTGTCTGGGTGATGGGCGGCAGCGACGGCGAGGTGCTGGATGAGTCGGCGCCGCTTCAGCCGCTCGAACTCGTCTCGTGGCTCGCCGCGCACGAGGAGGTTGCGATCGCTCTCGATTCCCATGAGGTCGAGACGATCATCCTGCGCCCGGGCATGGTCTATGGCGAGGGTCGCGGCATCCTCCACTCCTGGTGGAACAGCGCCCGCGAGAAGAAGACCATCCACTTCCCGGGAGGCGATCAGCACTGGGCGATGGTGCATCGCGATGACGTCGCCGAGGCCTACGCCCTCGCGCTCGAGCATGCCCCGGGCGGTGAGCGCTACATCCTCGCCGACGACACGCACCCCACGGTACGCGAACTGGCGGCGGCGGCAGCGGCCGCCAGCGGAGCCAAGGCGATCGCACAGAACCCGAAGCAGCTCGTCGAGAAGCTCGGCCTGTTCGGCAAGGCACTGCTCAGCGACATCCGGGTCACGTCGACCAAGGCACGCCGTGAACTGGGCTGGGTGCCCCGCCACACGTCGTTCCTGACTGAAGCACCCGCTGCGTGGGCGGAGTACAAGGCGACGAAAGAGACTCCGGTCGCCTGAGGCCGACTGCACTCGAAGCGCCCGGCACACACCTGCGCTGGGCGCTTCTGCTTGACGGGCTTCGCCTCTCTCCCCAGAGTCGCTCGCAGTGCGACACGAACGAGATGGCTCAGGCCTCCGCGGCGCGGTACGCGCCATTCCCCGGCGATGGATCGCCGTCGCCGCCTCACTTCTCATGGCGATCGCCCTGCTCCCCTGGGCGCTGAGTGGCCTCGTGGCCGATCAGGTGCGTCGCGCCGCCGCGGGTCGGGGCCTCACCGCCTCCTGGCGCGCGCTCGACGTGTCCTACCCGGCGAGCATCCGGCTGCGTGGCCTGACGCTCACGCGCGCCCAAGGCGACACCGCGCTGCACGCGAACGAACTCGATGTGGCGCTGGCGTTCGCCTGGCCCCCGAGACCGGCGCGACTCACACTGAACGACGCCGCGATCTCGATCGGAGGAACGGCTCCCGCCGAGACCGACGAGCCGGCGTGGACACCCGAAGCGGAACCCACTTCCGCCCGTAGCCGTCCGGTGGACTCTCGCGTCCGGGCCGCGGCGCAGCAGCTCGCGAACGCGGTGCTCCTCCCAGCACGTCGCCTGCCCGAGCTGCGACTCGCGCGCGTCCGCCTCCAGAGAGGGGAGCGCGGCGCCTGGATCGAGGCGTTCGAGCTGACGCACCCGAGCACCGGACTCCAGATGTCCGGCGTCGGCACGCTCGCGCTCGCCGATTCGGTGCCCTTCGAAGTGCTTGCGAACTGGAAGGGCGACGACACGTTCGGCGCTCGAGCCAGCTTCACGCTCGCCGACCCGGTGAGTGGCTCGACAAAGCCGCTCACGCTGATGCTCGACGGCGCACTCGCACAGGATCGTACGGCTGGCGAGCTGCGACTCCAGGAAGGCGCGACGCTGCGCGTCGGTTCGTTGACCTTCACACTCGCGGGCCGCATCCGGCGTGCGGGCCCGCGCTTCGAGGCCACTTGGGCGGGGAGCGACCTGACCGAGGCCGACATCCGTGCCAGCACGCCGCGCATCCTGCTCGGCCCGCTCGATGCAATGCGCGTGCGTGGGGCGTTCGACTGGGAGGGTGCGCTTACACTCGATGTCGCTCATCCCGACAGCGTCCGCTTCGATGCGCGTACCCGGTCCAAGGCGCTCGTCCTCGGCGACGACAATCAACTGCCCCTGACCGCGCTTCGGGGCCCGTTCATCGCGCACATCCATGTGCCGAGTGGAACGGTCTCGCGTGAACTCTCCCCCGCGAACCCCGACTTCCGCCCACTGGCCTCGATCACGCCGAACCTGCGCGATGCCGTGCTCACCAACGAGGACGGCGGCTTCTGGTGGCATCGCGGCTTCAACACGCAGGCGATCCAGCTCGCCATCGCCGAGAACCTGCGTGCCGGACGATTCAAGCGCGGCGCCGGCACCATCACGATGCAGATCGCGCGCAACCTGTTCCTCGGCCAACAGAAGACCCTCGCTCGCAAGGGCCAGGAAGTCGTGCTCGCCTGGAGCCTCGAACATCTGGCCCGCGTCCCGAAGGAACGTTTGCTCGAGATCTACCTCAACATCATCGAATGGGGCCCGGGCATTCATGGCGCCGGAGAGGCGGCCCGCTACTACTTCGACAAAGACGCCAGTCGGCTGACACTCGATGAGTCCCTTTTCCTTGCGACCCTGGTGCCGAGCCCTCGGCGATGGCGCGGCCGGCTCACCGCGGAGGGCGAGCTGAAGCCCTGGGTGAGAGACCAGATGCGCTTCATCGCCGGTAAGATGTCCTCCAAGGGATGGCTCGACTCGACGCTCGTCCGGCCCGCCGACTCGCTGGCGATCACGCTCGCAGGCAGCGCCGGCTCGTTGTACACCGCCCGCGACACCGTCGCCGCGGCTGCCGACTCGAGCGCCGTCACCGACTCCACACACGTGGCCTCCGGGCACTCGTTCTGACGCGCCCGCAGCTCGCTGTTAACCTCGGCCAGACCATGCCCACCCGTACACCCACCTACGAGTTCCACATCAGCCGCGCCGCGCGCGAGCGCGCCGGCTTCGACGAGGCCCTGTTCCACACCACCGGCCGCGTCGTCCTCGCGAACCCCGCGGCCGCTCACCGACTGGCCGCACGCTGGACCGAAGCGCGGGGCGGCTCGCCCATCGCGCGTGCCGCCGATCTGTTCGCGCTCGGACTGCTCGATGAACTGGCGCATCTGGCGATGGAGCGCTTCCGCTCCGATCACGACGACGCGGCGTTCACGGGCGCGCTGCCGTGGCTGTCGGCGCGACTCGGATCACACGAACTCGATCGCGTGCTCCTCACGTTCGTCGAGCAGTTCCCCCCGATGGCTGTGCACCGGGGCGGCATGGATCCGATGGTCTGGCTGGCGGGTGCGACCGGCGCGACGCCGCATCGTGCCGTGGCGCTCGAGGAACTCCTCGCGCTCTGGCTCACGCAGGCGAATGATGCAGCCGCGCCCTATCGCGACCTCTTCGAGTCGCTGGCGCTGACGCACGGCACCGCGTTCCATCGCCTGACCCTCCTGATGCGTGCCTGGTTCGAGACTCGGCCGCGCTTCGGGCCGCAGCAGCGCAATCTGGTCGACTTCCTGCGGCAACCCGCAATCGCTTCGCCGGGTTCCCTGCACGACCAACTCGAGTGGGTGCGCACGCATTGGCAGTGGCTGCTCGGCGACCTCCTCGAGCGCCTGCTCACGGCATTCGACCTCCGCCGAGAGGAGGACGCGTGGTTCGCCGCACGGGCGGAGGCCGACGCGAGAGGTAACACCTGGGCTGCCGGACAAGGCACGTTCGGCGACTCGAGTGCAGCCGCCGTACCCCGCTACAGCTCGGCCGATATCGAGTACGAGCGCTTCAGCCGCGATGCGGAATGGATGCCGACCACGCTGCTCATGGCCAAGAGCACCTACGTCTGGCTCGACCAGATCT
>JAYWEM010000027.1:0-28945 GCA_043779265.1 bacterium | reverse complement strand
CCGTGTACCAGGTCCAGCCGCCTCGGCCCATGTGCGCCGGGTGCGTGTAGACATCGGCCGCCACGACGTAGGGTTCGACTCGATAGCGCTCCACGTCGGCCGGCGTGCGCGTGTGATTGATCGGGTTCAGCATGTGGAAGAGCTCGACGGCCTCGTCACCGCCGCCCAACTGCGCGATCGCCATGACCGTCCACAGCGCGGCGTGGGTGTACTGGCCGCCGTTCTCGCGCACTCCCGGCACGTAGCCCTTGATGTACCCGGGATCGAGCGGCGTCTGATCGAATGGCGGAGTGAGCAACTGGATGAGCCCCGCATCACGCCGCACGAGCTGCACGCGAACCGCGTCCATGGCCTTCTCGGCCCGCTCGCGCGGTGCGATGCCGGACAGCACGGCCCAGCTCTGCGACAGCGCGTCGATCCTGCACTCCTGCTCCTGGGCGGAGCCGAGCGGCCTGCCGTCGTCGAAGTAGGCGCGGCGGTACCAGTCGCCGTCCCAGGCCTGCTCGAGCATGGCGCCCATCCGCTCGCGCTCGACGCGCCAGCGCGTGGCGCGCGCGCCGTCCCCGCGCCCCTTCGCGATGGGGGCGAAGTCGAGCAGGAGCTTCGAGAGGAACCAGCCGAGCCACACGCTCTCGCCTCGGCCCAGATGGCCGATCCGGTTCATGCCGTCGTTCCAGTCGCAAGCTCCGATCAGCGGCAGGCCATGCTGGCCCATGACCAGACTGCGCTCGATGGCGCGAACACAGTGTTCATAGAGCGTCCCGCTCTGGCCCGAGACGGCAGGCAGCCCATAGGCTTCAAGCTCGCCGGGCGCGAGCGCAGGTGCTTCCAGGAATGCCACGGGCACGTCGAGCACGTCGCGGTCGCCCGTCGTCTTCAGGTAGTGGGCCACGGCGTAGGGGAGCCACAACAGGTCATCGGAGCAGCGGCTCCGCACGCCCCGCCCAGTGTGTTCATGCCACCAGTGCTGCACATCACCTTCGACGAACTGTCGGGCGGCGCAACGCAGCAGGTGCTCGCGGTAGAGCTCGGGCTTCGCGAAGGCGAGCGCCATCACGTCCTGAAGCTGGTCGCGGAAGCCGTACGCGCCGCCCGGCTGGAAGAACCCGGTGCGGCCCCACAGCCGCGAACTCACCGACTGATAGAGCAGCCAGCGGTTCATGATCAGATCGAATGAGTCATCCGGCGTTTCGACCTGCACAGTGCCCAGCATCTCGTCCCAGTGCCGCTCGACGTTCTCCTGCGCGGCACGTGCGGCCCCGAGTTCGCCGAAGCGGGTCGCCAGCGCCAGTGCGTGCGCCCGGTTGTCGCCCTGACCCAGCAGCAGCACGATCTCACGCGTCTCTCCGGGCTCGAGTTCGACGCGGATCTGAAGTGCGGCACAAGGGTCGAGTCCGGCGCCGAAGCGCCGCCCGAGTGACACACGCGCCAGGGCCGCGGGCCGCCGCAGCGATCCGTTGCGCCCGAGGAACTCGAACCGATCGCCGGTCGCTGACGCGGGAGTCACGCTCGAGTGCGCGAATGCCACGCGCCCCGGGAAATCGGAGTTGTAGGGATTGCGCGCCAGCACGGCGCCGGTCCCTTGGTCCTGCTCGGTGACGACGAAGCGGTGCTCGCCGGCGCGCGGCGGACACAGCGCCCATTCATTGTAGGCGAACACGCTCAGACGCCGAGCGACTCCGGAGTGATTGGTGAGCGAGAGCCGCGACAGCTTGACGGGCTCCTCTGCGTCCACGGACACGGTGAGTTCGGAGGTGACGCCGTAGGCGGCGTGGGCGAACTGCGTGACGCCGGCGCCATGGCGTGTGACCCACCTGCCGCCGTCGCGTGCTCGCGGCAGCGGCCCCGGCGTGGCGCCCCACACGTCGCCGCGCTCTTCGTCTCGCAGGTAGATGGCCTCACCGCTGAACTCGCTCACCGTGTCGTTACCGAAGGGCGTCAGGCGGTTCTCGCGGCTGTTGCCGGCCCAGGACCAGGCCGCGCCAGTGGCGCCGACCACGGTGCCGAAGTGCGGATTGGCGATCACGTTCACCCACGGCTGGGGCGTGTCCGCGTCGCCCTCCAGCACGATCGCGTACTCGCGACCGCCCGCAGTGAAGCCGCCGAACCCGTTGTGGTGGGTGAGAGGCGGGGCCTCGACCTCCGAAGCGGCGCTCACGGGGGAGAGTTCCGACTCCGGTCGCGCATCTAATGAGGGGGGCCAGCTCGGTTCGGGGTAGGGCAGACCCAGCTGATCCGCCAAGCTGCCCTGCCCGCCGCTCAACACTGCGCGCGCGGTCGCCAACAGGACCACCCGTTGAGCCTCCTGCATTCCGTCGCTGCGCAACAGGAAGACGCCGCCGGGCCGGTCCCGCCATGCGGCCCAAGTGCCCTTCTCGAGCAGGCCCTGAAGTTGCTCGTGCAGCTCCTCCAAGTAGCTCTTCTGATGTTCGTTGAGCAGGATGACGTCGGCACTGAGGCCCTTCAATCGCCAGTACTCCTGCGCCCGCAGCACCTGGCGCACCAGCGCGAGATCGCCCTCCTCGACCACGCGCACGACCACGATTGGAAGATCGCCCGAAACGCCGTGCGCCCACAGGCCAGACTGGCCGAGCGTGTTGCTTGCGAGGAACGCGGGATCGGCGCGCAACGTGGCGTCGGTCCACAGGACATGTGAGGCGAGCCGCTCGTAGAGTTGCGCATCGGCCGCCGAGATCCCCAGGTGACGCAGCCGCATCTGCGTCTGGGTGGCGGCGAGCGCGAAGGTGCGGGCGGCCGAAGCGGGGTCGTTGTACTTCTCCGCCAGCACCATCGCCGAGGCCCGGCTCGTGGTGACGCCGGTCGCGAACGCGAGGCGCACCTGACCGCCGGCGGCGATACGCACGCGCCGGCGCAGGCTCAGGATCGGGTCGAGCACCGCTCCCGTGGTGCCGGAGAGCGCCCGGCCGTCGAGCGCCGCTGGATCCTCGGGCGTACGACCGCGGCCCAGGAACCGCGCGCGGTCGGTCTCCCATTCGACGGCGCCGTGGCCGCCATCCTCAGCGCTCAGCACGTGCACCGCCCATTGCGTCAGCTCGTCGGGCGAACGCGGGCGACGGCCACACAGCAGGGCCGTGCACTCGGGGCGGTACTCGGTCTCGAGGAACAACTTGAGGAACGCCGGGTGGGCGAGATCGTCGACGCGCGATGCGAGCACGATCTCGACCAGGCTCGTCACCTCGATCTCACGCATCTGATGGCTATGGTTGACCAGCGTGATGCGGCGCACCTCGACATCGTCCTCAGGGGAGACCGTGATCTCGAGCCGGGTCTCGATGCTGTCGTCGCTGCGCTCGAACAGTACCTCGTCGGCATGGAAGGTCACCCGGTAGCGCTCGGGCTCGCGACACACCGGCTGGTACGCCGCCGACCACAGCAGGCCGCTGCGAACGTCGCGCACGTAGAGGAACTGGCTGCCCGCGTCGCAGGTCGGATCGTCGCGTTGCCGCGTGACCGAACGTCCACGCCAGGTACTGGCTCCGCCTCCGGCATTGGTGACGATCGCCGTGTACTGACCATTCGACAGGAACTGGGCGCCGGGGTAGAGAGTGTGCGGGGAGCGATAACGGCGCGGCGAGGCCTCGGCCACCGAAGCCTCGACGCGAGTGGATTCGGCGGGACGCGGTCGGATGACGGGCACGAATCGCGGCACGCGTTCCTGAAGCAAGGGCTCGGTGGCCCGCACGCTCGGATCCGAATGGAACCGCCGCACCATCGGGGCGCCGAGCACGGCGTTGGTGAGCGCGACCAAGCTCATCCCCTGATGATGCGCGAAGTAGGCGCGCACACCCTGGACGCGGAGTGGCTCAGGCGCCCGCTCGGCGTCAGGCGTGACGATCTTGCGCGGCGTGTAGTCGAGTGCCTCGATGAACCCGAACCGGCCCGAGGCGCCTTCGCGAGCGAGCCGTCGGAAGTTCGCAGCCGAGGCGGTGGGGTCGACCATGGCGGCGAGTGCAGAGGCATAGGGCGCGATCACCAGGTCCTCGGACAGCCCACGCTTGAGCCCCAGCCCCGGCACACCGAAGGCCCGGTACTGATAGGTGCCATGTGTGTCCACCACATGGTAGGCGGACTCCGAGATTCCCCATGGCACCCTCTGGAGCTTGCCGTACAGGATCTGCGCGCGCACAGCCGCGCGGCAGGCGTTCTCGAGCAAGGTCTCGGGATGGCTGCGCAGCATCAGCAGCGGCATCAGGTACTCGAACATCGAGCCGCTCCACGACACCAGCGTGGTGCAGCCCTCCACGCTCACCAGCGCGCGCGAGAGCCGGAACCAATGCTCCTGCGGCACTTGGTCGCGAGCCACGGCGATGAAGCTGGCGAGCCGTGCCTCGGATGCCAGCAGGTCGTAGTAGGAGTCGTCGCGGCGCCCCGGGCCATCGGCATCGGCGAGTCGGAAGCCGATTGCGAACACCCCGCGTGCCCGGTCATACAGGAACGTCCAATCCATGGCATGGGCGAGACGCTCGCAGCGGCGGGCGAGCTCGTGAAATCTTGGGCGCACCGCTTCGGGTCGGGCCGCGATCCCCGGCAGTCGTCGGAGCGCATCGTCCAATAGCCGACTCCATTCGCCGACCGCGTCGGCTTCGGGGCCCGCGGGCGCGGCCGCCGCGACCTGATCGAGAGCGGCGCGCAGAGCGCCGGCGAGTTGCCCGACCGCCTCGAGGCGCGCGATCGCAGGTCCGCCATCGGCCAGTGTGGCGCGCAGCGCGTCCAGTTCCCGACGAGCGGCGACGCAGCACGAGCGAAGGGGAGTCGCCGCGTGAGCCCGGTGCTCGAGCGCGTCCAGCATCTCGGCGAGCACCCCCGCGGTATCGGTGGCCCCATGGAACGTCCTCGCTTCGTCTTCGTCTTCGTCTTCGGAAGCGAGTTCATGCAGCCCCGCGGACATGGTCATCAGCGCTCCCGCCAGATTGCCGCTGTCCACGGTCGAGACGTACCGAGGGGAGAGCGGGGCGAGGCTCTCGGTGTCATACCAGTTGAGAAGGTGTCCTTCGTGGCGCTCGAGCGCTTCGACCGTGGTGAGCGTGGCGTCGATGCGATCGGCGAGCGCGGCACTCTCGAGGTAGCCCAGATCATGCGCGGCGAGCGTCGAGAGCAGCCCCATGCCGATGTTGGTTGGCGACGTGCGGTGCGCGATCGCCAACTCGACACCTTCCTGGACGTTGTCGGGCGGCAAGGCGTGATCCTCGGCGCCGCCGAAGTGCTCGAAGTAGCGCCAGGTTCGACGCGCGATGCGGCGCAGCTGCGCGGCGTCGTCCGGCTGCAGCGCCAGGCGCCTCGCCACCACCGGCCTGCTCAGCCACCACGCGACCAACGGCGAGACCAGCCACGCGGCGAGGAACGGCAGCGCCAGCGGCAGCGCGCTCGCACGCAGGGGGAGCATCCCCAGCACCAGCACCAAGGCGACCCCCGGGCCAGCCCACATCTCGACAACGAACACCCAGGGACCTTGGCGCGAGAGCAGTCCGGCTGAGCGAGCCGCCGTGGCCGCGGCGGTCTCCCACTCGAGTAGACGGCGCTGCGTGATCACCATGCGAACCAGCGTCAGGCCGATGGCGTGCACCATCTCGTAGGCGTGGCTTGCGAGCAGCATGATCTGGAGCAGCACCTGTGCGCCCGCCGTCTCGAGCTCCGCCCACACATCGTGCAGGTACACACCGAAGGGCTGCTGCGGGCGCGGGCCACCGGCCAGGTGCACCAGCGGCGGGAGCAGTGGGAAGCCGAGCACCGCGAGCGCGGCCAAGGTCCACCCCAGCGGCGAGCCCGGGAGCCATGTCCAGGCCGAGGCCAGCAGCGCGATCAACGCAGGAGCCACCAAGCTGCGGCGCAGGTTGTCGAGGATCTTCCAGCGGCTGATGAGCGGCAGCCGGTTGCGCTCGAGCCCGTGGCGCGACGGCACCAGCGGCAACAGATGCGACAGGATCTGCCAGTCGCCGCGCACCCAGCGGTGCTGGCGCCGCGCATGCGTCAGCACACTCGAGGGGAAGTCGTCCACCAACTCGACGTCGGAAACCAGCGCGCAGCGCGCGAAGAGGCCTTCGAACAGATCGTGTGACAACATGGCGTTCTCGGCCACTCGATCCTCGAGCGCCGCGGTGAAGGCGTCCACATCGTAGAGCCCCTTGCCCGCGAAGCTGCCCTCGCCGAACAGGTCCTGGTAGGTATCGGAGACTGCGGTGGAGTAGGGATCGACGCCCGTGTGACCGGAGTAGGCGCGGGCGAACAGCGAGCCAGCCGCGCTCGCCATCGTGACGCTGACGCGTGGCTGCAGGATCCCATAGCCCTCGACGACGCGGCCGAGCTCGGGGTCGTAGCGCGGGCGATTGAGCGGATGCTCGATCACCCCGATCAATCGACGCGCCGCGTCACGCGGCAGTCGCGTGTCGCTGTCGAGCGTGATGCAGTAGCGAACGTGCGGCAGGATCGCGGGATCCCCCACGCACACCGTGAAGCCGGTGTCGGTGGCGCCCCTCAGCAGGCGGTTGAACTCCTCGATCTTGCCGCGCTTGCGCTCCCAACCCATCCACACGCCTTCGCTGGCGTTCCACCGGCGTTCGCGGTGGAACAGGTAGAATCGGTCCCCGGTGCCGGGTGCATAGCGCGCATTGAGGGCCTCGATCCCTGCGATCGTGGTCGCGAGCACTTCGTCCTCACGCGGAAGGCGCTCGGACTCGGCGTCCGGGAAGTCGGTGAGCAAAGCGAAATGGATCCGTGGGTCGAGATTGCCGAGGGCATGCACCTCCAGGTGCTCCAGCAAGGTCAGTGCGCCCTCGACCGACGTGATCAGGGTGGGCACGATCACCATGGTGCGCGCCGACTCGGGGACGCCCCCGCGCAGGTCGAGCCGCGGTAGCAGCTTCGGTCGAACGATCCGATGGACGATGCGGTTCATGAGCGCCACGGCGAACTCGCTGGCGGGGATGATCGCGAGCAATCCCGCCCAGACAGCCATCCACTGCGGCGCCTGCGCCGCTCCCGCCGCCGCCATCGCCATCGCCACCCCGAGCCCGGTGATCAGAGCGAGCCCCCCGAGGTAGACCGGCGTGGCGTGCTCGAAGAGCAGTCGCATGAGGCGCTGCCGCAGCGGCGGATGATGCGCCACGTCGTGCTCGAGTTCGCGACGCCCGCCTCCGATCAGGTGGTAGCCGACATGCGCCGCCCTCGAGTCGGTGCCCAGCTCCTCGGCCGCTTGGCGCGCACTCTCCATGGCGCGGAGAGCGACCCGCACCTGGGCCTCGCCCGTGGGGTCGGCCAGCTCCTCCACCGCGTGGCGGTAGCGATCGCGGCTCGCGAACACCATGCTGGCGTAGACGCCGGGCGGATCACGCTGAAGAATGCGCTCGATCATGCTCACGCCCTCGACGTACTCATTCCAATCGAGCGTCGAGCACAGCCGCAGGCTGGTGATGGAGTTGCCCATCGAGAGGTGGTTCATGGCCTGTCGCTGATGCTCGGCCCGCACCGCCTCTTCGACCGTGGCATGCAGCGCATCCAGCCGCTCTTCCAATCGCTTGCGGAGCCCAGCGGCGCCAGCGCCGTATTCGCGCATGCGCTGCAGCAATTGGTCCACGAAGGCGACGTGGAGGACGCGCGGCAGCGAGGGCAGGGGACCCTTCGACTTGGCGCTCTCGAACTCGGCGAACAGACGGTCCGCCTCGAGCCGCCCCTCGCGACTCTCGATGACTTCCTCGGAGAGCCGGCGCAGGTGCTCGATCAGGGCCAGCTTGAGCATGCTCGGCCACGCCCACAGCTCGCCGATGCTGAGGGGTGCCACGGTCTGATAGGCGTAGATGAACCGCTCCAGCCGCTTGGCGTCGAGTCGCGCGTCGCTGTAGCGGAGCAGTTCGACGGCCATCGCATAGACGCGCGCCGTGCCGGCGAGCTCGCGTGTGGCCAGCTTGGGCAACTCACGGTAGTAGCGAGAGGGAAGGTGGCGGCGGACCTCGAGCATCTCGCCTTCCACCAGATGGAAGTTGTCGAGCAGCCACTCGGCCGCGGGCGCGATCGGCTTGCCGCGCCACACGTCGCCGGCGAGGACCCGATACGCCTGGCGAAGCACGCGCGTGTCGTCGGACAGGCGGCGCAGCAGGAGGGGAGAGCCGCGCCGCGGGTTGCGCGAGAGGGTGAACTCCGCAGCCAGAGCCCGGGCGCGTTCTTCCAGGCGCTCGACGCCGAGCAACTCGCCGTGCAGGGGGCTCGAGTCGAGGCCGATCAGCCGCAGACGCGCCCCGCCCCGCTCGAGTGCGGCACGGGACGACACGTTGCGATGGCCTGGCACCAGCTACGGATCCTTTCGGCGGGGACTGCGGAGAGCCCGCGGTCCCGATTGAGGCGGCAGGGCGATAGTAACAGGGATGTAGCGGAGGGCGGATCACGGCGCGAAGGAACGACGAGACGGAGCCGTGGTACTCCGAGACGGTGGCAACTGAGGGAGGACATGCGCTCGATTGCCTGCCCCGGAGATGCCACAATTGATGTGGCGTCCGAGCGCTTCAAGTACGCCGAAGTCCGACACGTGGCAACGATGGCCTGGGAGCCTGTCCGAGTATTCGAAAGCGCAGCGCGCGAGCCCCGAGATCCCGAGGCCTGCGCGCTGAACTTCTCTCCGGGCGGGCCGGTGACGATCCCACCGCGGTTGTTGGGCCCCATGGGAGGCTCGTCCGTCCAGATATGCGCACCCCAGCCCCGATTCATGCTGGTTCCCACGTGGTCCTGAGCTTCAGCAGGTTGTGCACCGTGCAGACCAGCGACCCTTCCTGACCCACGCGCTCCAGGCCGCGCCGCAGGATCTGACGGAACCCACGCGCTTGCTTGATCTGGCCGTTCACCGGCTCGACGATCGCCTTGTGCCTCGCGTACACGACGCGCCCCGCCTTCGTCCTCAGCTTGCGTTGCATGCGTTCGGCCACGCTGAGCTTCGCCGGGATGCGGCCACGAGGTGGTGACGGCGCGCGCTCGCCATGCTTCATGCGGCCGCGCGCGAGATGGCCGTCGATGCCCTTTGCAGCGAGATGCTCGGCGTTCGCCTCGGACCAGTAGCCCGCGTCCGCCACCAGTTGCTCGGGTAGTCGGCCCATCAAGAGCGCCATCGCGTTCACGATCGGGATGAGTTCGTTCTGTTCCGGCCCGTTCGATGGCACGTGCTGCGCGACGATCACTTCCGCGACATCATCCACCGCCAGCAATGTCGTGTAGCCTTGGATGAAGCCGTCGGCCGTCTTCTGGATGCGTGACTCGGGATCGGTGAAGTTGCGCTGCGTCTTCGGTGCTGGCTTCGCCTGTTCAGGATCCGGTACCTGCGGACGCTTGCCGCCGAAGCGCCGACCGCTCTCCTTCTGTTCGCGCTCCGCGATGTGCGCCTTCGCATCCTCGGCATCCTTCGCCGCCTGCTCTCGTGCCTGCGCCTCGAGCGCCGCCTTCTCGGCTCGGATCTTCGCCAGTCGTCCCTCGGCGCGCTGCAGTTCCTCCGGCAGCTCATCGCCGCGGACGTCCTCGCCGTGCTCCGCGTCCTCGGCCTCGTCGGTCGCCTCGGTGCGCGCCAACAGCTCCGCCACCTGTGCCCTCAACGCCGCCTCGCGCTCGTTCATCCGCGCGTAGCTCATCGCCTTGTGCTTCGAGGCGTTCGCTTTCACCTTCATGCCGTCCACCGCCACGCGGCCGAGCTTCACCAGCCCGGCCTCCGCGCACAGCTTCAGCACCTGCACGAACAGCCCCTTCAACGCATCACCGTGCGTCTTGCGGAAGTCGCAGAGCGTGCGGAAATCCGGCACGTTGCCCGCCACCAGGAACCGGTACGCCACGTCGTCCACCAGCTTCGCCGCCATCCGCCGCGACGAGTAGGTCCCCGTGCTGTACGCGTACAGCAGCAGCGTCACCATCAACCGGGGATGGTACGACGGGTTGCCGGGCCCTTCCTCGAAGGTGTCCTCGATCGCGCGCAGGTCCAGCTCCGAGACCACCTCGCGGACGAACCGCGCCAAGTGGCCGGCGGGCAGCCACTCCTCTACTCGGACAGCCTCCTAGCGGCCCGTCGCCCCCGGGAGCCCATCGAGGAGCACGGTGATCGAGGGCGTCGGATCGTTTCCCGCCGGAAGCAGGGCGATCAACCGCTTGTTGTCATGGTCCATTCGCAGCCCTCGCTGATCCTTGGGAATGGTGAAGAAAACGCGCGACGGGCCGAGCCGGAACTCGTTGCCGCTTTGGACCTCGGCCGTCAGGCTGTGCATCGGATCGGAGTTCACCCCATAGCGAAGTTGTCTTCCGTCTCGGCTCCAGCCAGACCACAACCCGCCACCGGTCGTGACCTGGTACTTGCCGCCTGGAACCGGGAACGATTGGACATAGACCTCGTTCTGGCCCGATTCGTCGGAGAGGTAGGTGATCCATCGGCCATCGGGGGAGACATCGCTGTTCAACTCGTTGAAGCGCGTCTTCAGAAAGTGGTGCGGCTCGCGTTCGCCATCCAGCGGCATCACCCAGAGGTCCCACTGGGACACCGGATCCAGTCGTGAGTAGAGCAGACTGCTCCCGTCGGGCGTCCAGCCATGGAATCGCTTGAAGAGCGGGTCGGATTCCAAGAGCGACTCCGTGCTATCCCCGAGCAGCGATTTGAGCTTCAGCACTTGCGGCGAGTTGTTGCTCCACATGTAGGCGATGCGTGTTCCATCAGGCGACCAGTGCGGATTCTCATTGAAGCCCTGCTCGTCAGTGAAGCGCGTGGCCACGCCGCGCTCCAAGTCGGCGATCCAGATGTCGGACCCATCCGCCGATTCGTCGCGCTCGAGCGCAGCACGACGGTCATCCGGTGAGAGCGAGCCGAGTGAGTAGGGCCCGGGCACGAGCGGGATGTGCGCGAGCTCGCGACCGGCCAAGTCGACCCAGGCCATTCGCTGATTCGTCCGCTGCAGCATGGCGTAGGCGATCGAGCCCGTCAGCGATGCCGAGGCGATCGGGCCGCCCGAGAAGCTCGTCGCAGAGACGACGTCGCCGAGAGAGACCGGCTCGCCGCGCAGCTTGAGGGCCTTGGCATCGAACCCCTGCGCCATCAACTTGCCGTCGCGCGCGTACAACAGGTTGCCGCTCGGCGCCCACGTGACTCCGGTGCTGGCGGACATCAGCAGCGTGCGCTTCGGTGAATCGAGCGAGCCGACGAGGATGTCGAACTTCCCGGCGCGCGCCGGAAGCGCGGTGAACAGGAAGTGCTGGCCGTCGGGCAGGAACTGCGGGAAGCGATGCGCCGTCTCGCCGCGGGTCGAATCGAGCGTGGTCACTGGCTGCGGCTCGCCGCCGCCGGCCGAAACGCGATAGATGGTGCCGTTCGCGGTGGGCGAGATGAGGATGATGCCATCTCGGCCCCAGCAACCACCGCGCATCGCGGCGATCGGACAGACGACCTCGGCGTCCCCGCCCGCCACAGCGATCTTCTTGAGCTTCCCCTCGCTGACGAACGCGAGGTGGCGGCTGTCCGGCGACCAGAAGAACACACTGCCCGTTTTGTTCGTTCCGGCGATCGGCTTGGCCACGGTGGACTCGAGCTTCCGCAACCAGATGCGTCCTTCGCCGGTGGAGTCGTAGGCGACGAAAGCCAGCGTGCCGCCGTCGGGGGAGATCGTGGGTGAGGCCGCGTCCGTGTCCAAGAAAGCGCCTTCGGGCTGCGTGATCGCGAAGCGCGACGGCTTGGGCCTAGTGGGGCTGTTGAGAGCGCGCGGCACGAACCAGGTGGCCGCAGCCGCGAGCAGCGCCACGCCCACCAAGCGCGCCCACTCGAACAGACGGCGCGAACCCTTCGCCGCGGCACCCGACGCCGCCATCGACGAGCTGGACGCGCGCACCGACTGCACGTCCTCGATCTCCATGCGTGCATCGCCGATGTCGCGCAGCCGACGCCGCGAGTCCTTTTCGAGGCAGCGGCGCAGCAGCCCGCGAATGCGCTCGGGCGTCTGCGCGGGCAGCGCCGCCCACTCGGGCTCACCCTGGAGGATGAGCGCGAGCATGTCCGACACGGTCTCGCCGGCGAACGCCTGCCGGCCGGTGAGGCATTCGTAGAGCAGGCAGCCGAACGCCCAGATGTCGGTGCGCTTGTCCACGGCCTTGCCGCGCGCCTGCTCGGGGCTCATGTAGGCCGCCGTGCCCAGGATCACGCCGGCACTCGTCGCCGCGAACGCCATCGTGGGAGATTGCGAGAGATCGGTCGCCGAATCCGCGCCGGCGCTGCCACCGCCCTTGGCGAGCCCGAAGTCCAACACCTTGACCTCGCCCGTCGGCGTCACCTTGATGTTGCCGGGCTTCAAGTCACGGTGCACGACGCCGCCCTCGTGCGCGGCTTCGAGCGCCAGGGCCACCTGACGGCAGACATCCAGCGAGTCATCCAGCGACAGCGCACCGCGCTCGATCCGCTCGCCCAGCGTATCGCCCTCGACGTACTCGAGGGCCAGGAAGCGAAGGCTGGCGTCCTCTTCGATCCCATAGATGCCGGCGATGTTGGGATGGTTGAGCGACGCCACCAGACGCGCCTCGCGCTCGAAGCGCGCGAGGCGTTCGGGATCCGCCGCGAACGCCTCGGGCAGCACTTTGATGGCGACACGGCGATCGAGCCTCGTGTCGCGCCCCAGGTAGACCACGCCCATGCCGCCGCGGCCGACTTCACGTTCGATGGGGTAGGGACCGATCTTCTCTGGCGTCACGCGAGCTGCCCGAAGTCCACGACCGATGTCGGCATGCTGTCTCCCTACATTAGTTACGTGGAGCCACCTGCGCCTCGGGGGCGACGACGATGATCGAGCGGCAGGATACACGCGGGCTCAGGTGGCCGCATAGCGCCGCGCTCGCATTGCGCCAGGCCGAGAGCGGGCGCGGGAGTGGGAGGTGCCCCGCCCCGCTGGCGCACGGCGCTGCGAACGCGATAGTGTCCCGCTCCGACTGTCCGCATGCGCACTGGCCACACACCCCCGCATCGCCCGGAGACAACAGGCATGATCGGCAAGCGCATCCAGCACTACGAGGTTCTCGATCGGTTGGGCGCGGGCGGCATGGGCGAGGTGTGGCTCGCACGCGACAGCAAGCTGGGGCGGGACGTGGCGCTCAAGGTGCTGCCGCCGCATCTGGCCGGCGATGTCGAGCGGATGGGGAGATTCCAGCGCGAGGCTCAGATGCTCGCCTCGCTGAACCATCCCAACATCGGCGCCATCTACGGCATCGAGGAGGCGGATGGCGTCCGCTGCCTGGTGCTCGAGCTGGTGCGCGGCGAAACGCTGAGCGTCCGCATCCATCGCGGCGCAGTGCCGCTTGACGAGACGCTCTCGCTGGCACGCCAGATGTGCCTGGCGATCGAGGCGGCGCACGAGCAGGGTGTGCTCCATCGCGACCTCAAGCCCGGCAACGTGATGATCACCACCGACGGCACCGTCAAGGTGCTCGACTTCGGCCTCGCCAAGGGATTCGATGGCGAGGCGAGCACCTCGGACCTGAGCCTTTCGCCGACGCTGCCGATCGGCGGCACGATGGCGGGCATGATCCTCGGCACCGCCGCCTACATGAGCCCCGAGCAGGCGAAGGGCAAGCGGGTGGACCGCCGGGCGGACATCTGGGCGTTCGGCGTCGTGCTGTTCGAGATGCTGACGGGCGAGCAGCCGTTCACCGGCGAGACCATCTCCGAGGTCATGGCGGCGGTGATGATGCGCGACATCGACTGGTCACGGCTGCCGAAGGACCTGCCCACGCCGATCGAGCGCCTGATGCGGCGCTGCCTCGACAAGGACCCCAAGCGGCGGCTCCGCGACATCGGCGAAGCGCGGCTGGTGATCGACGACTATCTCGCAGACCCGAACGCTTGGCGTTCGACGCCGAGGCCCGAGGCGGCGGCGGCGCCCGCGGCGAAGCCGCCGCACCTCGCTTGGGCGATCGCCGCGGCACTCGCGGTGGCCGCGATCGCCGCCGTGTGGGCGCCATGGCGCGCCGCCGTCCCGCCGCCAACAGTGATGGAGCTGGACGTCGAGCTCTCGCCGCTGCCCATGCAGATGGGCTACGGGGCGGCGGCAGTGCTCTCGCCGCAGGGCGATCGGATCGCGTTCGTCACATCGGGCGAAGAGCGCGATCTCTATGTGCGCGAGATCGGGAATGCGACCCCTCGCTTGATCGCCGGAACCAAGCTGGCCTATCACCAGTTCTTCTCTCCCGATGGCGAGTGGATCGCCTTCGTCACCCGCTCCGAACTGAAGAAGGTCTCCGTCCGCGGCGGCTCACCCGTCGTGCTCGCGCCGGTCAGCCTGAACCGCGGCGGCACGTGGGGGGAGGACGGCACGATCGTTTACAGCAGGACGCTTGCGAGCGGGCTGATGCGCATTCCGGCGGCAGGGGGAGAGCCCCAAGTTTTGACCCAGCTCGACTCGCTCCGAGGTGAGAGTTCCCACCGCTGGCCGAGTTGGATCCCCGGCCGCAACGCCGTGCTGTTCGTGTCATTCAATGCGCTGCTCGGCCAAGGTCAGAGCCGGATCGAAGTCGTCGATGTGAAGAGCGGCCGACGCAAGACGCTGCATGAAGGCGGCTCGCAGCCTCGATACAGCCCGACCGGCCACATCCTGTACGTGCATGAGGGCACCCTCCACGCCCTGCCGTTCGATGCCAACAAGCTCGAAGTCACGGGCACTCCGACTCCGGTGGTCGAGAACGTGAGCGGGTCGATCACGGAGGGCAGTGCGCAATACGACCTGGCCGCCAACGGCACGCTCCTCACCTGGGTCGGGACCGCCGCAGCGGACTCGGTGGAGATGGTGCGCCATCGGTTCTCCGGCGGCCCGGGCGAGGTGCTGATCGGAGGCCAATCCCTGCAAGGCATCGCGATCTCCCCCGATGGCCGGCGCGCCGCGTTCACCCGGGGAGTCGGCGCCGGCACCGACGTGTGGACGCTCGACCTCGAGCGTCGCAGCCAGACGCGGATGACGTTCGCCGAGAACAGCCCGGATTGGGCTCCCCTCTGGTCGCCCGATGGCAGCCGGATCGCATTCGCCTCGACTCAAGGCGGCGCGAACCTGGGGGGGCCGCATGTGATCGCATCCGACGGTTCCGGTTCGCCGAGACGGCTCGGCAACAGCAGGTCCATGCGCATCCCCGGTGGTTGGAGTCCGGACGGTTCGAACCTGGCGTGCGTCGATCTCTCCTCCGGCACCTGGGACATCGTCTCGATGCGGGTGGATGCCCCCGACTCGCAGTCGGTGCTCCTGGCCTCGCCGGCGAGTGAACTCAATCCTCAGTTCTCTCCCGATGGCCGGTGGCTCGCCTACGAATCCAATGAGTCGGGCCGTTTCGAGGTCTATGTCCGGCCGTTTCCCGAGGCCGGAGGCAAGTGGCAGGTCTCGACCGACGGGGGCCGTGAGCCGAGGTGGTCGAAGCGCGGGGATGAGCTGTTCTTCCGCACCGAGGGCAAGCTCCGCTCGGTGCCGATCCAGTTGGCGCCTCATGCGGTGTCGATCGGCGAGTCGGTCGAGCGGCTGACAGTCGGTCAGTACGCGGGGAGCTTCAGCAGCACCTACGACCTGTTGCCGGATGGAAGCGGCGCGATCGCGCTGCGGACGGTGCAACACTCCGGTGAAGCGGACACCCGTCGCCGCGTCCGACTCACGTTCAACTGGTTCGAGCGCTTGCGGGAACTGACGGCGACCGCGAAGAAGTGAGGCCTGGGAGACCGCTCGACCGCGATCGGCGATGCAGTCGGGGATCCGTGCTCGCCGCGAGCTGGTCGAACGGCTGACCGGCACGCCCTCGTCAGCGCAGGTCGCCTCCCGGCGGAGGGCTGAACGCCCGCACGATGAAATGAAGCCCCAGCCCCGAGACGATCGCCACGGCGCCCCAGGCGAGGTGGCGCGGGTCGGCCTCGACGAGCAGCCAGGTGCAGACCAGCATCGCCAGCACCGCGACCGCGCGCCCAGCCGGTGCCCGGAACTCAGGCGCCTCGTCCGGGCGCGTGGCGCGCAGCCGGATCAGTGCGCCGCACGTCGCGTAGTACTGGGCCATGCGCGCCACCATCGACATGAGCGCCAGTTCGACGAAGCTCCCCGAGACGGCGAGCAGCAGCGCCAGTCCGGACGTCACGACGATCGCGACAACCGGCGTCCCCGTGCGCGGGTGCACCCGGGCCAGGAACCGCGGCAGCATCCCGTCGCGGGCCAGCGCGTACAGAGCGCGCGGCGCGATGAGAGCGCTGGCGGCATTCACGCCCAGCACGGAGATGAAGATCCCCGCGGCGATCATCGTCCCGCCGATGGGTCCGAGGATCACGACGGCCGCGTCGGCCACCGGGTTCGCGGCACCCGCCAACTGGGGCAGGGTGCCCGCGCAGACGACCCATAACAACAAGTAGGTCACCGTCACGACCGACATGACCAGAATGAGCGCCCGCGGCAGGGCTCGCTTGGGTTCGCGCATCTCGCCTGCGGGAATGGTCAGGACCTCGAAGCCGACGAATGCGAACAGGATCACCATCGTGGCGGGACCAAGCTCTCCGAAACCCTGCGGGGCGAATGGAACGAACAAGTCGCCGCGGATCTGGAAGATCCCGACCACGATCAAGACAAGGATGGGGAGCAGCTTGGCGATGGTGATGACATTCGTGATCCGCGATCCGAGCGCCACGCCGATCACGTTCACTCCCGCGAGCGCCACGACGGCCGCGACCAGGAACGCGACGCGATGCGGTTCCACAGCGGGGAAGAGCGTCACGGCGGCGGTGAAGAGGCCGTTGACGAGAGCCGCCCAGGCGATCAGGCGGGTGAGCCACGACAGCCAGCCCACCACGAAGCCCGCGGTTCGCCCGAACGCAGCCTCCGCATAGCGCATCGGTCCGCCGGTCGCGGTGAACCGGCTTGCCAGTTCGGCGAAGCAGAGGATCAGAAGGCTGCAGAGAACCGCGGAGATCAGGAAGGTGAGCAGGGCGGCGGGGCCCATCATCGCCGCGACCTTGCCCGGGAGGAAGAAGATCCCAGTGCCGATCACGCTGTTCACCCCGAGCGCGACGATGTCGAACAGCTTGAGGGAGCGGCGGAGAGGCTCGGACGGAAGAGCGGGACCCGCGGCCACCACGCTCACTTGCCGATCGCCCCTTGGATGACCAGCCGCACCGCGTCACCCGCACCCGTGAGACTCTCGCCCGCGATGAGACCCGCGCAGATCGTCACCCAGAATCGATCGGTCCAACGCGGGAAGAGCTTGCCGATCACCAGTGCGATCAGCGCGCCGATGAACATCGAGATCGAGTTGTGACCATTGATCACGAATGCCAGGCCCAGGCCCGATGCACTGGGAACCCAGTTCTTGAACTTCTTCGTCACGGTGCGATCGAGGACGGGCAACAGGATGCCGATCATCGCGGCGATGGCGATGGCCATGAGCGTGCCGTCGGGCAGAGCTTCGATGCCGATCGCGAACAGATCGGCAACCGCCTTCCACGTGGCGACGGCCGGTGCGGGCCACTCGGGCGTGAGCAGCATCGATCTGGGATCGGGGATGAGGATGAGATAGAAGAGCGAACCCAGCAGCGCGCCCGCGAGCGCGCCGCCGATCTGGCCGACGGCCTGGTATCGCGCGGTCGCACCGAGGAGATGCCCGCACTTGAAGTCATGCATGAGGTCGGCGCACTGGCTGGCGGCGCCGCCCGTGACGTTGGCGGTCATGAGGTTGGCCGCGGGACTGCTCGGCACCATCACGCCGAAGACCAACTGCGTGACCTTGCCCATCGCGCCGACCGGAGTCGTGTTGGTCTCGCCCGCGACTCGCGATGCCACCACCGCCAGCACGAACGACATCAGAACGCCCAGCACCGCCGCGTACCAGATGATGTCGAAGAACAGCACCTGCAGCGTGACGGCGAAGATAAGCGCCACGGCCAGTCCCGCGACGAACCACTGCCGGCTGACCTCGCCCGTGTCCTCGACCGGTGCGTCCGACTCGTCGCGCTTGCCGCTGAAGGAACGGAGCATCGATCGCCACGAGAAGCCGAACGCCACGAGCGACGACACGACCATGAGCGTCACGCCCGGCCACAGCAGCCACTCGACCAGGTCGGAGAAGTTCGGGGCCGGCTGAGCGAACTGCGATCCGCTCTGCAGTGAAGCCAGGGCCGCGACGACCGCCGGCGAAGCACTCCTGCCGAGCGCGTCACGATCACTCTCCGAGAGAGCGCCGGTCACCTGCACCGCTGCACCACTTTCGACCAGACGTACGCGACCCGACAGCGCCTCGGGAACCACCAGCGACTCCCCTGACGGCAGGGGGCGCGTGGTGAGGTAGTCGCTCGGCTCGGCTGCCCCTGGCATGAAGCGATGATTGGATTCCAGCCGCAGCTTGGCGAGTGCTTCGAGATAGAACACGTCATCGCTCTTCGCGGCGAAGCGCGCGAACTGCTCATCGCTCATGCGGCCGTTGAACACCAGTTGCTTGCGCACCGGCTGGTAGTCCATGCGATCGCGAGGCTGGAAGGTCACCCCCGCCGGCACCACCATCAGGGTCTCACTCGCCTTCAATCGCGCCGCACCGTTCTCGACGATGCGCGGCCCGATCACGCCCCACGCGAGAATCGCGCCCAGCAGCAGCGAGACGGCGGCACGAAAGCCGATCAGTCCTCCGACGCCCACCATCAGCAGGTTCGGATCGAGGGCCATCGTGTATCGCCTAGCCGCCTCGCCGCCGATCTTCAATCCGAAGATGGGGTAGAACGCCTGGAGCAGACCGATGATGCTGAGCACTTTGACGCCGCCCGCGATGATCGCCGCGACGGCCATCATCACCACACGACTGATGGCTTCCGAGCCCTTGCCGTAGATCTCAGTCAGTGTCGCGGCGCAGGCGATGCCGCTCGGGAACGGCAGCTTGTCCTCGACGATCATCTGCCTGCGAAGTCCCGTCGCGACGGTGATCCCGACGAGGCACACCGCGAACACCCACAGCACGAGCATGCCCCACTTGAACACCTCGCCGGTGATGAGCGTGAGCGCGGGAATGGCCGAGACGAGGCCTGCCGACGACACCGCTGCGGCGGCGGAACACGAGGCCTGATTGATGTTGTTCTCGAGGATCGTGAACTTCGACACGCGCCCGCCGCTGGCGGCCCGCACACCGGACCACATAGCGTAGGCGAGGAGAATGCCCGTGATCGACATGTTCGTGCTCCAGCCGATCTTGAGTCCCGTGTAGACATTGCAGATCGAGAGCACGCCGCCCAGCGCCATGCCGGTGAGCACCGCGCGCACCGTCAGTTGCGCGGTGTGGCGGTCGAGCGGCAGAGGCGCCATCTCGACTGGTCCTCCCGCACCTGAGCCCGCCGCATCCGGCTGGGACGACTGCATGGTCGGGACGGTGGTGACACCGGGAGGCAGGTTCGAGGCCATGAGCGGGTCCCTGGGTATGATTGCCGGTCGGAAGAACGCGAACGTATGCCGCGCGATCATAAGCCATTCGATGCGGCGATCGTTCCGTCATCGTGCGCGTTCGCGCCACAAGCAGAACGCCCTCTGGTGACTTGATTCGTCTCTGGTGTAGTTTCCCGCGATGCCCATGACCCCCGGTACCCGGCTCGGACCCTATGAGATCATCGGCCCGCTCGGCGCGGGCGGCATGGGCGAGGTGTTCCGCGCCAAGGACACGCGCCTCGGACGCGATGTCGCGATCAAAGTGCTGCCGCAGCACTTGTCCGCCAACCCCGAGGTGCGCGCGCGCTTCGAGCGCGAGGCGAAGACCGTCTCCTCGCTCAACCACCCGAACATCTGCACGCTGTTCGATGTTGGGCGCGAGGGTGACACCGACTTCCTGGTGATGGAGTTGATCGAGGGCGAGACGCTGGCCGCCCGTCTGGCGAAGGGCGCACTGCCCGCGGCCGAGGTGCTCAAGCTCGGCGTGCAGATCGCCGATGCGCTCGATCGGGCGCATCGCGCCGGTGTGGTCCATCGCGATCTGAAACCCGCCAACGTGATGCTCGCCAAGAACGTGGCCAAGCTGATGGACTTCGGCCTCGCGCGCGCCACCGGCATGGCCGGGCCCGCTGGTGGGAGCGGCGTGACGATGGCCGCGCTGACGCAGTCGCCCACGGTGGCCGCACCCCTGACCACCGAGGGCACCATCCTCGGCACGTTCCAGTACATGGCACCCGAGCAGTTGGAGGGGAAGGAAGCGGACGCGCGCAGCGACCTGTGGGCGCTCGGCTGCGTGCTGTACGAGATGGCGACCGGGCGGCGCGCGTTCGAGGGCAAGAGCCAGGCGTCGCTCATCACGTCGATCATGGGCAGCGAGCCTGCACCCATCTCGCAGGTGGCTCCTCTGGCGCCGCCCGGGCTCGAGCGACTGGTGCAGGCGTGCCTGGCCAAGGACGCGGCGGAACGACTGCAGAGTGCGCACGACATCCGCATGCAGCTCACGTGGCTCGCCGAGGGCGGCTCGCAGGCGGGCGTGCCGGCGCCGGTCGCGGCCAGGCGCCGGAGCCGCGAACGGCTCGCTTGGATGCTGGCGGCCGCGGGGCTGGTCGCGGCGGTGGGATTCGCATGGCAGGCGCTGGGCTCACGGGATGCGGCGCCCGAGGCGATCCAATCGCTCATCGAGGCCCCGGCAGACAGCCCGCTCTCCGGGCGGGGCTCCGAGGTCGTCCTGGCACCCGACGGTCGCACGATCGCGTTCTGCGCAGACGGCGCGATCTGGGTCCGGCCGCTGGGGTCGGATGCAGCGATCCGACTTGCCGGTACCGAACCCGCCGTGCTGCCGTTCTGGTCACCCGATTCCCGCATCATCGCGTACTTCGATATGAAGTCCCGCAAGCTCATGAAGGTCCCGGCCGCGGGCGGGAGTCCGACCATCGTGTGCGATGCGGCCAACGGGCGAGGCGGCAGTTGGGGGCGCGACGAGACGATCGTTTTCGCACCCGGGCTCACCAGCGCGCTCATGCGGGTGGCCGCGAGCGGCGGAGAGCCGGTCGCCGTGACCACGCTCGACAGCAGCCGGCATGAGAGCAGCCACCGCTTCCCTTACTTCCTGCCCGATGGCGAGCACTTCCTGTTCGTGGTGTTGCCGGAGGGCTCGGCCGGCTGGGATACGAACGTGGGCTCGTTGCGTTCGCACACCGTGAAGCGCCTGCTGACGGCCCGCTCGGCGGCGGTCTATGCGGAGCCCGGGCATCTGTTGTTCGAGCGCGACGGGCGCGTGATGGCCCAGCGCTTCGACACCGGGCGACTCGAACTCGTGGGAGAGGCGATCGCAATCTCCGACGCGCCGGAGCCCTCGGATTTCGACGCCGCGCCGGTGGCATCGGCTTCACGCAATGGCCGACTGGCGATCCTGCGCAGCGTGCCCGCCGACACGCGCCTGGAGATGCTGGACCACACCGGCACCACCACCGCGCGGTTCGACCTGCCGCCTGGGCCGTGGAAGGTGTCGAGCACATCCCCGGACGGGAGGCGGGCCGCGGTCTTGAATGGCAGCGATATCTGGATCGTGGATCTGGTGCGCTCCGTGCCGATGCGCTTCGCGACCACTTCCTCGCTCGACCCCACCAGCGTGTGGTCTCCGGAGGGGAACCGGATCGCCTTCATCACCAAGTACGAGGGCCGCGACGAGATCCATATCGCGGGGATGGACGGCCGGGCCGAACCGGTGCCGACGACCGACGACGCATTCAAGTACATCAATGAATGGACTCGCGACGGCAGCTTCATCGTCTTCACCTCGGTGAACGCCGAGACGAACATCGACATCTGGATCCTTCCCATGAACGGAGATCGCAAGCCGGTGCCCTACCTGAGGGGGCTCGCCGCCGAACGGGGCGGCAGGATCTCGCCCGACGGGCGCTGGCTGGCCTACTTTTCGAATGAGACCGGCCAGAACGAGGTCTACGTCCAGTCGTTCCCCGAGCCGGGGCGCAAGGTCAGGGTCTCGCTTGACGGGGGAACGTTCCCATCGTGGACAGCCGATGGCGGGCAGTTGGAATACTGGCGGGACAAGGATCGCATCGCGGTCTCGGTGAAGGTGGGCGAAGAGTTCGAGCCAGGTCCACCGCGCAAGCTCTACACGCAACGGGACGACATCAACAGCGGGGCCCACGTCCGAGATGGGAGCCGAAGGCTCGTCAGTGTCGCCACGAGCAGGCGCCCGCGGGACATCAAGCTCATCCTCGACTGGACGGCGATGCTCGGGAGATGAAGTTGGGGTTCGCCACGTCCTGAGTGAGGCTCGGGCCGCGTGCTGGTGTGCTCGCAGCCCCTGGCTCACGCGCTTGCGTTCCGGTACATCGCCACGGCGCGTTCGCGCTGCAGCAGGTGTTCCACGATGGGAGACGGGTACGTCACGCCGAGGGCGACACCCGCGTCACGGAGCACCTTCTCCGGCGCTTCCCATGGGCGGTGGACCCACCGCGCGGGGAGCTTCGACAGCTCCGGCAACCAACGGTGGATGTAGGCGCCGTCGGGATCGAAGCGTTTCCCCTGCAGTGTCGGATTGAAGATCCGGAAAAAGGGCTGGGCGTCGGTGCCGGTCGAAGCGGCCCACTGCCAACCGCCGTTGTTGCTCGCCAGATCGCCGTCCACCAGCTGCTGCATGAAGTGCCGCTCACCGAGCCGCCAGTCGAGCAGAAGATCCTTCGTCAGGAACGAGGCGACCACCATCCGCACCCGATCGTGCATGAAGCCGGTCGTGGACAGTTCGCCCATGCCGACATCGACCAGCGGATACCCGGTCTGTCCCGCCTGCCAGGCAGGGAAGTGTTCAGGTTCGCCCTCCCAGCGGATGTGATCGTAGTTCCGGCGAAACGCACCACTCTCGACATGCGGATGGTGGAACAGCACCTTCGCGTAGAAGTCACGCCACCTCAGTTCGGAGATGAACTTGTCCGCAGACCGCAGAGCACGGGTGTCCTCTCGGGCGGCGCCGAGTACGGCGGATGAGACCGTTCGTGGCGACAGCGTGCCGAACTTGAGGTCGGCCGACAGTCTTGCCGTGGCCTGGTCCGCCGGTCGGTCCCGCCCGTTCTCATATCGCACCAGTCCGTGTGAGAGGAATCGCCTGAGCCGCTTCATCGCCGCTTTCGCGCCTCCGGTCCACGGCGTCTGTGTGGTCGAGAAGCCGAGTGTGTCCGGGCTCGCGAGGGCGATCTTGGGCAGATCGTGAGGCGCAAGCCGTGTCACGCGTGGGAGTGGACCCGAAAGCGGAAGCGCCTCGCAGGCACGGCGAAACGGCGTGTAGACCACGAATGGCCCGCCTTGCTTCGTGGTCACCGCACCCGGGGGGACCAACAGGCGATCGTGGAATCGGCGCACAGCGACGCCAGCGCTCCGCAGCGCGCGTTCCACGGCGTCATCGCGCCGCATCAGTTGCGGTTCGTACTCATCGTTCCAGTACACAGCGTCCGCACGCGCCATCTTGGCAGCGCGAACCACGGTCTCCACCGCGCTGCCGTGACCGAGCGCCAAGTGGGAGCCGCACTGTTCGATCTCCGCGGCGAGTTCCGTCAGCGACTCGAGCACGAAGCGCACGCGCGTGGCCGCGTAGTCGCCCCAGAACGGCCAGACGACTGTCACCTTGAGCTTCGCGTTGGTCATCCGATCGACCACGCGCGCGCCCGCGAGCGACGGTCTCGCGCCCGTCGAGCGAATCGCGGTTGCATCGATTGACCACCTGGGTGTTCCCGTCCTCGCGCAGCGAGTACACGGCGGTCGTCGCCGTACAGCCCTTCTGGAATCGTTGCGGATAGCTCGCGATCTCGTACCAGGTCCCGACGTAGCGCGTCAGATCGACCTGAGCGACCGTGCGAAGCGGCGCGTGCTCTTTCTCACGATCGGGTGCCGCCTGCACGAATCCCGCGTTCAGGCACAACAATGCAACCGATAGAATGAATCGCATCAGGAGTCGGTCTCCTCTGGTCTCGTGCGCGACGGGGCCGAGAGAGCCCCAAGGGCGTCGGAGGTGCGAATGGCCGCAGACGCGATTCCGCGCAGCATGCCGGCGAAGATGATGTGGTGCACCGGATAGAGCGCGTACCAGTAGAGGAGTCCGGCCAGCCCCAGCGGATCGAAGATCGCGGTCTGTCGGATGCGCGCACCAGTCGGAGTGGGTTCCACCTCGAACTGGAGCCACGCGCGCCCCGGCAACCGCATCTCGGCGTAGAGGCGGAGCAGACGCGGTTGCTCGAAGGCCTCCACACGCCAGAAATCGAGCGCATCGCCCTGACGCAGATCCTCCGGGTCCCGACGCCCGCGTCGAAGTCCAGGTCCACCGGCCAGGAGGTCGAGCACACCCCTGATCCGCCACAGGCTGTTGCCGAAGTACCAACCCGTGTCGCCGCCGACTCTGCGGATGGGCCCGAATGCCTGTTCGGGCGTGCACGTGACTTCGACCACCCGCGAGTCGACCAGACGCGAGCCATAGGGCCGCGCGACGCCGGAGGGATGATCGCCGAGCGCATCGCACCAGCGCGTTTCGGCGAAGGCCCGGTCCTCTTTGCGCAGCGCCCGCGCGATGGCTTCGGCGAGCGTGATCGGAGCAACGCCGAACTGGCGGCGCGCACGATCATCCGCCACGACCGTCTCGTTGCGCACGCCATCGATTAGCGCGCGCCCCACGGATGCGTGCAGCGGGGTGATGAGTCGCAGCCAACGACCCGAGAGCCCGGGCGAGAGGACCGGGACCGGGATGAACCAGCGGCGAAGGCCGCGCTGCTGCGCGTACTCCTGCATGATCGCGCGGTACGAGACAGCCTCGGCGCCGCCGATCTCGAACACGCCGGACACATCGTCCGCGGCATCGAGCGCGGCCACCAGGTAGGCGATGACGTCCTCGATCGCGATCGGCTGTGCCAGCGTATTCACCCAGCTCGGAGTGATCATCACCGGGAGGCGTTCGACCAGCGCGCGGACCATCTCGAACGAGAGACTGCCCGAGCCGATGATGACCGAGGCGCGCAGCTCGATCGTCGGCACGCCGGACTCCGCAAGCACGCGTCCGGTCTCCTGGCGGCTGGCCAAGTGCTTGGAGAGACCCGGCCCCCTTCCGAGCCCGCCCAAGTAGATGATCCGCCGGACTCCCGCCTCTCTCGCCGCGGCACCGAAACACGTCGCAGCCTCCCGGTCGCGGCGCGCGAATTCCTCATGCGCGTCCATCGAGTGCACCAGGTAGAACGCGGTGTGCACGCCGGCCAACGCCGGGCGCAGCGTGCTCGCATCGGAGACGTCACCCGCCACGACCGAGGTGGAGGCTCTCACTCGCGGCGCGTGCACCTCCGGTCGCCTCGCGAGGCAACGGATCGTCTCGCCACGCTCCTCGAGTGCGGCCAGCAGCCGGCCGCCGACGTATCCGGTGGCGCCGGTCAGGAGCACGGTGCGGCAGCCTGACCGATCGCCCCGCAACGCGGATGCGCCAAGCATGACCTCATGTGTCATGCAAGCACCCGCTCGTTGCCTTCGTGTCGACGCGTGGACGTGTTCTTGATCATGGGTCGCACGAGGGTTACATAGAATGGTCCCGAGTGGGGGCGCGACGTCGAGGCCGTCGCATCGAAGCGTGTTCACGGCCGCCTCGGCGATGCCTGCGGAACGTACGCTCTACCGAGTCGCCTGCAGGCGGATCATCCGTCGGCTCTGACGCTGGCCGGCGGCGGAGAGCTCATAGAAAAGTAGGCGCCGGCCGGGACGGCGCGACCGTTGCCGTCTCGGCCATCCCAGATCGCCTCG
The DNA here is from genome assembly GCA_043779265.1 of bacterium. Taxonomy (GTDB): domain Bacteria; phylum Eisenbacteria; class RBG-16-71-46; order RBG-16-71-46; family RBG-16-71-46; genus CADEFY01. Next base: position 3,233 of record JAYWEM010000027.1, on the reverse strand, counting down.
TGCGAACCGGCTGCGAGCTCGCTGTCAACGAGCGTGCGCACCTCACGGCCGTGGACGTCGAGCAGCCGCAGCGTCGCGCGCCCACGAGTCGCGATGGAGTAGGGGATCCGCGTCTGTGTCATCGCGGGGTGCGGCCGATTCCACCAGCGCCAGCAGCTGATGGGGCCCGTCGCGATGCAGCACCATGACCTCCTCATTCGGATCGCTGTCGAAGTCGCCGACGAGCAGGCCCTCGAATACCGCGGACCGCACCACGTTCGGCACGTAGGTGCCGAACAGTCCGCCCCGGGGGGTCGTAGGCCTAGAACGATCCCGGCGTGGAAGGGAACTCGACGAGGATGTACCGACGCCCGTCACCGGCGAGATCCGCGAAGTGGAGACGGAATGGCGTCGGGGTGATCGGCCGGATCGACCAGTACACGGACACCTGCCCCGCCGACGCGTCCTACGTCAGGCACACGAGACGGCCGTCTGCCACGGAAGTGAACTGGATCTTCCGAGTGCCGTTGCCATCGAGATCGGCCACGAAGAGATCCGTCGGCTCGTAGGTCGTGGAGGACTGCGCCAGCAATGCACCGGTCGCAGCCGACCGCACGCCGATGTACTCCTGTGATCAGTTCACATACTCGCCGGTCAGCAGCTCGAGCGAGCTGTCGCCATCGAGATCGACGAAGTCGTAGACGTGATAGCGCTCGGAGTGGGCCGTCTCCCAGACCTCCCCGACCTGCGCTGACGAAGCGACGAGAAGGACCAGCAGGAAGGCGATCGGGAGGAACGACAGGACGGAACGTGGGCTACGCATGGGGAGCCTCGCTTTCCGGTCGGGGATGCACCACTCCTCATTAGAGCAGGGCGCAGAGTCGGTCCCGACCGGATCGATCGAGCACGGCGGAACTCCGGGAGGGGGGCAACTTGAGACACCACATCGGACTTGTGCTCTGGATGTCACGTGCCACACTGACAGCCGAAGTCGAATCTCCGGCCCATGCCCAGGTCCATGCGTGGAGCCAATGATTCGGCGGTACCAGCGACGACCTGTCGCGGGGAGTGGCCGTGGACGCGGCCGGGAACGTGGCGATCACGGGGTACTTCCTCGACACGTCGAACTTCGGCGGCGATGACCTGACCAGCATCGACGGGAAAACCGACATCTTCATCGCGCGCTACTCCTCGAGCGGGCTTCACCTGTGGAGCCAACGCTTCGGGAACAGCGGTTACGACTACGGATGGGCGATCGGCTTGAGCGGATCCGGGGACGCACTCCTCGCGGGCGAGTTCGATGGCCCAGTGGACTTCGGTGGCGGCCCCTTGGACAACCCGTTCGAGATCTCCCGGGACATCTTTCTAGCGAAGTACACCGTAGCGGTCGACGGGGTGGAAGCTCCGCCTCAGACACATGTCATCGACGTCGCGGCATATCCGAACCCGTTCAAGCCGCAGGCCACGATCCGCTACACCCTGACCGAACGTGGGCGAGTGCGACTGAGAGTCTACGATGCGAGCGGCAAGCGCATCGTCACATTGATCGACGAGGAGCGATCCCCGGGATCGCACTTCGTGCGCTGGGGAGGACGGGACGAGCGAGGCATCGCCGTCAGTCCGGGCGTCTATTTCGTCTCTCTCGAGCAGGGGCACTCTTTGAAGTCGACGAAGGTCACGCTCATCGAATAGTCTCCCGCGATGCCATTGCCCCCTGGAAGGAAGCTCGGCCCCTACGAGATCGTCTCGCCGCTCGGCGCCGGCGGCATGGGGGAGGTGTACCGCTCCCGCGATACCCGCCTCGGCCGCGATGTGGCCATCAAGGTCCTGCCGCCCGGCATCGTCGCCAGCGAAGAGCTCCGCGCCCGCTTCGAGCGCGAGGCCCGGACCGTGTCGTCGCTGAATCACCCGAACATCTGCTCGCTGTTCGATGTCGGCCATGACGACGATACGCACTACATCGTGATGGAGCTGATCGAGGGCGAGTCGCTGGCCGAGCGCCTCTTGAAGGGCCCGCTTCCGCTGGAGCAGGTCGTGCGCTACGGCGCGCAGATCGCCGACGCACTGGGCCGCGCCCATCGGCAGGGGATCGTCCACCGGGACCTCAAGCCCGGCAACGTGATGATCTCGAAGGCGGGGGCCAAGCTGCTGGACTTCGGTCTTGCCCGTTCCGGACCCGAGGCGTCGCCGATGCAGGGGCTGACGGCCATGGCGACGCAAGCGGCGCCGCTGACGCAGGAAGGGACGATCCTCGGGACCTTCCAGTACATGGCACCCGAGCAGCTCGAGGGGATCGAGGCGGATGCGCGCACCGACATCTTCGCCTTCGGGGCGCTGCTCTACGAAATGACGACGGGCAAGCGCGCGTTCGATGGTGCGACGCGGACCTCGCTGATCGCGGCGATCGTGTCGGGAACGCCGCGCCCGATGGGCGAGCTGGCGCCGCTGACGCCCCCGGCGCTCGAACAGATCGTGCGCCGCTGCCTCGAGAAGGAGCCGGACGACCGCTGGCAGAGCGCGGCGGATGTCGGGAACCAGCTCCGCTGGATCTCCGAGGCCGGTTCGCGCGCCGGCGAAGCGGCTCCGCTGGCAGCGAAGCGGCGCTTCCGCATGCGTGCCGCGTGGGGCCTGCACGTCGTGACGGCCGCGGTGGCGGTAGCCGCCACGCTCGCGCTCGCGGCGAAGCTGCGAGAGCCGACGGCGGTCTTGAACATGTCCGTCCTCCCACCGAAGGACATGCGCTTCAACAGCGGCGTCAGCGCGCCGGCCGTCTCGCCCGACGGCCTGCGCCTCGCCTACGTGGCCGTCGGTGAGGACGGCAAGTCCGCCCTCTGGATACGGACCCTCGCCACCGGTTCCGCACAGGCGCTGCCGGGCGGGGAGGATGCCTCGCACCCCTTCTGGTCTCCGGATAGCCGACAGGTCGGCTTCTTCGCGTCGGGCAAGCTCAAGCGGATCGACGCGACCGGTGGGCCGGCGCAGACGATCTGTGACGTGGCGCAAGGGCGCGGAGGCGCGTGGGGCGCCGACGGGACGATCCTCTTCTGCCCGAACACCACCGAGTCACTCCACCGCGTTCCCGTGACCGGAGGGACGCCGGTCGCGGAAACGGATCTGGACTCGTCGCGAACCGACATATCCCACCGCCACCCGGAGTTCCTCCCTGGCGGCAAGCACTATCTCTTCCTCGTCCAAGCCGCGGCTGAGACTCCGGGGACCGAACAGGGCTTCGCACTCTACGCGGGCACGCTCGG
>JAYWEM010000026.1:0-13760 GCA_043779265.1 bacterium | reverse complement strand
CCGCCACGCGACTTCCTCGGAGAGGTCGATCAACAGCACGGCGAGCGTGCCGTCCTCGCTGCCGCCCCGCACTTCGAGCCGGTAGCCACGACCCGAGTCGGGAAGACCAGCCAGCGGCAGGAACGCACGCGCGAGTCCGTTGCGGCGCGCCTCGGCGATCACGACCTGGGCCGGCGCGCCGAACAGGCCGGTCAGTCGTCCGGGCACGGACAGCTGGCCGACGAGTCGGTGGAAGGCGGCGTTGCCATAGAGGGTGTCGCCGGTCGGCGAGACCAGCAGTACGGGCTCGGGGATGCGCTCGAGCAGTGTGACGTCGACGGACATGGGTTCTCCGGGCGGGTCGGTCCGCCCCGGGTATCGGCAGGCCGGGCGTGCCCCTGAACGCGCGAAGGCCCCGGCGCTTGAAGCGCCGGGGCCCTGCGATTTCGCTGAATCGAGTGCAGCGCGAGGGCGCTGACGCGACCTACTTCAGGAGGACGCGGTCCTTCATCTCCTTCGAGATGCGGAACTTGAGCACGCGCTTGGCCGGGATCTTGATGGCCTCGCCCGTCTGCGGGTTGCGGCCCATGCGAGCCTTGCGATTCACGACGACGAGCTTGCCGAGGCCCGGGAACTTGAACCCGACCTTGGCGTTCTTCGCGGCGAGCTGGGCGAGTTCATCGAGAATCGCCTGGCCCATCTTCTTCGGGAATTCGAACTTCTCCGCCAAGTAACCGGCGATCTGCGTCTTGGTCATCATCTTCGCAGCCATGGGGATCCTTCCTCTGTGACGGTGATGAGAACCGCTGAAGATCGGACAGGCGCAAGCAGAACGCCTTAGCCACGCGTGGGTATAGCAGCGAACGCCCCACTTACAAAGGGAAATCCTGACCCCACCTGAGGGGGAGCCGCGGCTGGAGCGGGCGGGAGCCGGGTGGGGGAGCTCGAGACCGCTCCCCAAGCGCTGTTCCGACGCCTCTCGAAAGGCGCCGACCGGGTCAGTCGACGAGCATGATCCGCTGATTCGCCGAGCCGCCATCCGATGATGCCCGAACGAAATACACGCCGGACTTCACACGCGCTCCCATCGCATCCGACCGCTCCCAGCGCAGCGTTCGGGTGCCTGCGGGCTGCTCGCCGCGCAGCAGATTCCGCACGCGGCGACCGGTGATGTCGTACACCGATAGGTCCACCTGCCCGGCCCTCTCGAGCGTCAGCGTGAGCGAGATGGCGCCCCGCGAGGGGCTCGGCGACGGGAGTGACAGTGCGAGCAGGGGGCCGGAGCCGGCGGACGGAACCGAGACCGGGACGAACGAGAGATCGAATCGCCAGGCGGATCGGCCGTGCGTGAAGGCGACCAACTGACGCGAGGCCGTGTGCAGCTCGAGGTCGAACACCGTCTGCACCGGCATCGAGCGCCCCATCGGCGCCCACACGGCGCCACGGTTCCTGGAGAAGTACACACCCACGTCGGTGCCCGCGTAGAGCGTCTGCGGATCGAGCGGATCGACGATCAGGTCGTTGGCCGGCACGTCGGGCAGGTTGCCGCCGACCGAACTCCAGGTCTGGCCGCGATTCGTGCTGCGATAGATGTGCGCGGCGTTCTCGTCGATACCGAATCCCGAGAGCGTGACGTACAGCCCCATCGGATCGACCGGGTCGGGGACGACGCGCGTCACGTAGCGAGACGGCAGGCCGAACGTGATGTCGAACCAGTCCGTGCCGCCATTCACGCTCCGCCACACGCGGCCGTCGTCGGTGCCGACGTAGTAGAGGTTGGTGTCGGGGGCGCTCACGGCGAGCGTGGTGATCGTGCTGAGGACGAGGCCCGCACTCAGGCTGTAGGTCAGGTCGGGGCTGATCGGGGCCCAGGTGACGCCGTTGTCCTCCGAGCGATAGACGCGATGACTCCCGGCCAGCAGCGTATGGGGCGACTTCGGATTCACCACGAACGGCGTGTTCCAGTTGAACCGATCGCCCGAGACCCAGCCGCTGGTGGAGGCGAAGTTGGCACCGTTGTTGATGCTGCGCCGCACCCCAGCGCCGCTGCTGCCGAACTGCCACTCGGCGAACAGCGTGTTGGTGTCGGCGCCATCGACCAGCACATGGAAGCCATCGCCACCCAGGATGTGGGTCCACGCCGAGGGCCCGGCTTCCGTCTTGAGCGTGCCGTTGTCCTGCGTGCCGCCGAGGATCTTGTTGGCGTTCTGGGGTGCCACCGTGCCGGCATAGAACTGCGTGATGGGCAGGTCGAGGCTCTTGTTCCAACCCACACCGCCCAGCGTCCAGTAGAAGCCTCCATCGCTGCCCATCAGCACGCGGTTGGGATTCGTGGGATCGATCCACAGCGCGTGCTCATCGACGTGTGCACCCGAGGTGACGTCGGTGAACGTGACGCCGCCATCCATCGAGCGCAGCACCGACACGCCGCAGGTGAAGACACGATCGGGGTTGGTCGGATCGACCGTGACCTCGCCGAAGTACCAACCGAACCCGCCGAAGCTCGCGGAGAAAGTGCCGGTATCGCGTCGCACCCACGTCTGGCCGCCGTTGTCGGTGCGATAGAGGCCGCGGCCGGAATAGCCGCCGCTGGCGCCGCTGATGATCTGCGCGTAGACGCGAGACGGCCGAGACGGCGCGATCGCCAGGCCGATGCGGCCGAGGTTGTCGTCGAGTGCGGGCAGGCCGCTCGTCAGGCGGCTCCAGGTGACGCCTCGATTCACGCTGCGCCAGATGCCGCCGCCCGGGCCGAACGCGCGGCGGTAGGTGGGGCGTCGCACGCGCTCCCAGGTCGCGGCGTACACGGTGTCGGGCGATGTGGGGTTGAACACCACGTCGCACACGCCGGTGCTGTCGTTCACGAACAGCACCTTGCTCCAGTTGGCGCCGCCATCGGTCGAGCGGTAGAGGCCGCGATCGGGGCCGGTCGAGAACTGGCGGCCCATCGCCGCCACCAACAGGTGCTGCGGGTCCTGTGGGTCGATGACCACCTCGGCGATGCGCGCCGTGGCCGCGAGCCCGATCGGCTCCCACGTGCCGCCGGCGTCTCTCGACCGCCACAGCCCATTGCCGTCGTAGGAATCGACTGAGCCGTTGGCCTCGCCCGTGCCGACGTAGATCGTCTGCGAATCGAACGGGTCGATCGCAACGGCGCCGACCGACATGATCGACGTGGCGTCGGTGAGCGAGTTCCAGTTGACGCCGCCGTTGACCGACTTGAACACGCCGCCGTTCGCCGCTCCGACGTAGACCGTCTGGCCTCCCGGCAGCGCGGCGATCGCCGTGATGCGGCCGCCGATGTTGTACGGCCCGACGCACTCCCAATCCACGCCGGCGCTCGTCATCAACGCCTGCTCGAACAGCCGCTGCTCGCGAGCCGCCTCGTAGCGCTCCTGCGGCACGCTGCCATCGGGGAGCATGCGCTGGGCGAGGAACCAATCCGAAGGCCGCGCCTTGGCGGCATCCCCAGCGAGCGCACTGACCGGAGCCGGTGGCGCGCGGTGCCAGAACAGCGCGACCGTGGCGACGAGGCCGAGGCAGAGCAGAGCGAGGTGGCGGGCGTGGAGCATGCGGTCTCCGGCGTGGGCGCGGCACTCGGTGAGACGCAATTCTAGTGGGCCCGTCGGGGGCGCGTCGAGCCCGGAGGTTCATGGGCCGCTGGGTGGGAACCCCCAGTTCAGTCGGGCCACCCGCTAGACTCGGATGATCCTCCGAGCCGCACGGTGCGGTGCGGCAGGGGATCCCGAGAGCGAAGCGCGCAGCGCCTGAGCGAGCGGCGCGCGCAGCGAGGCGGGGGTGACGCGATCGAGCTTCACGCGACTCGCACCGACGTGGCGCGCGAGGTCGTAGAGCGACTCGGCGAGTCCGGCGAGCGCGACGGGGCGGTCGACGGAGTTCCACGCAGCGCGCGGCGGTGGTTGGCCCTTGGCGAACCACGGCTCGAAGTGGGCGTGACGCGCTTCCAGAACGCCTTCCTTCCGATGCGTCTTCAGATCGACGCGGCCGATGAACACGCCGTCGTGCAGCACCGGCATCGAGTAGTAGCCGTGCTGACGCTGGCCCTCGGGCACATAGATCTCGATGCGGTAGTGGAAGCCCCACAGCCGCTCGATCCGAAGCCGATGCCACAGAAACGAGTCGAATGGCGCTAGCATCACGGTGCCGAGCGAAGGCGAGCGCTTCTTCTCGGCCCGAGCGAGCGCTGGCAGGTCCTCCGTGCGCGCCCACCACGGGCCCCTCTCGTCCTCGACCTCGCATGCGGTGATGCGGCCGGATGCGGCGAGGCGTGCGATCGTCGCCTTCATCACCGGCGCCATCATCTGCGGCCACGACCAGTACATGCGCAGGTCGTCCAGCGTCGCCGCGCCCATCGCCTGCAACGAGCGCAGCAGTCGCTCCTCGTTCGCCGTCTCGGGCGCGAGCGGCTTCATGGCGCCCAGTTCGGGCAGCACGCGCTCGGCCAGGTCGTAGCGCTTACGGAAGTGGACGCGCGAGTGGATGCCGAGCCGGCCGCACTTCCACAGATAGTCGAGGGCGCGTGTCGCGGGCTTCCAGTCCCACCACCCATCGCTTCGCGCGCTGCCGGGCGGCTTCTCGAAGTCGGCGGTGCCCAAGGGTCCCCGCTCGGAAACGGCGCGCTCGACACGTTCGATCGCCGCGCGGTTCTTGCGATGCCAGTCCGTGGTGCGATCCCATCTCGTCGGCGTCTGGAGCATGAACGCCTTGAGAAGCGGCAGGTCGGCTCGGGCGGCGAAACAGGCGACATGCGTGAAGTACTCGATCAATACCCGGTCGCGATAGAGCAGTCGCTCGAGCTTGGCGCGGTCATAGGCGCCGAACCGACTCCACAGCGTCAGATGGTGCGCCCGATCGACGACATGCACCGAGTCGATCTGCAGCCCGCCCGTCGCTGTGACGAACCCGCCGAGCGATGCGGCCGAGAGCCTGCGGGCGCGTGGCCGATCGAGCCACTGGCGCTCGAGGAACAGCGCCGCCACCGCACGCCGGGTCAGCGGTGCCTTCGCCGTCACGTGGTGGCGCCGAAGTGGGCCTCGGCCAGCAGTTCGACGATGTGCGCGTGCCGCACCGACAGCGAGCGCTCATCGGCGCCGCGCTGCATGTGGAGCAGGCAGCCGGGGTTGGAGGCGACCACCACGTGCGGGGCGACCTCGGCGACTCGCTGCATCTTGCCGACCAGCTGCGCATCGGCCAGCTCGGGCTGCGCCAGGTTGTAGGTGCCGGCGCTGCCGCAGCAGAAGTCGCTGTCGGGCAGCTCCGCGAACTCGACGCCCGGGAGCGCGCGGATCAGCCGCCTCGGCGCCTCACGCACACGCTGGGCGTGCGCGAGATGGCAGGCATCGTGATAGGTGACGCGCAGCGGTTTCGAGGGGTCGTTCGGCGCGTGCAGCGTGCGCGGCGCATCGGGCAGCCCGAAGTGGGCGAGCACCTCGCTCACATCGCGCGTGCGCGTGGCGAGCGACTCGGCCCTCGCATGCTGCTCGGTTCCCTCGAGCAGGTGGCCCGCCTCCCGCAGCGCGGCGCCGCAGCCCGCCGAGTTGGAGACGATGAACGTGGCGTCGCCCTCGAAGGCGGCGGCGTTGCGCGTGGCGAGCTCCTTGGCCACGGCACGCAGCCCCGCATGCGCCTGCAGCGCGCCACAGCAGGTGCGCGATTCGGGCACGCGCACTTCGAGCCCGGTCAGGAGCAGCAGCTTCACGGTGGCGTGGTCCAATGCGGGGAAGAAGGCGGGCATCACGCAGCTCGTGTGGAACGAGACGACGTCTCGTCGAGCACCCGCCGGGTGGAACACGAGGCCCTCGGCTCGGCGCTCCATGCGCCCACCGGCGGGCAGTGTTCTCGCCACCGCCTCGAGCGGGCGCGCCGAGCGAGGCGAAATCGGCGGCGTCATCGCCAGGCCCTGCGCCATGAACCGAGGCAGCGCGCCGGCGCGCGCGAGTGCGCGGGCGATCGCGGCCAGTGGCGGCGCCTGGCTCAGACGCAGCAGCGTGGCCGCCCACTGGACGTTCGCTCGACTCGGCAGCACATGGCGAAGCGCCCAGGTCCCGGCGAGTCGCGGCAGTGAGGCGCGCCTTGTGCGGCGCTCGAGCTGGCCGCGCGTCGCTTCAAGCAGACGCGAATACGGCACGCCGGCCGGGCAGGCGGTCTCGCAAGCGCGGCAGTCGAGGCAGCGATCGAGGTGCATCACCAGCGGATCGCTCGGCGCGATCCGCCCCTCGGCCAGGCCGCGCATCAGATAGAGGCGGCCGCGCGGCGAGTCGGGCTCGGTCTTGAGCGTACGGTACGTGGGGCACGCTGTGAGACACAGCCCGCAGTGGATGCAGGTCTCGAGGTCGGGCGTGCCCGGCGCGTCGGTCTTGTCGAACCAACTCGCCGAACGAGGTGGAGGGCTTGAAGTGCTCACGGCAGGCAACCTAGCATGGCCGCCCACCGTAGGATGGACGGGCGATCGCTGATCGGATCGCCCGTGGGCGACCGTTGCGTCCGATTCCTCGAAAGGCCGTGCATGCTCCGTATCGACCGGGTCACCAAGCGCTATGGCGATCGCGTCGCTGCAGCTGACGTCAGCTTCGACGTGAGCCGTGGCGAGGTGGTGGGATTCCTCGGGCCCAACGGCGCCGGCAAGACGACCACGCTCCGCATGGTGCTCGGCCTGACGCGTCCCGACTCGGGGAGCATCAGCTTCGAGGGGGGCGCGCTCGATCGCCGCCGCCTCGGCTACCTGCCCGAGGAGCGCGGCCTCTATCCCGATGTCCCGGCGCAGGACATGCTCGCCTACTTGGGCACGCTACGCGGCATGACGTGGGCGGCGGCGCGCGCGGCCTCGGCGCGCTGGCTCGATCGGCTCGCGCTCGCCGACCGTGCCAAGGACCGCGTCGAGACGCTGAGCAAGGGGAACCAGCAGAAGGTGCAGGTCGCCGGTGCGATGCTGCATGACCCCGATCTGATCATCCTCGATGAGCCGTTCTCGGGGCTCGACCCGCTCAATCAGGAGATGTTCATCGAGGTCATCGCCGAGCAAGGCGCGCGGGGGGCCGCGGTGCTGCTCTCGGCGCACCAGCTCGACCTGGCCGAGCGGCTGTGCGATCGCTTCTTCCTCATCTCGAAGGGCCGCGAGCTGCTGTCCGGCACGCTCGCCGCGCTTCGGCGCGCGGCTGTCGGCGGGGCTGACCGGGTGGTGGGGTTCGAGGTCGAGGGCGCTCCCGACAAAGCGGGCTGGGAAGCGCTGGCCGCTCAGGCGGGCGCCTCCATCGTGCGCCTCGCGACGGTCGAGGGAGTCAGCCGCGCCGAGTTGGCGCTGCCGCCCGGCGTTTCGCTTTCGGCGCTGCTCGCCGCTGTCGCCGCACGATTCTCGGTGCGCGAGATCGAATCGCGTCCGCTTCGTCTGCATGAGATCTACGTGCGCGCGCTCGGTGAGGACATCGCGCCGCAGGAGGTGGCGTGATGCGCGCGCCCGAGTGGTGGCCGATCGCCCGCTGGGAGTTCCTCAAGACCCTCAAGCGAAAGGACTTCTACATCTCGCTCCTGCTGACGCCGCTATTCCTGGTGGGCAGCGGGGCGCTGGCCGGGCTGATCGGCAAGATGAGTTCGGGCCAGCACGATCGCCTGGCGATCGTCTGGATGAGCGGCGCATCCGACACACTCCTCGCACAGAAGCGCGTGGTGTGGAGTTACCCGCAGGGCGCAGAGGCGCATCGCGACTCGCTGCGTGCCGCGATGCTGGCTCGCGATCTCGATGGCGCCGCGTTCGTGCCCACTGGCTTTGCTCAGGGCGAGCCCGTCGAACTGCTGATGCGGCGCGACGCGCCGCGGCTTCTCGGCAACATCGAGAGCTCGCTGCGCCGCGTCGCGCGTGCGCAGCGAGCCTCGGGGCTCGGCCTCGACACGTCGGTCGTCGCCACGCTCGAGGACTCGGTCCGCATGCGCGCCGGCCTCGTCTCGGCCACCACGGGCTCCTCGCGTGCTGAGAAGATGACGGCGCTCGGACTCCTGCTGCTGTTCTGCTTCGTTCACCTGGTGACGCTGTCCTACATGATGACGGGCGTGAGCGCCGAGAAGTCCCATCGCATCACCGAGGTGATCGTCTCGGCGGTCTCGCCTCAGACCTGGATCGACGGCAAGCTCGTGGCGTACGTCGGGCTGGGGCTCGTGCAGGCGGTCGTCTACCTGGCGAGCGGCATCGGCTGCGCCCTGCTGTGGCGCTTCGAGCTGCCGCCGATCGCCTCGCCGCTCTTCATGTTCACCGCGCTGTCGCTCACGGTGCTCGGGCTCGTCTTCTACTCGGCACTGTCCGCCGCGGTCATGGCCACGCTCAAGGACCTTCAGACCACGCAGTCGATGAACAGCATGTTGATCGGGCTGCCGTTCCTGTCAGTCGTCTTCATCGGACCGGCCATCGACCAGCCCGACCTGCCGTGGCTGATCCCGGTCTCGATGTTCCCACCGTTCTCGCCGATCCTCACGCCCGCCCGCATGGCACTCGGCGGGGTCGGCCTGTGGGAGGCGATCGCCACGGTGGCGCTGATGGCGGCTGCGGCATGGTGGATGCGCGGCATCGCCGGGCACGCGTTCCGTGTCGCCATGCTGATGTACGGCAAGGACGTCTCGCTGCCGGAACTGATCCGCTGGTCGCGCGAGCGCTGAGAGAAGCCGCGCCCCGGCCGCTCAAGTTCGCGAGGCAGCAGCCGAGACTCCCCCCTCGAGACTCACCACGCGCCCGTTCGCAGGGGCTCGGCCCTCAGGGCAGCAGCACGACCTTGCCGAAGTGCTGCCTCGCCTCGATGCGTTCGTGCGCGGCCCGAGCCTCGGCCAGCGGCAGCACGATGTCGACCACGGGTTCGAGTTCACCGCTCTCGATGTGACGCAGTACCTCGAGCAACTCCGAGCGCCGCCCCATCCACGATCCCATCAGCGTCAGGTGGCGGCCGAACAGCAGGTTCACATCGAGCGTCACCTTGGATCCCGCCGTGGCGCCGCACGTGACGAGCCGGCCGTCCCTGGCGAGTGCGGCGACACCGGCTTCGAACACCCGGTCCCCCACATGCTCGAGCACGACCTCGACGCCCTTGCGGCCGGTCAATGCGCGGGCGCGGGCGGCGATGTCCTCGCTGGAATGATCGATGCGGTCGTGGGCGCCAAGTGCGCGGGCGCGTTCGAGCTTCTCATTCGAGCCCGCCGTGGCGATCACGCGGGCGCCCATCAAGCGTGCGATCTGGATCGCCGCACTACCGACGCCGCTGCCCGCCCCGATGATCAGCACGTCCTCGCCGGCGCGCAGCTTCGCGCGGCCGACCAGCATGTGCCATGCGGTCAGGAAGACGAGCGGCACGGCGGCGGCCTGCTCCCAAGTCAGACGCTGAGGGTAGGGTAGGCAGTTGATCGCCGGGACCGCCACCGACTCGGCGTAGCCGCCATCTCGCTTGCGGCCGAGCACGTCGTACTCGCGGCACAGGTGGTCGTCGCCCGCCATGCAGCTCGCGCACACGCCGCACGACAGCGTCGGCAGCACCAACGTGCGCTGGCCCACTTCGAGGTGCCGTACGGCGCTGCCGATCTCGCTCACCTCGCCCACGATGTCGTTGCCGAGGATGTGCGGTAGGCGGACGTCGAGCCCGGGCAGACCCTTCCTCACCCAGAGATCGAGGTGGTTGATGCCGCAGGCGCGCACGCTCACCCGCGCCTCAACCGGGCGCAGCGCGGGCTCGGGCACGTCGCGCAGCTCGAGCACATCAGGGCCGCCGAAGCGGTCGAACACGATCGCCTTCATCGATGCACTCTAACCTCCGGCTGCGCTAGGGTGCACGTCGGCAAGGCGATTCAGGCCCTTGCGCCGCTCAATCGCAGTGAATGCGCACCCACGCTCGAGGAGACTCGATGAACGCAGCTCCTGTCTCCCTCTCGAAGATCACCCAGATCGCCGTGGTCGCCCACGATGTCGATCGCGCCACGGCGTTCTATCGCGATGTGCTCGGCATGAAGTTCCTGTTCGCGGCGCCGCCCGGCCTGGCGTTCTTCGATGCGGGAGGCGTTCGTCTGATGATCTCGCCGCCGACGCCGGAGCACGACCACCCGGGCTCGATCCTCTACTTCGATGTGGCCGACATCGTGGCGGCCCACACCGGGCTCGAGGTGCATGGCGTCGCGTTCGCCAGCCCACCCCATCGGATCGCCGTGATGGGCACGCAGGAGCTGTGGCTGTGCGAGTTCAAGGACTCCGAGGGCAATCCGCTCGCGCTGATGGCGATGCGGCCGGTGGCCTGAGGCCAGCCGATCACTCGTCGAACATCACCGTGGGCTCGCCGTAGAAGCGCACTTGCCGCTGCCGGACGCGATCGGCGAGCCACTGGTCCATCCAGGCGTTCTTCTCGGCGAGCGGCATCTTCGTGCCGGCGCACATCGCGATGGGGATGCTGACGCGCAGCGCGCGCCACTGGATCAGATGCCGGGTGATGCCCGCCGGCAGTAACTCGCCGGCGCTCGCCAGTTCGATGACTTCGGCCGGGTCATAGCGCGGGAAGATCACCAGCGCGCTGGCCTCGGGGTGGTCGCGCCTCACCTGCATGAGCGAGTCCGTCGTGGCGCGCACGTACGGCACTCGGTTGTGGTAGACGCTCACGACCTCGTTGAGGAGCTGATTGCGCCGATGCAGCGTGCGGCCACCGCGCAGCACGATCGCCTCGCCCTCGCTCAATGCGACACAGGCCAGCGCTTCGCGGCGCGCGAGCATGGCGCGCGCGTGCAACTTGTCGTGCGTGGTCTGCTCGAGGCCGCGGATCGCGGCGAGTCCGGACTCGAGCGAGGCGCGCGCGTCGGCCGTCAGCGCGTGGAACCAGGTGCCGAGCTGCACCCACGGCTCCTCGTAGCGCACGACCTGCACCACGATGTGCGGCCAGCCCGCGGCCTTCGCGGCGGTGGTGCGGTTGGCCCCGTCGAGCACGACATAGCGCGTCTCGACACGATGTCCGTCACCGACCTGCACCGCGATGGGAGGGTCGCGCAGTGCGCCGCTCTCCTTGAGCTTCTGGACGAGCGGCTCGGTGCGCTGCAGGTCGTTCCACTCGTGAGGATGCACGTCCTCGACGGGCACGAAGCGCAGGTCGGGCAATCGGAAGTCGGGCTGTTCCATGGGGCGCGGACTCTACCCGAAGCGAGTGCGCCGCGCCTGTCGCTTTGCTGGCCGCGCTCGTGGGGCAGGCGCGGGGGAATCGGATCGCTCCCGCTACCGTCAGCGCGTTCCCCACCCGAGGCTCTGCAACCGCGCGAGGCGAGTCACCGTATCCTGCCTCGTCGCACCGCAGCGGCTCTGGCGCCCGACGCCGGATGCCGCGCAACCCCCACATCCCGCGAGATGCCGCATCTCGCACGGAGGTCAGCTGCTCATGTTCCGTCGATCGATCCTCGCCGTCGCGCTCCTCGCCATGCTTGCTCCGCTTGCTCACGCGGCGAGCCTCGACGAGGTGCTCTCGAAGCACTTCGAAGCTCAAGGCGGGCTCGAGAAGCTCAAGTCGATCAAGACCATGCGCGTGACCGGCAAGATGGGCATCGGGCCGGGCATGGAGGCGCCGTTCACGATGGAGCGTGCGCGCCCCAATAAGCAGCGCATGGAGTTCACGTTCTCGGGCATGACGGGCATCCAGGCCAGCGATGGTGTGAAGCCGTGGATGGTGATGCCGTTCATGGGCAAGAAGGATCCCGAGCCGATCCCGACCGAGGACGCACAGGAGATGCTCGACGATGAATTCGATGGTGGGCTGGTCGACTGGAAGACCAAGGGCAGCACGGTCGAGTTGCTCGAGAACGAGTCGGTCGAAGGCGCCGATTGCTACAAGTTGAAGCTCACCAAGAAGGGCGGCAAGGTCGAGACCCACTGGATCGACACCGAGACCTTCCTGACGCTCAAGACCGAGGCGAAGCGCAAGCTCCGCGGCACCGAAGTCGAGGCCGAGAGCGTCTACGGCGACTACAAGGACATCGATGGCATTCTCTTCGCGCACACGATGGAGCAGGGCGCCAAGGGCGCGCCGCAGCGTCAGAAGATGGTGTTCGACAAGATCGAGATGAACGTCAAGCTCGAGGACTCGCGCTTCGTGATGCCCGTGGCCGCGCCGGCTGCGGACAAGGCCGAGCCGGCCAAGGCAGCCGAATCGAAGAAGGACGCCCCGGCAGCCAAGAAGGGCAAGTGATCCACTGGTAGTGCGCGCGGCGCGGACCGACAGGCCCGCGCCGCGCGTGTATCTCCAACCCCCGCTGAGGGTCCCCATGCGCCGCCTTCTGAGCCGTGCCGCGCTGCTCATCGCAGTCGCGGCGCTGTCGTCCACGGTCGCCGTCTCCGCTCGCGCAGCCGATGACTGGAAGCTCGACTCCGACACGTTCGAAGGGCTCAAGGCCCGCCATCTCGGCCCCGGCTCCATGAGCGGCCGCATCACCTGTCTCGATGGTGTCCCCGGTGAGCGCATCACGCTGTGGGCTGGTACGGGCGGCGGCGGGGTCTGGCGTTCGCGCGATGCGGGCACGACGTGGCGGCCGGTGTTCGATGACCATCCGCAGTCGATCGGGGATCTCGCGGTCTCCAAGCGCGACCCGAAGGTGGTGTGGGTCGGCACGGGCGAGTCGTGGACGCGCAACAGCGTCGGCATGGGATACGGCATTTACAAGACGACCGACGGCGGCGACACCTGGAAGCGCATGGGGCTCGAGAAGTCCGAGCGCATCGGCCGCGTGGTGATCGACCCGCTCCACCCCGACACCGTCCTCGTGGCGGCAGTGGGGCCGCTGTTCGCTGCGGGCGGGGAACGCGGCGTGTATCGCACGATCGATGGCGGCAAGACGTGGCAGCGCACGCTCTATGTGGACGAGAACACCGGCGCGGCCGACATCGCGATGGATCCGCAGAACCCGAGGATCGTCTACGCCTCGATGTGGCAGGTGCGGCGGCAGGCGTGGACGTTCGCGAGCGGCGGCCCGGGCAGCGGGCTCTACAAGAGTGTCGACGGCGGCGCGACCTGGAAGAAGCTGTCGCGCGGCCTGCCGGCGGGTGAACTCGGTCGCATCGGCATCGCCATCTCGCCAACGCGGCCCAACCGCCTCTATGCGGTGGTCGAGTCCAAGGCGACGGCGTTCTATCGCAGCGATGACACGGGCGAGAGTTGGGAGCGCGAGAACGACAGCAATGGCAATGTGACCATGCGGCCGTTCTACTTCGCGCGCGTCGTCGCCGACCCGGTGAAGTTCGATCGCGTGTACAAGGGCGGGGTCACGCTGTCGGTGAGCGAGGATGCCGGCACGACGTTCGGCGGTGGCAGTGGCCGGGACGGCTCGAGCTACCACTCCGATGTGCACGCCCTGTGGGTCGATCCCAACGACACCGAGTTCCTGGTCATGGGAACCGACGGCGGCGTCTACATCTCGATGGACCGCGGCACGACCTGGCGGCTGTGCAGCAACATCCCGGTCGGCCAGTTCTACCATGTCAGCCACGATATGCAGTTCCCCTACAACGTGTATGGCGGGCTGCAGGACAACGGCACCTGGCGCGGTCCGTCGCGCTTCACGGGCGGCATCCCCAATCGCCGATGGGAGTCGATGCTGGGCGGTGACGGATTCTGGGCGTTCACCGATCCGGCCGACGACGAGCTGCTCTACTGCATGTATCAGGGCGGCAACATCTCGCGCGTCCGCATGTCGACCGGCGAAACACGCGACATCAAACCGCTGCGGCGCAAGGGTGACCCCAAGCTGCGCTTCAACTGGAATGCCGCCGTGCA
>JAYWEM010000025.1:0-13824 GCA_043779265.1 bacterium | reverse complement strand
AAGCGGGGCTCCGGGAGACGGTCACTCGAGGAGTCGGGGCCGCGGCCCGGAATGGGCCCGGCACCCACGGGGAGAGTGGCGGGATGCGGCTACAAGGTAGCAACCCGGCGGCGGGGCTGGAAACCACGCACCCCGGAGCCCGCACGAGGCGCCGCTCGGGCTCGGCCGGGATCAGCCGCTCAGCCGACCTGGTACTTGTCCTTCAGCACCGCCAGATGATGCCGCTCGTGGCCGGCGATGATGTGGGCGATCGCGCGAACGCTCGTCTCGGCGCCATTGGCGCGCCCGCGCCGAAGCAGCGCCTCGTGATCGAGACCCGCGAACAGCGTGAGTGTCGCAGCGCGCACGGCCGCCAACTCGAACAGCAACTCGCTCGCGCTGCGCCGGTCGGCTCCTGCCGCCGGCGCCCAGGCGTTCTCATCGAATCCGGGCAACTCGGTCGAATCGGCGCGCGCGAAGCGCAGTGCGCGGTAGGCGAACACCCGCTCCACATCGGCCATGTGCTGGATCGCATCCTTGACGCTCCACTTGTCCGGCGCGTAGCGATGCATGGCCTGACTCTCGGTCATGCCCTGGAGGCGCTGCGGCGTCGAGGCCGCTTGCCCGGCGAGCGCGGTGAATGCGTCGTCGCCCACCAGTGCGATGTAGCGACCGAAGTACTCGTGATGCTCATCAGCGCGGGGCTTGGCGATCAGGGGCATGGCTTCCTCTTTCTCAGCGGGGACCCGGGCGCGGCGCCACGGTGAGCCGTTCCTCGCGGCCTCGCACGACCAAGTCGGGAGCGTACATGGCGCTCGCCCTCGTGGGCAGCGCGGTGTAGGTGCCCTCCAGTTCGGGCCGCAGCAGGTACTCGATCACGTTGCGGCCCTGCGGAAGCGAGCCCACGAAGAAGACCGAACGATCGTCCCTCACCTCGCCCGACGTGCTCCATGGCCGCTCGGCGCCATCGGGCAGGATGGCATCCACCTCGAATCCGGCGGGACGCGGATCCTCGATGAGCAGGTGCGAGAGCGCCTTGGGCGCGGTGAGCGTCAGCCGCACGAGCACGGCGTCGCCGACGGCGAGCGGCTGGCGCGCGTCGAATGGGGCCGCGAGCCAGCGCGGCCGGCCGCGGCGGTCGGCGACGCGCGTGGCGCGCAGGTACTCGCGCTGCACCGCCAGCCTCGAAGCGTCGGTCGCAGGGCCCGGACTCGGCACGTTCGCCCGCGCCTCCCACGCCCACAGGAGCAAGCCCGTGCCGTCCGTGCCCAGCTCGAGCGTGTTGGCTCCCGGCTGGAGCTGCGGGCCGGTGAGCGTCACTGTGGCGCCGCCACCGAACGCATCGTCCAGCACGGCACGGTGGAGGAGCGTGCCGTTCCAGCGCGCGCTCACCGCGCCCACCGGGAACAACTGCTCGGGGTGCACGGCCAGCCACTCGGCGAGCGCCACGGCGACCGGGCCGGTCACGCGCGTGCTGCGCCACATGTGGCCGCGCCTCGTAGCGAGCAGTCCGCGCACGAGCGCGTCGCCACGCGAGTCCTTGGGGTCGATGCGAGCGAGCGCCATGAGCGCGTAGGCCGAGCCCTCGTCGTGCTCGCCGAACCAGCGCTCCTCGGCGCCGGGGTCGGCGGGAAGGGCCAGGTCGAGTCCTCGCTTGATGGTGCGCGCCATCGTCTGATCGAGGAAGGCCCTGGCATCGGCACTGCGCCCAAGGCGGGAGGCAGCCACGGCGGCGCAGGCCGAACCGGCCGATCCCAACTGGTCCTTCTGGGCCGCCAGGCTCGCCACCACGCCGTCGAGCTGCGCCAGCAGGTCGGCATGGCGCTGCTTCGCCTCGGGCAACTCGGCGACGCGCGCGAGGTGCATGGCCGCGAACGCGAGGCCGTCGGGTTCGCGTAGCTGGAACATGGCGCGCTGCAGACCGTACTGCGCTTCCTGCAGTGCGTTCTGGGCCGCCTCCTTCTGCATGTCGCCCTGCACGCACATGGCGAGCGCCTCGATCGCGAGCGCCGTCATGAACGGATCGGGGTCGTCGTTGCTCCACCAGCCCCACGCGCCATCCCAGCGCTTGAGCGCCAGCAACCTCTGGAACCGTCCGGCCAGCTTGTCGCGCATCGCATCGGCCCCGGGCACCGTGGTGCCCGCCTTGTGCGCCGCGGCGAGTAGCGCGAGCGTGGCGCGCAGCGCGTTGGCTGTCTGCTCGGTGCAGCCGTACTCGTAGGCGAGCAACGCATCGGCCGCCGTGCGCACCGCGCCGCCCGCGCCGGGCGAGAGCGTCAAGGTGAGCGAACTGCCCGAGCGCACGAGGTCCGCCGGCATTGTGACGGCCTCGCGGAACGCCGGGAAGTTCGTGCTCCCCGCGCCCCTGAGCGTGAGCGGCACTGCGCGCGGCAGCACGGGCACCGGCAGTTCCAACGCGTCGGCGTCGCTCGAGCCCGTCGCGCCGAAGGTGAGCGTCAGCTTCGAATCGCTGCCGTCCTTGGGACTCTCGGCCTCCGTGCGCACGGTCCAGCTGCTCCTCGACTCGCCATCGGCGGGAAGACTCGACGTTCGCTCGGCGCCGCCGACCAGCTGCGCGGGCCCTGTCACCTTCATGCGTTCGCGCACACCGGTGAGCGGCGAGGCGGTACGATTGCTCACCACGGTCACGAGCGTCGCCTGGTCGCCGGCCGTGAAGGCGCGCGGCACGGTGAGACGTGCCACGAGCTCCTTGGAGACCCGGGTTCGCGCGATCGCCTCGCCGACCTGCGTCGCCTCGGTCGCGCCGCGCGCCGTGACGCGCCAGGTGGTGAGGTTGTCGGGCCACTTGAGCTCGACGCGGCCGCGGCCGTCGGCACCGGTCGTCACGCGCGGCGCCCACAGCGCGACATCGCGGAAGTCGCGGCGTGGCTCGCGGCCCTCGCTCTTGTCGGCACCCGCGAAGTAGAGCGTCGGGAAGCTGACCGTGGTCGAGACGCGGTTGGCCTGTCGCCCGTAGAACACGTCGTGCGACTTGGGAGTGCCGTCGGCGCGCAGCGCGTAGATCGCCTCGTCGACGACGCCCACCGCCACTTCGGCGGCCACCGGACGCCCCGAGCCGTCCTTGGTCTCGATCGCGATCGAGGCGGCCTGCTGCGGGCGGTACTCGGCCTTGTCGGGTGTGAGCGTGATCGAGAGATCGTGGCGCTCGGCACGGATCGGAAGTTCGAGCACGCGCGAGTGCACCTCGCGGCCGCGGCGAACGTGCACCGCCACGAAGGCGTTCGCCCCATAGGAGCCCCTGAGCGGCACGCGGATCAGCCCCGACTGGCCGAACAAGTGCTGCACGCGCAGCTCATGCAACTCGCGGCCCTCGACGCTCACGAGGACATGGGCATCTTTGACGTCGGTGTTGACCAGCAACTTCGCCGTATCACCCGGCGCGTACTCCGCGCGATCGGCGAGCACCTCGAGTGACGGGTAGCGATAGGCGTAGCTCCACGCGCGCTCGTCATAGACCCAGATGCCGGTCTCGGCCGAGATGCGATTGCCTCGCGCATCCTCGGCGCGGGCACGCAGCATGAGGTAGCCCGAGCGGGCCAGCACGGGGGCGATCGTGGCGCGCGCGCGGCCGGTCGTTGCATCGGTCTCGACCGGAAGCGAGGCGAGTGGCCGGGTCGATCGCACGTAGCGCCTCTCGAGCGGGTTCCAGACATCCTGATCGAGGTCGACGGTGATCGCGGCGGCGACGGGCCTGCCGGCGTGATCTTTCGCCTGCACCTCGACCACGATCGGCTGACCCGCGGCGGTCATGCGCGAGACCGGGGAAACGTGAAGTGTGAAGAGTCCGCGTCCGACGACGGCCGAGCCGCGCGAACTCACCTGTCGCTGCGCGCCATCGAGCACCTCGACCTCGAGCGACAGGCGCCGATCGTGCGTGCTGCGAGGCGGAGTGAACGTGAGCGCGACACGGCCGTCGACGTCCGTGCGTGTCTCGCCGGACTCGATCATGCGGCCGTAGCCCTCGCCTTCGGGTTCGCCCGACTCCCAGCCGTCGGCGAACGGATCCGCCTCACGGCCGAGCCGTGTCTCGAACAACGTCCATCGCACCGAGGCGCCCACGACCGGCGCGCCGAAGAAGTAGCTCGCGGCGACCAAGAATCGCAGTTCGTCACCGCCGACGATGGCGACGCGATCGGGCGTGACCTCGACTTGGTACTCGGGCTTGCGGTAGTGCTGCACGCCGAGCGCGGCGGTTCCCGACATCGAGCCCGCATGCGCAGAGAGCGTCCACTCGCCGAGCGGCACATCCGCGGGCAACTCGAGCGAACCGTCGGCGCCGCCGGTGGCGCTCAGTTCGGCGGCCGGCAGCTCGAGTGAGGCGCCATCGGGACCGGACATCGTGAGCCGCACCTGCGTGCGATCGGGCAGCGCGTAGCGCTCGGCCGACTGCTTCCGCGCGAACGCCTTCCAGTACACGGTCTGCCCCGGGCGATAGAGCGGACGCTCGGTGAAGAGGAACAGCTGGCCCTGCCGAGTCGCATCGCCCCCGAGCGGCGCCTCGGCCACCGACACGCCGTGCCGTTCGCTGATCGCCACGATGCGAAGTTGGGAACTGCGCCCGGGAGCCGCCAGCCGCGCCAAGCCCTCCGCATCGGTCGCGATGCCCTCGCCGTCGGCAGCCGCCACCGGGATGTCCCAGGACTGTCCGCTGCCGATGCTGCGCTCGTTACGCGTCTGCACGGCGTAGAGCCTGGCGCCGCGCACCGGAACACCCGTGCGCAGCGCACCCGCCCACGCCACCACCTGCGTCGCGGAGCGCTTGATCAGCAGCGAGAGATCGCTGACGAAGAAGATCTGCCTGCGCTCGATGGCGCCCGCGCGGCCGACGAGCAGGTACGCGCCCGGCTCCTGGTCCCTCGGCAGCGGCAGCATCTGCTCGCGCCACGCGAAGGGCGCGCCACTCTGCACACCGAATCGCCATGCGTCGGTGCGGATCAGCCCGCTCGTGTCGGCGCCGGCCGTCGCGAGCGCACGGAAGTCGCGCTGGCCATCGAGGAGACGCGCATTGGGAATGCGATAGAGCGTCAGCTCGAGCGATCCGACGCGGAACGCACGCAGTCCGACCTGCTGGCGCTGCGCCTCGCGGTCTCCGGGCTCGGCGGCCGCGACGAACACCTCGCGCTCGAGCACGAACGAGAAGGCGGCCGGGCGGGGCGTGACCCGGATCGTTCCGAGGTCGCGCGACTCGCCTTCTTTGACCGCGGCTCCATCGCGCGCGGCTCCGGGCTCGAAGCCCTCGTGCGCCACCTCGACGCGGTAACGGCCGGGCGCCAGGTTCGCCAGCGTGAAGCCCCCATCGGAGTCGGTGGTGGCCGTGACTTCGGCAGGCCCCCGCGCGATCACGGTCACACCCGCGACGCCGCTCGAGTCGGCCAGACGCACGAGCCCCGAGAGACTCGCGGGCCGCGTCAGCGCCAGCGCGACCGGTGTCGGAGCGCCGCGCTGCACCGAGACGCGGCGCAACTCCTGTGGCCGAAGTCCAGCCGCCTGCACCTCGACCGTGTAGAGACCGGCCGGGAGCGCATCGAATCGCGCCGCGCCCGCCTTGTCGGTGAAGCGAGGCTCGGGGTCTCGTTGCCGCGACTCCCACCACGAACCGCCACGCTCGCCTCGGAGGGTGACGCGCGCACCGGCGACCACCGACTTGCCATCGCTCAGCGTCGCGCTCACGGACAGCGCACCGGCCCGCGCGAGTGGCACCACCAGACGGATGTCGCGCTGGGCCGCGGGGAATTGCCAGCCTTCGAGCGCCCACTCGGTGAATCCATCGGCCGCAACGGTGAACAGGTAGTTGCGCTCAGCGGGCACGCGTTCGAGCGAGAACTCGCCTTTGGCATCCGTGCGCGTGCGGAAGTAACCCTGCCCGCCACCCGAGTTGGCCAGTTCGACATCGGCGTTGGCGACCGGCTTCTGCGTCTCGGCGTCCACCACCTGTCCGCTCACGCGGCTCTCGGCGAGCGCTGTGGTGGCGGTGAGTGCGATCAGGATCGCAGTGCAGACGAACCGTTGGGCGGACCGGAACATGAGCGCGGATTCCTTTCGGGCAGCAGGGTTCAATCGCGCGAAGGCACTCGCGCGGGTCCACTCAGGGTGACGACGTCGAATCGGCTGAAGCGCGCATCGGAGGTGGCGCCTGTCAGCACGCCGACACGGCGCGCCTCGCGCAGCGCCCACGCGATCGTGCGGGCCTCGCCGGGCAAGAAGGCGATGGCGCCTCGCTCGGTCTCGATGCGCAGGCCCTCGCGCATCGGGTCGACGCGATCGGGCTCGGCAATCGGCTCGGCGACGCCGGCGAAAGCGATCACCAAGCGCAGGCGCTCCAGCTCGTCGGAGTCGATCGGCGCACGGCGACGATCATCCGTGAGGAGCCGGGTGGCGAGTGCGCGCACCGTGCCTTCGAGCGAGCCAAGCGGTGAATCGGTGCCGAGACAGGCGCGCGTCGCTCCGCCCGAGACGAGGGTCACGTAGACCGGGCGCGGCGTCGCCGGCCATTCGGGAACGAGCGAGTCGCGCGCCGAGAGGGCCGCGTTCGAGTCGGTGGACGCGCTCGGCTCGCCGATCAATGCCGCCTGTGCGATGGCGATCAGGTGGGCACCACGGGCGGAGGTGGCCATCGCCCGATAGGGCTCGAGCTCGGGACCGGTCGCCGCCGAGCAGGCCGAGCCCGTCAGCATCCACGCCAGAGCGATCAGCCGCCCCCTCACTCGCGCCGCCTGCCGCGCGTGGGCGGGTAGACATCGCGCAGCACGAGTTCGCGTGCAGCCTCCTCGCCGTTCTGGAGCAGCACGCGGTAGAGCTCGATCTCGCGGCCCGGGAGCGCGGCGGGGAGTCCCGCATCGGCGGGCGCCTCGTGCTCCTCGGTGCGGAGTTCGTAGCGCTCGGGCGGGGCGTGCTCGCCCTGCACGTCCGCCGAGAGCGTCGCCCCCGACCAGATGAAGCGCACGCGCACGCGCTGGTCGAGGTCGTTGCGCAGTCGCAGGTCCTTGGCGCCCCACGCGATGGCGGCATCGTGACCGAGCGCGATGTAGTCGATCGGGCTCGAGTGCCGCCAGCGTTCGACCACCGAGAGCCCGGAGAGGAGTCCTGCCACGAACAGTGTCGAAGCGGGCTGGCAGATGCCGCCGCCGATCTGGATCTGCCGCTCCTCGTGCAGGATGGCCGGCGCCAGCTGATAGCCGCGCTCGATCGTGCGCGGCCCGACGATCTCGTTGAAGGACAGCACCTCACCCGGTTCCAGCACTCGGCCATCGAGCGCGTCGATCGCCAGGCGGATGTTGTCGAGCCGCGCGTCGCTGCTGCCGAGGAGCGACGTGGTGAACCGGGCCAGCGAGACCGGGAACTCCTCGATGGGAGCTCGCGAGGACTCCTGCCCCTGCGCATGCACCTCGAGCGCGCCGACGGACGAGCCGAGCGCGAGGAACGCCGCGAACCACATCGAGAGGGGCGAGTGCATCGCCGGGCAGGCTAACGCATCGTGTGTCAAGGCGCATCGGTCGGGCGGCGATTTCGGGAGGCGTCGATCCGACCTGCTACCCGTGTGCCCGGTCCGGACCCATCTTTCCTCTTACCGGGTTGCGGAGGAGCCATCGGCTCGGACTCCGACTCCCTTGCCGCGAGGGCATGGAACGAATCGTCCAGGGGCCTGTGCTCACTGCGACCCGAGTTTCGGAGAAGTTCTCGCGAACGCGTGCAATTCGCGCTTGGCGGGCACTCTCGAGCGCCGCGAGCGGCCATGATCGGAAGGGAGTGTGCCCCCGCGACTTGCCCCCGCGGAGTCCCACCATGCACTCACTCTCACAGATTCCGGATCATGTGCTGCTTCAGGACCTCAAGGCACTTGTCGTTCGCGATCGCAGTACGACGGCCGAACTTCTGGCGCATCTGGCCGAGGCGGAGGCGCGCAAGCTCCACGTCCCCGCCGCGCACCCGTCGATGCACGCCTACTGCGTGCATGTGTTGCGCATGTCCTCGGACGAGGCGCTCAAGCGCATCCGGGCCGCACGCGCGGCTCGCAGACTGCCGGTGCTCTTCGCGGCGATCGCGGACGGACGCCTGCACCTGAGCGCCGTGGTCCTTCTGGCCCCTCACCTCACTCCTGAGTCGGCCGACGAGTGGATCGAGGCCGCCTCGCACCGAACCAAGGCGGAGGTGGCGCTCATGGTCGCAGAGCGCTTCGGCACTCGGCATCCTGCCGCAACCGTCCGCGCCCTCTCGCCGAACGAGGTGGTTCCGGAACCACCTGAATTCTCAAGGAATTCAGAGGTTCACGAACCCGGGGGGCCGAGTCGGGACATTCTGACGCAGGATGTCGGGGCCTCACCGCCGTCGAC
This sequence comes from bacterium, assembly GCA_043779265.1. Taxonomy (GTDB): domain Bacteria; phylum Eisenbacteria; class RBG-16-71-46; order RBG-16-71-46; family RBG-16-71-46; genus CADEFY01. The sequence goes on along the minus strand of JAYWEM010000025.1, from coordinate 5,494 downwards.
GCCGGCAGCGGCGCCCCCCTCATCGGCGTGCTTCGCACTCCGCGCCACCCTCGACCAGGAGGCGCACGACCTGTTGCTGTACGCCAAGTCGTTGCTGGGCCACGCGATCCCCTCGGGGGACCTCTCGTCGATCCTCAAGCGTGCGCTCAGGCAGCTAGTCGCAGCCGAGGAAAAGCGGGTGTACGCCGCGTGCGCGCGCACGCGCCCTCGGCGCGGCGCGAGGCGGCGAGTCGACCGTGACCAACATGCGACTCTGCTGCCGGGCCCACAATCAGTACCAAGCCGAACGCACGTTCGGGCCCTGGTTCATGGCGCACAAGCGCGCAGACGCCCGCACGAGAAGGGCGCAGCGACGCCCTCTCGAACCCCACGATCCGCGCGACGAGGTGATCGCCCGACTGGGTGCGGCGCTCGGCGACCTAATGCCCGGCGCTCCGATCGAGGAATTGGTGGGGATCGCCGTGTCCGCGTTCCGGCCCGAGCGCGAGCTGACCTGCACGCAGAGCCCGAGCCCGCCGCCTGATGCCGAATCGCCAGAACTCCACTAGTCTGCGCCCCCGTGACGATCCCTCCCGATGAAGCGGCGCTGCCGCCGGTGTCCCCCGCCCCACTCGCACCCGACCAGCACTTCCCGCTTCGCTGGCTGCCGGTGTTCCTCGCGCTCGCCGCATGCCTCGTGCTCCCGATCGCCGTCGCCATGGCCGGCACCGAGGTGCTCTCGCCCGCCAAGCACGGCTTCATGCTGCACGCGGGATGGTTCTACCTCGGAGTCGTCCTGTGGTTCGCCGCGTGCGCGAGGCGCGCGGGGATGTCGCTGTCGCGATCGCTCGGTCGCGCGCCCGACGCGAACGCCGTGTTCGAAGGCGTCTCGAGCGCGTGGCTCCACCTGCTCGCCAACGGCGCTGTCCTGCTGGTGGTGATCGGGCTGCTGGCCCGCTTCCACCCGCCCATGCTGGAGCAGTTCATCAGTCGGAGCAGCGAGGGCTTCGAGTTCGGCGAGAGCCCGCTCTGGCTTCAGGCTGCCGTGGTCGTGGGACTGGCGCCGCTAGCCGAGGAGTTGCTGTTCCGGGGCGTTCTGCTGCACCGGTTCACGAGGCGAATCGGCATGACCCGCGGTATCGTGCTCAGTTCCGCGCTCTTCGGGATCATGCACATGAACCCGCTCGCGATCACCGTGTTCGGCGTGCTGTTGTGCGTGCTGCATCTGCGCAGTCGTTCGCTCTTGGCGACGACGCTGGCGCACGCGATCAACAACTCGATCCCGCTGGTGATGCTCTCCATGACCGATGACTCCGCCCGCGGCAAGGTGCCCGGCGCCTCGGAAGTCGCCTCGATGGCCGACGGACTCTGGATCGGCCTCGCACTCGCCGCTGTCACCACCCTTCTGCTGTTCCTGTGGCTCAAGCCGAGGTGGCCCGCGAAGGACGCGAGCATGCCCTGGCAGCAGGCCTGAGCGAGAGCTACGCGCCGGTTCGGCCCACCAGATGGCTGCGCACGGTGTTCGCGAGCGAGGCGTTGGTGGCGATGCCGCCGTGTGCGCCATCCCAGGCCAGCGAGCCGCGCCAGTCGGTGAACACGCCGCCCGCCTCCTCGACCGCCAGCATCATCGGCGCAGCGTCCCAAGGCTGGTAGGGGCCATCGAGCATGATCTCGGCCGCTCCGCTGGCGACGAGCAGGTAGCCGTAGGCATCGCCCCACGTGCGCGTCGTGCCCACTTCCGCAGCAAGCGAGGCCGCGCGGCTCGCGCGCGAGGCGTCCCCCGAGAAGCCGAGATCCGTGGCCACCAGAAGCGCCGCCTGGAGCGTCGGGATGCTCGAGACATGCGCACGGACGCCATCGACGAAGGTCCCCCCCGCACGAGCGGCGCACATCGTGCGGCCGGCCGAAGGGAACACCGCCGCGCTCGCCACGACGTGCCCGTGCTCGATGCAGGCGATCAGCGTTCCCCACAACGGCACACCGCGCACGAAACTCCGCGTGCCATCGATCGGGTCGATGAGCCACTGGCGAGGAGCGTCGCTCCGCTCGCGCCCGAACTCCTCGCCGAATAGGCCGTCTCCGGCGAATCGCTCGGCGAGCCAGGACCGCGCTGCTTGTTCGGCCTCGCGGTCCGCCAGCGTCACCGGGGAACCATCGGGCTTGATCTCGGGAACGAGGCCGCGACCGAAGTGAGCGCTCGCCACCTCACCTGCCCGCTTCGCCACCTCGAGCGAGGCCTCCATCAGCATCATCGCGTCCACTCGGTCCTCCGCGGCAGTGTCTCGGCTCGGGACCCTTGATGGGCCGCGGGAGTGCCGGACGCCGGTCGCTCGTAGCGAATCAGGCGTGCGCAGATGGCCTCAACCGCGAGGCTACCGTGTCACCACAACGCGCGCCATCGCATGGGTCGCTCCCTGACTGGCGCGCACAAGATACACCCCCGGCGCGAGCGAACCCGAGGGCAGCGTGATCTCCCTTTCGGCGTCGCCTGATGCCGCGGCCGTCGCTTGCGCGCGCTGGCGCCCTTGCACGTCGAAGAGGCGCAATTGGATTGGAGCGCGTTCGGCGCCTAGGACACCCAGGATGATCCTCTCGGGCGCATGCATGATCCGCGCCCAACGGAGTGCGAATGCCGAGACTCCGTCGCGCTGAACCCACACCAACCCCGCGGACCTGAGCTCATCCAACTCCGTCCACGCCAGTCGGTACGCGCGCCGTTCACCGGGCGCGAAACCGCCCTCGCTGAATCGCACACGATCACCCGCCACGGACTCGGCATTCCCAACGTCCTCCCACGCCACGCCATCGCTGCTGCGCTCGACGTGAATGGGCGATGCCGGCGGGTCGACGACCAGCCACTCCAAGTGCGCGGCATCGCCACGCACTTCTGCCATGGCGACGCTGGCGAGCGTGGGCACTGGGCCATCCACACCCATCTTGAAGAGACGGATGCCGTCGGTGCCGAGTCCATCAGAAAAAACGAAGGCGTGATAAAGCGCCCCGTCGGTCGCGATAGAGTTCGAACCCCCGCCCAGGAAACGAGAGACCAGCCTCCCGCCGTCGGGCCATCCCGGCGCCCAGTTCAAATCGGGCTGAAGGACTCCGCCCTTCCAGTACCCGCCCTGAACATCCTTGGCTCCGTAGATAATGTAGAGCCCGGCGGGTGACGATCGCAGGACGAGGACGCCCGCCGTGTCGCTCCCGAAGCTGCGGTTGACGACTCGACCGGTGTCCGGCCATGGAGGAAACGCTTGGCCGCTCGGCTCGACCAGAAGGAGCATCCGTTGAGCTTCGTTGATAGTGGGAAGCACCTGCCGGAGCCGGGTCCAGACGATGTACGTGCCTTCCGCCGCGGTCACGAAGCGATGGTCTTGATCGCGCGGCCCGACCGGGAAGGCATCCTGAGTGATGGCTGGTGGTGGCCACCCCGCGCGCGCGAGCCCATCGACATCGAACGCCAGAAGTGTTCCCGGGTCGAGCGAGACAATGAACCCCACCGGGTCGGCCACGGCGCGATAGCCGTCAAGTCCAGAGCGGAACGTCGCAAGGTCACGGCCCTGCGCCGGCCATGCTGGGTCCAGCACGCCACTCGCTGAGATTCGGCTCCCGAACAGGTGGGGCTCCGAGCCGAAGCCGAACCGAAGGTCCCTCCAGAGCACGAACACGCCGCCCACGGGATCTGGCATCAGACTGATCTGTGACTGAACTCCCGGCTGATCGCAGAGCAGGACCCCCTGCAAGGGCCACCCGCTCGCGGTCGTGCCAATTGAGTCCACTCGTGCGAGCAGGATCCCGCCCTGCGACCCCGAGCCTTCTGGGCCTCTCCAAGTCGTGGCGATGAAGAAACCGGCATCTCCGGATGAAATCGCGACGATTCCCGTTCGAGTATCCAGGGGGCCCAGCCGAACACCCCCGACCGGGAATTGCGGGTGAGGAGATCCGTCAGGCCGGAACCTGTGCATGAACGCTCGCCCGATGCTCGAATCCGGGCTCGGTCCCGGATCCTCCCAGAAGAGCACAGCACCGCCGGACCCATCAGGAAAAGTGGAGAGCCGGGAGACTTCGAGTTGGCCCATGCTGACCAGCTGGCCCCCGGGTTGCCATCCCGCGGACACAGTGCCGTCCATCTGGATACGGGCCAGATACGCCTGCGCTTGCGGATTCGGAAGCCCAGGCCGCTGATCACGCCATGCGATGAAGGCGCCCCCCTGAACGTCAGGGGTAACGACCGGGTCGACCTGCAAGCCAGGCGCATCTGTGATCACCACACCTGAGTCAGACCAGGCAGGTAGCGACGCCAAGACCGGGTCGTGCAGGACCGCGAGACCGCAAAGGGAGAAGATCGCAATCCGTTGTATGGCGAGCACGACTCTCATGGCGCAGGCACGAACGGCGTTCCGAGTAGAAAGCGCCAACCGGTCCCGTCGAAGTACTCGAGGCGGTTCGACTGCGCGTTGAAGAAGGTGGTCCCGGGCTGCGGTTGGCCCAGTCCATACTGGTGTGAACGCGCTTGGGTTCCCAACCAGGGAAGTATCGCGCCGGGTCTCCGTTCGAAATTCCTAACGCCTGCGCTGAGTCGCGACTCGACCACTTCCCCTGCGGTCTCATTCGTCACACGAACGGCACTCAAGCCAGCCGTGTCGGCTACGCCACCCAAGAGCGTCAGCTCCGGGTACATGAAATCATCCGGCCCGACCGGGTTCGGGAACTTCTCCTGGCGCCTCAGCATCACGTCATCACGGGATTGCGATCCAATCGCAGCTACAGGCGCCGATGTCGTCATCCCAGTCAGCACCGCTCCCGGACACGCTTCCAAGAGCACCGCCGCCGTGCGATAGCCCGTCGGTCGGTTGAAGATAAAGCCGGTCATGGTGAGCCCCTCTGTGCGGGGGCCCGTGGCGCTCAGGAACCACCCCTTCTGCAAGTCGGGTGGCGGAGTCGGGGCGGGATCCTCCTCGAACCAGCAGGAGGTGAAGTTCACGGTGCGGCAGTCCAACACCTCAACGAAAGCCGCCGGGTCCGCACCCGGCTGCCCCTCGAATGTGCACTGGTGGAACGAGCAGGTGTCAGCGAAGTTCATCTGGGTGGCTCGGCCCACGAAGTTGATGAACTCGCTGCTGATGAAGTCCTGCGTCGTGTCGCCCCGGTGGATGCGAAGGCATCCGTTCGACCGGTTCGACTGGATCGTCAGGCCAGTGAACCGGCCGAAGATGCTCAGCGTGTTCGCGTCTGCACCAACGCTATCCCAGCCCAGGATCTCGACCCCCCAACTGGGTGTGTTCACGACATACACGTCGCGAAGTGTCGTGTAGCGCATGATGTCGGGCGGAGTGGGCTGGTCAGCCGCAAGACGTCCGATCGCAATCCCGACACCAGCTCCCGATTGCCCGGGGCCTCGCACTGCGAGCGCTTCGAGCCCGCACCAGGAGCCCTTGACCCACACAGTCGCTTGTTCACTATCGGTGCAGGTGAGGGTGGTCAAATCGCGTCCTGCGCCGAGTAGCCTAATGCGCTT
>JAYWEM010000024.1:0-5870 GCA_043779265.1 bacterium | reverse complement strand
CGAATCCAGATCCGCGTCGGAGACCGGGCACGATGCGCGCATCGCCTCGACGGTTGCCCAGTCGCCGCTCTGATAGGCGCTCGCCATGCGCAGTGCCGGCGAGAGTGGGCCCGAGCCGTTCGACAGTGCGGCGTGCACACGCGCCGGGACGGTGAGCGCCGACAAGACCTCTTCGCGCGGTCGGCCCAGCATGGTGTCCACCAGCGAGAGGAGTCCGGCGAGGAACAACTCGCCCTGATGTTCGCGCAACCCGCCTGCCTGTGCGATGCGCTCGGCGAAACGCGCTCGCGCGAGTGCGGTGATCGACAACTCGTGTGGCCGGTCGGCGCCCAGTGACAGCATGCCGATCATCATCGACCATTGCTTGAGCGGCCGGAGTCCGATCACCGAGAGCGCCTGCCGCAGGGAGCCGAACTCGTAGCGCCAGCCGAACGCGGCCGAGTTCAGGTAGCGCAGCAATCGCACCGCGAGCGCCGGATCCTGTTTGAACACCTCCTCCAGCCGGTCGAGCGAGAACTCCTCCTGGCGGATCATCTCGGCCATGAACTGCAGCACCGAGTGCTTGGCCGGGGACAAGTCGCGCGTCTGCACCATCTGCGGCTTGCAGAAGTAGTAGCCCTGGAACTGCTGGTAGCCGAGCGCGAGGGCATCGGCATGCTCTGCATGCGTCTCGACCTTCTCGGCCAGAAGCGTCAGACCGCGGTCGCGCAGGGGCTTCAGGGCCTCGGCATCGAAGGCACGTCCGCTCTGCCTCAGATCGACCTTCACGATATCGACCACGTCGAGCAGCGGGGTCGAGTGCGGCAGGAACGTGTAGTCATCGAGCGCGAGCGAGTAGCCCTCGCCGCGGATCCGCTTGCACGCCTCGATCACCTCGCGATCGGGCTCGATGTCCTCGAGCAGTTCCACCACGGTGCGATGGGGCGGCAGCATGCGGTGGTAGCCCGAGAGCAGCGCCCGCCGCGTCAGGTTCAGATAGGCGCGACGATCTCCGACCATCGCGTCGAGCCCGAACGTGGAGGCACTGCGTTCGATCACGGCGGCCGAGGCGAGATCGGGGTCGGAGCAGTCGAAGCGGTTCTCGGGGCCGCCGCGGAACAGCAGTTCGTAGCCGACCAACTCGGAGGCTCGGCCGAGGATCGGCTGACGAGCCGCGTAGAGCAGGCGAGTCTCCTCGGCGGGTTCGCCGACGGGAGGGGAGGCGGCTGCTTCGGCCTCGATGCTTTCGCGCTTCCGGCTGAAGTCGAACATGATGCCTCGTGATGGGTGGCGGGACGCCCGGGCGTCGGTGCGACAGGAGAGTGGCCCACCCTCCAGTCTCGGCTGCCGGGGGGAGGGCTTGACCCGCACCCCCAACCCTCTGCGCCACCATCGCTTGACCCTTGTCGGAGCGCCCGCGTAGGCTCGCGCGGTTCGCAACGTGTCTGCGGGGCCCCGTCTGGTTCCGCGACCTTCCCGAGGAGGATCGCCATGGCGAAGCGCACCCGGCCCAAGCAGAAGCGCGTCAGCGCGCCCAAGAAGCGCCGCAGCCGCTCGCACGCCGCCGAACGCTCGCCGCGCGCCGAGTCCGCGAGCCCCAAGGCTGGTTCCGCGTACGCGGCGATGCGCCAGCGATTCGATGCGGACTACCCGAGCGATCGCGAGCGCAAGGACCTCTACCCCTACACGCTCTCGGGGCAGCGGATCGAGCCGCTCTACGGGCCCGAGCATCTCGCCGGCATGGACATGGCCCGCGACATCGGTGTGCCGGGCGAGTACCCCTTCACGCGTGGCATCCATCCGACGATGTACCGCGGCAAGATGTTCACGATGCGCCAGTTCGCCGGATTCGGAACGGCGCGTGAGACGAATCAGCGCTTCCACTATCTGCTGGCGCACGGACAGACCGGACTCTCGATCGCGTTCGATAACCCCACGATCATGGGGTACGACAGCGATCATCCGAAGTCGCAGGGTGAGGTCGGCAAGTGCGGTGTCGCGATCGACTCGCTGCGCGATATGGAGGTGCTGCTCGAGGGGATCGATCCGGGCACCATCTCGACCTCGATGACGATCAATGGCCCTGCGAGCATCCTGTTCGCGTTCTATCTCGCCAATGCCGAGAAGCGAGGCGTGCCGTTCGATCGCCTGCGCGGGACGCTGCAGAACGACATCCTCAAGGAGTACATCGCGCAGAAGTGCTGGTGTTTCCCGCCCGAGCCCTCGCTGCGCATCATCGTCGACCAGATCGAGTTCGCCACCCAGCACGTGCCGCAGTGGAACACGATCTCGGTGTCCGGTTACCACATTCGCGAAGCGGGCTCGACCGCGGCGCAGGAGCTGGCGTTCACGCTGGCCGACGGCTTCACCTACGTCGAGAAGTGCATCGAGCGTGGTCTCGACATCGATGACTTCGCGCCGCGGCTGTCGTTCTTCTGGAACAGCCACCTCGACTTCTTCGAGGAGATCGCCAAGTTGCGTGCGGCTCGCCGCATCTGGGCGAGGCACATGCGCGAGCGCTTCGGCGCCAAGCGCAAGGAGTCCTGGCTGATGCGGTTCCACACGCAGACGGCCGGCTGCTCGCTGTGGGACAAGCAGCCCGAGAACAACATCGTGCGCACGGCGTTCCAGGGGCTGGCCGCGGTCCTCGGGGGCACGCAGTCGCTGCACACCAACTCGATGGACGAGACGATCGCGCTGCCGAGCGACAAGGCGGTCAAGATCGCACTGCGCACCCAGCAGGTGATCGCGCATGAGACGGGCGTCACCGAGACGGCCGATCCGCTCGCCGGCTCGTACTACGTCGAGCAGCTGACCAATCAGCTCGAGGCGCAGGCCGAGGAGTACTTCCGGCAGATCGACGCCATGGGCGGTGTGGTCGCCGGCATCGAGAAGGGCTTCTTCCAGCGCGAGATCGGCGCGGCGGCCTATCAGTACCAGCAGGAGATGGAGCGCAAGCAGCGGATCATCGTCGGAGTGAACGACTACATCGAGCCCGACGAGAAGCTCACGATCCCCATCATGTACATCTCCGACGAAGCCCAGCACCAGCAGACGGAAGCGCTCGCCGAGCTGCGTCGCACGCGCGACAACAAGGCGGTCACTTCCGCGCTGCAGGCGCTCACGGCAGCGGCACGCACGGCGCCGGGCGAGGACAATCTGATGGTGCGCATCCTCGACGCCGCGCGGGTCTATGCGACCGAAGGCGAGATCCGGAATGCGATGCGCGAAGTGTTCGGCGACTACGTCGAATCCGCGGAGTTCTGAGCCCCGTGGACAACTCGATGCTCGGAGCACTCGCGTTGATCGCTGCCGTCGTGGTCGCGGGACTCGTCCTGCGGCGAGGCTCCGGCACCGACTCGGCGACTTCGCACCGGCCGGAACGTGATTCCTCCGAGTCGGAAGAGGAGACGCAGGAGTCCGACGCGATCGACGATCTGCTCGATGAAGTGAGCGCCTCGACGCCCTCATTGGGCCCCGACTCCGATCAGGTCGTCGCGGTCACGTCGGATGGCTCCTCGCTCTTCGCCGACCGCCATGCGGTACGTCTCGTGCCGCCCGAGTCCGACGAGGATGCCGCGTGGCGTCAGGCCGACCCTTCGGCTCGTGCGCGCGATCGCCGCGGCGATGCGGCGATGGCCGCGAGTTGGAGCTCAGGGGATCTGACCGGTGTCCGCGTCGTGCGCGGAGAGGCACAGGAGGCGCCGTGGCGTCTCGATGCGCTCGGTCGCGACGGCGAGTACACGATGCTCCTGTTCGAGGAGGAGTCGGGCGCCCAGGCGGCTCGCAAGCTCTTCCTCGACAAGCGCATCGTGCGCGCCGTGCGAGGCGACGACGATGAGCCAGTGCCGCCCTCGCGCGAGCAGTTCGACGAAGCGCGCCGCATCTATCTCGAGACGCTCGCCGAGCTCGAGGCGGACGGCGAAGGGGACGATCCGCGGTGAGTTTCGGATTCGAAGCGAGGTTCTTCCGCGACCTGATGCGCGAGGTGCAGGTCGCCCCCCAGCGCATGCTGGTGATCGGCTGTGGCGATGGCACCGAGCCCGCACATCTCGCCGAGGCCATGGGTGCGATGGTCGTGGGCATCGACCTCGAAGTGGATCCGCGGTGGAAGCGGCCGGGTGTGCACCTGCTGCGAGCGGATGCGAGGCGACTTCCGTTCCGCGACGGGACGTTCGAGGCCGTCTACAGCTACCATGTGCTCGAGCATGTCCCGGGGCCCGAAGGGGCCGTCTCCGAGGCGCACCGGACCTTGGTGCCGACGGGGGCCGGTTACTTCGGCACGCCGAACAAGTCGCGCCTCGTCGGCTACATCGGTGGACGCGCGACGACCGGGCAGAAAGTGTGGTGGAACCTGATCGACTGGGGCCGCCGGATCCAGGGGCGCTGGTCCAATGAGCAGGGCGCACATGCGGGATTCACCCGCGAGGAACTCGCGCAACTCGTCGGACGGGCGTTCCCGCAAGTGGAGTCGGTGGACCTGCCTTACTACCTGGGCAAGTATCCGAAGCTATCGGGCTTCTGGAGATTCTCGTTCCGGACCGGTCTCGCGCGATTCCTGGCGCCGTCCGTGTACGTGCGATCGCGAGCCGGTTCCGCCGGACGCTGATGGAGGGATGATGCTGCGACGGATCCGTGTACTGGTCGGAAAGCCCGGGCTCGATGGACATGACCGTGGGGCCAAGGTGGTGGCCGCCGCGCTGCGCGATGCCGGCATGGAGGTGATCTACACCGGGCTGCATCAGACCTCCGAGCAGGTGGTCGAGGCCGCGGTCCAGGAGGACGTCGATGTCGTGGCGCTGTCGATCCTCTCGGGCGCCCACATGACGTTGTTCCCCGACATCCGCGAGCTGATGATGCAGCAAGGCGTCGGCGACAAGCTGCTGACCGGCGGCGGCATCATCCCCGCCGACGACATGACGACGCTCGCCAGTCAGGGCATCGGCCGACTCTTCGGCCCCGGCACCAACACGCAGGACATCGTGCGGTACATCCGTGAGTGGTATGCGGGCAAGCACGGCGCTGATGCGCTGCCGCCGTTGCCGCCGCCGCCGCCGCGCCCCGAGCCCGTCGTGGGCTCCGGCGAATTGCGGTTCGCCCCGACCTCGGCCGCGCGCGCGCCCGAGCGCAAGGCGATCGTGGCCAAGCCCGTCAAGAAGTCTGTGGCCAAGCCCGCCGCCAAATCGAGTTCGGCGCGCAAGGCCGCTCCGAAGAAGGCCGCCAAGAAGGTGGCCAAGAAGTCCGCGAAGCCGACGAAGAAAGTCGCGAAGCGGCCAGCGAAGAAGGCGACGTCGAAGCCCGTCCGTAAGGCCGCATCGAAGAACTCGGCCAAGCGCGTCGCGGCTCGTCCGGCGAAGAAGGCCGCCAAGAAGAAGGCCGCGCGCCGCCGCTGAGGCGCGTGTTCATGACGAGATGAGCGACCCGCGTCGGCTGGTGATCCTCGACGGTGGGCCGCATGCGAGCGGGGCCGTCGGCACACTGCTCTCCGATGTCGCACATGGCGCGCGCGAAGCCGGTGGCGAGGTCGAGGTGTTCCGCGCCTACGACATGCGGATCGCCGCGTGCATCGCGTGCGGTCCCGATGCGACGCCCGGCTACTGCGTGCTGCACGACGATATGGATGCTGCATACGAGGCGATGCATCGCGCCCATGCCATCGTCGTCGGCTCTCCGATCTACTTCGACACCGTGAGCGGCCCGCTCAAGTTGTTCATCGACCGCTGCAATTGCGTCACACCGCTCGTCACGCTTTCGGATGGATCGTTGGGCATGAGGCCCAAGTGGGCGAGGACTCGGCGCGCCGCGTTCGTCACCGCGTGTTCGGACCAGCACCCCTACGATCTCGCGGAGCGAACCGTGCGCGGCTTCCTCAAGTGGGTCGGGGCACGATG
>JAYWEM010000023.1:0-14144 GCA_043779265.1 bacterium | reverse complement strand
GAGCATCTCCGCCCGCCTCGCGTATCGCATGCGGTAGGACAACAGCGCGCGCACGTCCGAGGAGTGGGCCGACCCCGCCCATGCGGCCGCAGCGCAGGCGCGGGCCAGCAGGGCGTCACCATCGCGCGTCGGGCGATCCGGTGTCGCCAGTGCGATCCAGGTGAGTGCATGGGCTGCCTGCGCTGCATGTGCGCGACTCGTCTCTCCGCTGGCATCCAGAGCGGCAAGCGCACTCAGCGGGTCGCCCTGCGCGAACGCAGCATCCGCCTCGGGAAGTGGATCGCCCTGTGGTGCCGATGTCCCTTGAGCCGCTGACCATCGATCGAGCAGCGCCATGCCGTCCTCGAAGTCGGGGAACTCGGGCAGCTTGCCGACTTCGCGATCCCCCAGAAGCACGACCCAGTGGTCGCCCGCCCATCGAACATCCGCCCGTTCCTTCGTCTTCGGGTCGGCGAGTCTCGAGAGATCCCCGAGCGCCGTGATCATGCGGAGGTCAGGAGGCAGGCGGTAGGAGTCGAACAGCATCTCCTGGGCCTCGGCGATCGACGTCACGTCCCTCCATGCGAAGAGGGAATCCGGCATCGCGACCGCGACCACCGGAGGAAGCGGCGTCCGACGCGATCCGACCGCGTGCGGACCGTAGGTCCAGACAAGTCCGGCGGTGAGCGACAGCAGGATCGCGGACAGGACCATCATTCGAGGGCGCATGGGGCCTCCTGGCAGGTGAACGTGCGTCCCTGTCATCGGCAGGGGCCTGCTGCGGCTGCACGCTCGAGCCCCATTCGCGTAGAGTCCCGGTTCCGCTTCCCGCCCTGCCGAGCCTCGAGGAGTCCCGCGTGTCCGACTCGCACCTGCCACTGCTCCACGATGTGCCTTACAGCGACCCTCAGCAGGTGCTCGAGGCCATCTTCGGATTCCGCGAGTTCCGCCCCGGTCAGCGCCGCATCATCGACTCGGTGCTGGCGGGCCGCGACTGCATTGGCGTGATGCCCACCGGCGCCGGCAAGTCGCTCACGTTCCAGGTGCCCGCCAAGATCCTGCCCGGCACGGTGCTCGTCCTCTCGCCGTTGATCTCGCTGATGAAGGACCAGGTCGACGCGCTGGTCCGCTACGGATTCCGCGCGGCGTTCCTCAACTCGTCGCTCTCCTTCGACGAGAGGCGCGAGCGGCTGTCGCAGCTGCGGCGGGGTGGGATCGAAGTGCTCTACCTGGCTCCCGAGGCACTCGATGGAGGCTTGCGTGCGCTGATCGCCGAGTGCCCGGTCTCTCTGGTCGTCGTCGATGAAGCGCACTGCATCAGTCAGTGGGGGCATGACTTCCGCCCCGCCTATCGCCGGCTCCGCGGGCTCAAGGAGGAGTTGCGCGACATCCCGGTGCTGGCGCTGACCGCGACCGCCACGCGCCAGGTCGCGGGTGACATCATCAAGCAGCTCGGCATGAAGAAGCCCGATGGCTTCAAGGGCTCGTTCTTCCGGCCCAACCTGCGACTGACGACGGTCAAGAAGGGCCAGGTCGACGGCAAGCCTGGACGCAACTTCCGCCGCGACCTGCTGGGGCTCCTGCGCACGTACACGGGCGAGAGTGCGATCGTCTATTGCATGAGCCGCAAGGCCGTCGAGCAGACGACCGAGTACCTGCGCGGCCACGGCATCCGCGCACTGCCCTATCACGCGGGGCTCGACGACAAAGTTCGTACCCAGCACCAGGATGCCTTCGCGAGAGACGAGGCCGATGTCATCGTCGCCACGGTCGCTTTCGGGATGGGCATCGACAAGGGCGATGTGCGGCTCGTCGTGCATCGCGACATGCCCAAGAGCGTCGAGGCGTGGTACCAGGAGATCGGGCGCGCCGGACGAGACGGCCTGCCGAGCGAATGCGTCACGTACTTCTCGTGGGCCGACGTGATCGCCTACGACGGGTTCCTCTCGAATCTCGAGGATGACGCGCTCCGCGACGATACGAGGCGCAAGACGATCGATCTGTTCCGCATGCTGGAGCGCGACGTCTGCCGTCATCAGGCCGTGTGCCGCTACTTCGATGAGTCGCTCGCCTCGTGCGAGTCCTCGTGCGACGCCTGCAGCGGTCGGCGCGTGGACTCGCTCATCTCGGCGGCGGCGCTCGCGAAGAGCGCGGGTGCCGGTGGCTCCAGGCGCGTGTCGCATGCGGCCGAGTCGCTGGACGAGGCCGGGCGTGAACGATTCGAGCGCCTGCGTGCGGTGCGCAAGCGTCTCGCCGATGCCGAGGGCGTGCCCGCCTACATCGTGTTCGGGGATGCCGCGCTGCGCGAGATGGCCGCCCGCCGGCCGCGCGACCTGGACGAGCTGCTGACGGTGCCCGGCGTCGGGCCGGCCAAGCTGGCTCGCTACGGCGACGCATTCCTGGAGGGGTTGAGAGAGGGGTGAGGGAGTGGGGAAGGCACAGGACAATCTCAAGTCACTCGTTGCGATGGCGGGCTACCCGATTGGGCGACTGTTGCTGCCGCGACCCGAGATTACTCCGGACTCCAAAGCAGAAATCGTAGCGGAGATTGACTGCGTCTATCGCGCGCTCGGAGGCGTTCAAGAGTCAGTCCCCCTGAAGTTCGGTGCGTGGGATATGACGGTGGGGAGTTTTGTTGTTGAGCTCGATGAGGCGCAGCACTTCAATCGATATCGCCTCCAAACACTCGATTCATCGCTCTATCAAAGGTTGCACGCTTTCCCTCTCAGGGAGTATCGCGACTACTGCCAAACGCATGAACCCGATTGCTTGAAGAAGGCTGCCTACGGCAACTATTGGACAACTCCCGGCTCCGAGCGTCAGTTCGGACGATCGAGTCCGGACGGGAGTCTTGAAGGCGAAGGACCGGCGAGATGGAAGCAGCGAGCGTTCTACGACTACTTGCGCGATATGTCGCCGTTCTTGAAGGGGCCCCATGTCGTGCGAATCTCAATGTACGACCAACTCCCAGTTCTGAAGGCATGTCGAACGTTGGCGTGTGTGATCAAGGGCAACATGAACGTGTCGGAAGCACTCGCGGTTGCTCAGACAATCGAGTCTCGAGCACGGAGTTTCCTTTGCGGCGAGCATCTGGCTCCGATCTGGAATGGCAGTCTCGCGCCGATTCACGTCCCTGCTCCAACTGCGCCGTGGCTCGATGTGGCAAGATTCGCTCTGACTTTCGACGGTTATCAGTTCTGGGGCAGCACTCACGACTGCTTTGCGGTTGCCAAGCTTCGCTCCTGCGAGACCCTAAGCGATTTTCGTACATGCCTGTTTTTCGAGCAGAGAAGGATCCGGTTCGACGGTCGAGAGCCGACCCAGAGCGAATGGCCTTACATCCGCTGGCTCGTGGACCAGATTCGATTCGCACTCGAAGCCAGGTCCGTGTGACAGGAGCCCCGAACTGCAAGAGCTCGAGAGCGGTGCAGTGCGTCACTCGCCTGGACCTCGCTCCACCGTTACCATCTCGCCATGCACTTCCTGATCATCGAACGATTCCGAGGCGGGGACCCGGCGCCCGTGTACGCACGCTTCCGCGAGCGAGGCCGGCTCGCGCCCGAAGGGCTGGCCTTCGTGAACAGTTGGGTCACGCCCGATCTCACGACGTGCTACCAGGTGATGGAGTGCGAGAGTCGTGAGCTGCTCGATCCGTGGATCGCCCAGTGGGACGACGTGGTCGAGTTCGAGGTGCTGCCGGTGATCACGTCGGCCGAAGGTGCCGCACGCGTGGGGCCGACGTCATGAGCGACTCAGGGTCGTCTCGCGCCGTGCTCAAGCTGCGCCCCGTGGTCGAGGCCGACCTGGTCGCGTTCTTCGAGCAGCAGTCCGACCCCGAGTCGGTCCGCATCTCGAGCCTCGCGCCTCGCCCGCATGATGTGTTCTTCGCTCACTACGCGCGCGTGCTGGTGGATCCCACCAACGTGCTGCGCACGATCGATGTGGATGGCTTCCCAGCAGGCCATGTCGCCACGTTCCCGCGAGACGGTCTCCAGGAGTTGGGCTATTGGGTGGCGAGGGAGTACTGGGGCCGCGGCATCGCGACCTGGGCGGTCAACGAGTTCCTGAAGGACATCCGGATCCGCCCATTGCACGCGGTCACCGCGGACACGAACCTGGCCTCCATCCGCCTGTTGGAGCGAGCCGGCTTCCGTCGCGAATCCGAGATCGCCGACTTCGGCGGCGAGCGCAGCCGAGGGGTGACCGGCATCGTGATGCGGCTGGGCTGAAGTGGTCGCGCGCGTCATCGCGGTGTGCGCGCACCCGAGCCACGCCTTCTCCAAGCCCGTCCAAGGCGCTATCACGCTGCTCGCGGGCCTCGGCGTCGAGGGCGACGCGCATGCCGGCGTCACCGTGAAGCATCGTTCGCGTGTCGCGCAGGACCCCACGCAACCCAATCTTCGCCAGGTGCACCTGATCCACGCCGAGCTGCACGATGAACTGAGTGCGCGCGGATTCACGTTGGCACCGGGCGACATGGGCGAGAACATCACGACGCGCGGCATCGACCTGCTGGCGTTGCCGGTCGGCACTCGGTTGAGGCTGGGTGGGATGGCCGTGGTCGAGATCACCGGGCTCCGCAATCCGTGCTTGCAGTTGGACGCCTTCCAGGACGGGCTGATGGCCGCCGTGCTCGATCGCGATGCCGAGGGTCAGGTGGTCCGGCGCTCCGGGATCATGAGCGTGGTGCGCGAGGGGGGCGTGGTGCGCGCGGGCGATCCGATCGCGATCGAGCTGCCCGCGCTGCCTCATCGCCCGCTCGAGAGGGTCTGAATCGGAGGCTCGACGGCTCCCATCCGGCCGCCTACACTCCGTTCCCGACATGCCCTCCCGACTCTCCACACGCACGGTCGCCGCACGGATCCCCTACTCCAACGCGGCGCCGTTCTACGCCCTCTGGCACGACGCGCCCTTCGCGGTGCGCAATCTCGTGCCGCGCGAACTCGGCCGCGAGGCCGAGGCGGGCACGGTCGACATGGGGCTGATGGCCGTAGGCGACTATCTGCGGCTGCGCGATCGTTTCGAACTGCTGGCGCCGATGGGCATCGCCGCGAGGGGCGAAGTGCTGTCGGTGCTGTTGTTCTCGCGCCGCCCGGCGGATGCGCTCGGAGGCGCGCTGCTCTCGGTGACGCCCGAGACGAGCACCAGCATCCGTCTGCTCAAGTTGCTCTTGGGGCTCCGGCGCGGGCTCGCGGATGTGCGCTACGTGCGCGGCCTCGAGCCGGCGCAATCCGATGGCGTGCTGCTGATCGGCGACACGGCGATGCGCACGCGCAAGCGTCCGATCGAGGGCTTCCCGCACACGCTGGACCTCGGGCAGGATTGGGAGGCGTGGACGGGGCTGCCGTTCGTCTATGCCGTGTGGGTCGTGCGCTCGACGCTCGAGCCACAGGTGAAGCTGGAGTTGCGCGCGTTCCTCGAGGCCTCCCTCGCCGCCGGCCTGGCGTCGCTGCCGGAGATCGCGCGCCGCGAGACCGCTCCGGGCTGGAGTCCGGCCGAGATGGAGGGCTATCTGCGGCGATTCCACTACCGTTTCGGGCCCGACGACCAGGCCGGGCTCGAACGCTTCGAAGCGCTCTCTCGCGAAGCCGGCCTGGTCGATTCCGACTGATCCGCTGCAACCTGGCGGACTGATTCCCGTATCCCTCTGCATGCGGCCGAACGCCGCAGCGCGGTTCCCCCCCTGACCAGAGAGAAGGAGACTCGCATGGCCACGATGCACGAGATCGACTACGAGATCCTCGGCGACGATATGCAGTTCGTGAAGATCGAACTGGATCCGCAGGAGGGCGTGATCGGCGAGGCCGGTGCGATGATGTACATCGAGGATGAGATCCATATGGAGACCATCTTCGGCGACGGCTCTGCGAAGCAGGGTGGGTTCATGGGCGCGCTCATGGGAGCGGGCAAGCGCCTGCTGACCGGCGAGTCGCTGTTCATGACGGTGTTCAGCAATCAAGGCTCGGTCAAGCGCAAGGTGGCGTTCGCGGCGCCCTACCCGGGCAAGATCATCGCGCTGCACCTCGCCGAACTCGGCGGCGACATCGTCGTGCAGAAGGACTCGTTCCTGTGCGCGGCCAAGGGTGTCGCACTCGACATCGCGTTCACGCGCCGCTTCGGAGCCGGTCTGTTCGGCGGCGAGGGCTTCATCCTGCAGCGTCTGAAGGGTGACGGCTGGGCGTTCGTCAGTGCCGGTGGCACGCTCGAAGAGCGCACCCTGGCTCCCGGCGAGTCGCTGCGCGTCGACACCGGCTGCATCGTCGGGATGCAGCCGAGCGTGGACTACGACATCCAGATGGCGGGCGGCATCAAGACCATGCTGTTCGGTGGCGAAGGGCTGTTCCTCGCGACGTTGCGAGGGCCCGGCAAGGTGTGGCTCCAGTCGCTGCCCCTGTCGCGTCTCGCGAGCCGGATCTACGCGGCGGCTCCGCAGACCGGACGTGGCGGCCGTGAGCAGGGCTCGATCCTCGGCGGCCTCGGCAATCTGCTGGATGGCGACGGCAAGTAGTAGAAGGACGAGAGGACACAGCAGGGGGCCCGCAGGTCTCTCGACCGGCGGGCCCTCTCGTTAGTCGTAGGAGTTGGATCAGCGTCCGAGCAGCGTCAGCCTCGTCAGTCGTGTCTGGCCGAGTGTCACCAGGCGAGCGAAGTAGATGCCGGAGCCGAGGCTCGCCCCTTCGTCATCTTGAAGCGCCCATCCGAGCGAGTGGACGCCCGCTTCGAGTCGGCCCGAGAAGGGTGTCGCGATGCGCCGACCGGCGAGGTCGAACACGTCCAGTCGGGCGGCGCCCGAGATGGGCAGTTCGACGGCGAACGTGAGCGATCCGCGCGCGGGGTTAGGTCCCGCTGCGAAGCTCAGCGCCGTCGCGCCCGGCGTCACCGCGGCACGCTCGACTCGAATCGGTCCGACCATGCCCTCAGGACCCGAGCAGGCGCGGGCGCCGAGCCAGTACCACGACTCACCCGAGGGAGCCGTCGGATCGGTGAAGCCGAACACCGCCTCCTCGGCAGTCGTCTCGATCAGGGCCTCATTGCCGACGTACGTGAGAGATCCATTCTCCTCGGCGCGGTAGATGTTGAACCCATCGACATGCGCGTTGATGTCCACCGCCCAGGCGAGTTTGGCGCCCGCGTCGTCGGCCTCCGCCCGCAGGCGATTCACGCGCGCCTGCGGGAACGCCTCGGATCTCGGCTCGTGGAAGTCGGCAGGCTGCATCGCCGCGAACTCGGTCGGCGTCCGCGTCATGCCCGTGCCCTGGTTATACGTGTAGCTCGCCGCCATGTAGTCGCCACGGCTCGTGTAGGTGCTCGTGCGGTTGTTGCCGAGCACGCGCAGTCGGACCTGTCCCGTGGGTGAGACGTACGCCGCCGGCGAGCTGGTGTTCCAGGTACGTGTCACGTCGGTCGAGCTGACGGTGGACTGGTCGATCTGGACCCATGCGCTCGTCAGCCAACTCCACAGATAGAGCGTCTGCGTGCGCGACGTGTTGAACGAGCCGTTGTAGGTGACTGTCAGGTTGAGCGCCGGATGCGCCAGCACCATCTCGCCGTACCAATCAGTCCAATAGTTGGAGCCCACCTTCTTGGACGAGACGATGTACTTGGTGCCGTCGTCGACCGCGAGCGATGCGGCCGATCCGCTCGACACCGTCCCGTTGAGCAGAGTGACCGTCGAGGCCACGCGCACGTCGTTCAGAATCGGGGGCGGACCGCCGCCGCCATCGAACGGGTAGGTGTCCGAGAAGCCAGGGCCGCTCACGGTGTAGGAACTCGTCGCGACGTCGGCCTGGATCAGCACGGTCTCGTTGGCGACCTTGTCCCACGTGGCGTTGGGTGCGGCGCCGGAGCCGGTCTCGGTCCAGTAGGTCTTGACGTTGTGGTTGTGCATCCGCGTCAGTGCATCCAGCGTCGGGTGGCCGTAGCTGTTGCCGGTTCCACACTGGATGACGGCGACTTCCGCCTTGATCGAATTGAGCCAGTTGTCGTTGGTCGAATAGCGCGACGCGTGATGATGCACCTTGTACACGTCGACGTCCCCGACCAGCGCGCCCATCGTGGTCTCGACGTCGGTCGAGCCATCGCCGGTCAGGTCGCCGCCGATGACCTCGCTGAAGCCGCCGTAGCTCACCTTGTACACGGCGCTCTTCGCGTTCTCGTCGCTACCGGTCGGCGAATACACGCCGGCGCCATTGAGGTTGACGCAGGTGACCGTCACCGGGTTGGCGCTCGCCGCATCGAGCGTGATCGTCTGGCCAGCGGCGATCGTCTGTCGCTTGGCTCCGAGCGTATTGACGTAGGTCGTGTAGGACGCGCTCGTGTACGAGTAGCCTCGGTCGTAGCCTGCCGTCGCCACATTGATGTTGATGGCCGCCAGATCATCGAGGCAGCCCAGGTGGTCGGCGTGGTAGTGCGACATGAAGTGGTAGTCGACCGACGTGACCGAGAGTCCCTGCAGATAGCTCTTGATGTAGGTGCAGTTCGTGTAGACGCCGTTGTCGAAGAGCGCGGTCTGGCCGTTGGGCGAGATGAGCAGGATGCCGTCACCCTGACCGATCTTCATGTGATGGATCTGCAGCTTGCCATTGCCGGACACGGCGAGAGCTGCGATCGGGACGAGACTCAGGCTGGCGACGCTGAGTGCCAAGATCAGCCAGTGGGTCCAGCGGCGCATCGGGGACGACATGGGGGATCCTCCGGTGAGAGGAGGCCGCGCACGGACGAGGCGCGCGGTCTCGGGGACGGCGCACACGGTCACGCTCCGATCAGGACGCGCCTCCGTGCACGCCGACTGCGATGAAGCCACGCTGAGTGATAACCGAGTTGACGTGGCGTTGACAATGGGAAACTTCGCGAGCAGCGCCTCCTGCACGGAACTCCGGCCCGTCGTGCAGAACCGGAAGTGGCCTTTCGCCCGGCTGGCCGAATCCCCCAGTGGCTTGCACGCTGCACGGTGACTCGCAGATGCCGGGAACCACGCGAGTTGCGGGGCGCGGGTGCTTTTGCCCGGGCAATCGGGCGACTTGGCGACCTGCAATGATGGGCTTGCAGCGCGCGAATCGGGCGTCGGACCATGATGGTGCACCGCTCGAATGCGATGCCCCGGACGAGGGTGCCGGGGCGCGCAGGAGCACCTCGCCGAGACCTCCTTGAACCTGCGCCGCACGCTGCCGCTGATCGTGTTGTCCGTCCTCGCGAACTTGACCTCGGTGTCCGCCGCTGTCATCGAGACGACGCTCGACAACGACACGGACCTGTTCGTCCCGGGTGCGGCGACCTCGGACCGCAACTACACGCAGGGCTCGCGCATCGCCTGGCATGTCGGCGAGGAATCCACTCCACGTTGGTCCGCGCGCATCGCCGAGCGTCTCGTCGGCCAGGATCGGCAGGCGGTCATCCGCGCCGGCCTCGCGATCGGGCAGGAGATCTACACGCCGGATGCCATCTCTCGCGCCACGCCGCAGGCGGATGATCGCCCCTACGCAGGCTGGCTCTATGGAAGCGCGTTCCTGACCTCGAGCGGCGAACATCGCGAGCGCTCGCTCGAGATGCGCGCTGGCATCGTCGGACCGCACTCCTACGCTCAGCAGGGGCAGGAGTGGTGGCACCGCGAGCTCGGGATCCGAGTACCGCGTGGTTGGTCGCACCAGCTGCGCGACGAGCCCGGCATTCAGTTGATCCTGCAGGAGCGCTGGCGGCCAATGGGTGCTCAGCGCCATGTCGACATCGTGCCGCATGCCACGGTGTCGCTCGGCAATGTGGCGACCTATGCGGCGAGCGGCGCGACGCTGCGACTCGGCTGGCCATTGCCCGATGACTTCGGGCCCTCGCCCACGAATGCCCCGTCCTCGCTCGGCACGAACGCGACGAAGCGTCCGATCCAGGCCTTCGCCTTCGCTCGCGCCGAGGGACGCGCGGTCGCACACAACATCATGCTGGACGGCAACACGGGCGGAGGCAGCGCTTTCGTCACCCGCCGCCCACTCGTGGGCGAAGCGCAGATCGGCGCCGGGCTGCGCATGGGAGGCGTCTCGCTGCGATACGTCTTCTCGTACACAACCCACGAGTTCGAGGAGCGCAGCGACGCGCATCGCTACGGATCGTTCTCGATCGGGTTCTGAGCAAGGGCCCGGACCGCTCGATCCCTCTCGACCCACCGACCTGCCTCATGTCAGATGGGGTGGCTCGGTTCGTTTCCAGGCGAGCTCTGGCCCATGGCGCAATTAATCACGTTAGGGTCACCGCCTACAGCCAGCCTGGGGCAAATCACCTGCTGCACGAGGGGAGAAAGTGCTCGGGAGGGCTCAAGTTCGAAGCCGCAGCGACGACAACAAGAGCAGGCCCCCTCCGGATCAACCTGCTCACACTTCCACAGGATCGAGAGTCACGTGCCGAGGGAAACCAGTGGCTTCAGTCTGATCGAGATGCTGATCGTCGTGTCGCTGCTCGGCATACTCGTGGCGATGGGCGTGCCCGCCTACTCGAACATCTCGAGCAGCTATCAGGTGAAGGGGGCCGCCGAGAACGTCGCGGCCCAGGTGAAGCTCATGCGATCGAAGGCCATGGCGACCGGCCGCCCGATGATCGTCCACTTCGCCAAGGACTCGACCAATGCCGGCGACTACCACGCGCACGACAATGGGCAGATCACGTCCTGGAAACTTCCCCGCGGCGTCACCTATGCGACGGGTAGCTCCCCTGGCTTCACGGTCACCCGCGACGGACGCGTGAGCACGTCCAGCTTCATCATCGTCCAGAACGATCGCGGGATGCGTGACACCGTGAGTGTCCAGCTCTCGGGCCTGGTGCTGGCGCCATGAGCACTCGCGCGCCCTTCACGGAGCGGCTCCGAGGCGAGCGGGGCTTCTCGCTCATCGAACTGCTGATCACGCTCATCATCCTCGCCGTCGGCATCCTGGCGATGGGTCGCGTGTTCCCCTCCGGCGCGCGCGCGCAGGAGCAGGACCGCCTTCTGACCGGCGCCAACTACTGGGCCCAGGACAAAGTCGAGCTGCTTTCCCGCAAGCGATGGGCCGACGCGGAGCTGGTCAACGGACGGCACCCGGCCGGAACCGCCACCGAGTCGCTCGAGAGCGGCCAGTGGCAGCGCTTCTACACGGTCAACACGATGACCGGGACGCTGGCGAACCTGAAGAAGATCACCGTCACCGTCACCTATAGCGGTGCGGGGATCACGTCGCGCTCCATCTCCACCAGCACCTACGTGAGGCGGTGAGTATGTTCCAGTCGACTGTGCAGCCGAGCCGACGCAGGTCCAGTGGCTTCACGTTGATCGAGATCATGGTCACGTTGATCATCCTCGCAGCGGTGATGGTCACCGTGTCCGTCATCGTCATGCAATTCGCACGCAGCAAGGCGTCGACCGTGTCGCAGATGGAGTCGGAACAGGCTGCACGCGCCGCCATCGACATGCTGTCGCGCGACCTGCGCTCCGCCGGGTTCGGTGCCGACCCGGACTACTCCACCCCGCAGCCTGCGATCGCCTATGTGGACTCGGGCGAGATCATCCTGGCGGCCAACTTCACGCCCTATCCCGACACCACGGCGGCGCGCGGATTGCCCCTGGCCTACAACCCGATCGCGAATCCGCGACCACACAAGCTCAATGGCACGTCGTGGCAGCCGCCGATCCGCTATCGCACCGGCGCCGAGCTCGTGCGCTACACGCTCGACGTCAACAATGACGGTTCCGTGGACGACTCCGATGTCGCCGCCAGCCAGGGCGCGGACGCGCGCCGCACGCAGAACCCCTCCGACTACGTGCTCGTCCGCGAAGTCTACGGCGACTCCACCGGCGGGTCGGCGAACAACAACGGCGGCGCACAGGAGCGTGTGGCCCTGGTCTACAAGCCGGGCGGCGAGGTGCCGCCGATGTTCACGGTCTTCATGAAGGGCAGCTCGACCCCATACAACTGGGCCAACGGCGCCGTGCCCGCGAACCAGTTGTCGAACATCGAGCGCGTGGCACTGAGCGTGACCGCCGCGAGCGGCAGTCCCGACGCCGGCGGCCGCTACGCCAAGACCACGCTGACCTCACAGGTCAACGCGATGCGCAGCGTCCCGGACTTCGGCGTCACGACCTACACCGTCGACGGCTATGTCTTCGACGACCGCAACACGGACCGCGTCTTCAACAGCGGCGACCAGCCCCTGACCGGCGTCGCCGTCCGGCTCGGCTCGTCCTACGTGTCCTATAGCTCGAGCACCGGCTACTTCTCGATTCGCGCCCCGGCCGGCAGCTACACGCTCCGCCACACTCCACCCGCCGGGTTCGGCGTCTTCACGTCGCCGGACTCGTTCGCGATCACCCTCGTGAACACCACGATCACCCGGTCGTTCGCGGATACGGCTCGCAGCGGCGGCTGGGCCCAACTCAGCATCTTCGAGGACCTCGACGGTAACGGCACACAGGGCTCGGGCGAGGGCCCGCTCGCCGGGATCCCGGTCTCCACCTCGGGCTCGTCGGACTACACCAACTCCTCCGGCGTCGTTTCCCTGTTCGTCTCGCCGGGAACGTATTCGGCGCACGTGACCGTGCCGGACTCGATGCGCAGCACGACGGCCAATCCGCAGACCGGCTCGATGTCGAATGGCGGCAGCGCATCGCACAGCTTCGGGCTGCAGCGCTCCGCCAACGGCAAGCTGCGCGGCAAGGTCTTCAAGGACGTCAACAAGAACGGTGTCCTCGACTCCGGCGAGACCGGCATCCAGGGCGTGTGGGTGGGCGCCACGACCGACGGCGGCATCTCAGTGGCCGGTTACGCCACGACCGACGTCAATGGGGACTACGAAGTGGTCGTGCCTGCCAACGACCCGCCGCGCACGCGACCCTACTCGCTCTACACCGTGCCGGCGCCGGGCTTCTATCCCACGACGAGCACCTCGTTCAACGGGCTCTACCTGACGGCGAACCAGACGCTCACCGGCAGGAACTTCGGCATGGGCACGTTCACCATCATTTCGCTCAACGCCAGCCGCGTGCTGAGCCTCCATGCGGTGGATTTGATCGAGAAGGACTGGCACGGGAACCAGACGCAGAATGCTCGCGCCGACGCCGACTTGGTGCTCGGAGCCGATGCCGGCGGCACGGACAACCTCTCGGTCTGGTTCAACCAGTACGCCAACTCGCCACTCTTCACCGCCTCACCCACGGCGACCTCGAGTTCCGGCTACACGCGCAATGCGCCGAGTTCGGTCCTCTCGATCGCGGCGGACACGCTCGACCGCAACGCGCCGATCGCACGCCCGGACATCGTGACCGGCACCAAGAACGCCGCGAGCGGCAACTTGTTCGTGTGGTTCAATCAGAACTCGAATTCGAACGAGGGCTATCTGCCCGCGACATTCAGCACGGGTCAGGCCTACCGCACCAACGATGCCGGCGAAGTCCAGTCCGTACTGACCTACGATTGTGCGGGCGGAAGCTCGCCGGACATCATCGTGGGCACCAAGTCGCCGGTCGCTGGCCGCGGCACGATCGAGGTCTGGCAGAGCAACGATGCGGCGACGCCGACCTTCTCGCGGCAGGAGATCTACCCGCCGGCCGGCTCCGTGCCCGGCTCGGCCATGGGCGAAGTCGCGGCGATGGCGCTGGCGGACTTCGACGGCGATGGTCTCAAGGACCTGGTGGTCGGCACCCGCACGGGCGCCTATCGCGGTGAGCTCCACTTCTTCAAGTTCGTGAGCAAGGCGAACGGATCTCGCTTCGTGTGGCGCAACAGCATCACGCTCTTCAACGATGCGGTGACCTCGCTGGCGGTGACCGACGTCGACCAGGACGGCTCGCAGGACGTCCTGGTGGGCACCCAGCGAACGACGAGCGACGGCCGGGTGATGTACTTCCGCAACCGCGGGCTCTCGTTCCTGTGGAGCTTCGACATGCTCGATGACTACACGCCACCGGGCATCGTCATCTCGCTCCATGCGGCGGACCTGGGCGGCACGGCCGCCTTCAAGGACCTGGTCGTCGGCTGGCGTGCCACCGAGTCGGGCTTCGCCGGCGGTGTGTCCATCCTCTATCTGGACGTGCTCGGTCTTCCGCGCAATGGCGTCGACCCCTCGGCGGGTGCGGTCAACAGCATGGTGCCGGCGATCACATCGGCGAACTTCAACTATGGACTCAACACCACCTCGCCGCCGAGCCCGTA
>JAYWEM010000022.1:0-5966 GCA_043779265.1 bacterium | reverse complement strand
GGGTGACGTCAGCGCCGACATGACCGCGCTCGCCCGCTTCCCGGTGGCCGTCGTGTGCGCCGGGGCCAAAGCGATCCTCGATCTGCCGCGGACCGTTGAGCTGCTCGAGACTTCGGGCGTGCCGGTCTATGGCTTCGGCACGGATGAGTTCCCGGCGTTCTATCGGCGCTCGAGCGGACTGCGTGTGGACGCTCGCTTCGACTCGATCGAGGCGCTCGCAGCCGCCGCAGCACGACATTTCTCGCTCGGCACAGGCACCGGCGTGCTCATCGCCAACCCGATCCCCGAGGCCGATGAGATGCCGAGCGCGCTCTACGAGCGAGCGTTGTCCGATTCCCTCGCGGCCGCCAGTGCCGCCGGCATCGGGGGACGAGAGGTGACGCCGTTCCTGCTCGATCGCATGCGGCAGGCCACCGGCGGCGAGAGCATCCGCGCGAACGTGGCCCTGCTGCGGCACAACGCCCGGGTGGCCGGGCTCCTCTCGGCCGCACTCGCCTCCGCTTCGGAGTGAGCCTGCGCCGTTCGCAGCGTTCCCCACGTTCGGCGCGTGCCCTCCGGCGCTGGTCGCGGCCGCGTACCCGCTTGCAACCCTCGCATGGTCGGAGCCGGCGGACGAGCATGCGCGTGGGTGCTTCACGAGTACGCATGGGGACCCCCTTCGCGCGTCGACGGGCCCGCGGCGACGTGCCGTGCTCCGCGACGGCGCCGCGAGTGGAGCACGCGCGGGAGTCCGATGGGAAGGGGGATGTCGCCCATGGCACATGCCGTGCCACCATGGGGGCCAGAGCGGGCGGAAGTTCGTCCTCACTTGCTCCGGGGTGGTGATGCTAGCCTCGTGGCACGTCACTGACGCTATCGGAGGCAGCTCGATGCGCTCCCTTTCCCTTTCCCTCCTCGCGGCCTGCTTGCTCCAGTCCGTCGCCGGATCGAGCGCAGGTGCGCAGACCTCCTCATGGACTCCCGGCGGGACTCTCGTTTTCGGAGGGCCGCAGCCGGCATACGTGCCATCGGTTCTCGCGGACGGCAGCGGCGGCGCGTTCATCCTGTGGGCGGACTTCCGCAACCCGAACGAGCCCGTCAGCAGTCCCAAGGCGGATGTCTACGGCATCCGGCTGACCCCTGCGGGCGCGATCGCCCCGGGCTGGCCCGCCGCGGGTCTTGGCATCGCCACCCAGCTCGGCAATGACATCCACTACGGTGCCGTGCTCGACGGCTCTGGAGGACTGTACGTGCTCTGGGGCAACGACCGTGGGGGCGGCGGCGACATCCAGTTGCAACGGCTGACCGGCACAGGCGAGGTCGCGCCCGGCTGGCCCGACACCGGGCTCGTCCTGAGCGCATCGCCCGGTCAGCAGGGTCGCGCCCGCCTCGTGGCCGACGGCACGGGCGGCGTGCACGTGGCGTGGTTCGAGTCGCTCGAACCGCCCGCCCAGGGCACGGCATACCGCACTCACGTCTTGGCCGACGGCGCGCTGGCCCCGGGCTGGCCGGTGAACGGCAGGCGCCACCAGCCGGCGGTGGCCAGCACCTACGTGCCGGCCCTGCTGCCGTTGCCCGACGGCGGGTTCTACGCCGCGTGGGCGGAGTTCAGCGAAGGCGGGTTCTACGAGGCCTCCAGGCTGGTAGGGGCGCGGTACGACGCCTCAGGCCACGTCGCCCCGGCTGGCCAGCGGCGGGCGTGGAGCTGTGCCCGATGCTGCTTCGAGACCGGTTCGAACTCGTCGTCGCGAGCGATGGCGCCGGCGGCTGCTTCGTGGTGTGGAGTGATGAGCGGAATGCATTCAACGACTTCGACACTTACGCGCAGCACCTGCTGTCCACCGCGACGATTGACCCGCGCTGGCCGGCCTCCGGCGCGGTGCTGAGCGCCATCGCGAACCGGAACCAGTGGGACGTGGTGGCGTGCAGCGACGGGGCGGGCGGGTTCATCGCGGCGTGGGAGGACTACCGCGAGCAGCCCTCCCAGGTGTACGCGCTCCGCAGGCACGCCGACGGCACGCGACACCCGGCGTGGCCGGCCGACGGACTGCGGTTCAGCCCGGCCGATGCGTTCCAGTTGAACCCGCGCATCACCGCCGATGGCATGGGCGGTGCGTACATCGCATGGAACGCGTTGAGCCTCTACTACCAGGTGCACATGCAGCGTCTGGGCCCGCTCGGGCGGCCGGCGGCCGGATGGCCCGATGGGGGCGCACGCGTGTTCGACTACCCCGCCTATCAGAACTACGCCGCCATCGACGCGGACGGCATGGGCGGGGCAATCGTCGCTTGGGAGGACGGGCGCGGCGGGCCGAGCAGCGGGCTCGACATCTACGCGCAACGCTACCTGGGGGGCGGGCTGGTGTCGGCGCGGGTGTCGCTGGTGGTCGCCGAGGCGGCGCCGGAAGAGGTGCGGCTCGGGTGGCGGGTGGAGGGTGAGACGAGCGCACGGCTCGAGCGGCGCGAGGGCGCGAGCGGGGAGTGGCGAGCGCTCGCCACGCTCACCGCCCAAGGCGACGGCCGCATGCGATACGCGGACCGCGAGGTGTCGCCGGGGATGACGCTCGCCTACCGGCTCTCGTTCGCCGACGGCACGCGCGGCGCCGAGGTGGAGGTGCGGGTGCCGGTGGCGCTGGCGTTCGCGCTCGTGGGCGCGCAGCCGAACCCGGCACGCGGGCACGTGGAGCTGGCCTACACGCTGGCCGAGCCCGGCGAGGCGCGGATCGAGCTCGTCGATGCCGCGGGCCGCCGCGTGGCGGGCGAGGCACGGCCCTCTGCCGCCGCGGGCCACCACCGCGTGAGGTTCGCGACTGGCGCACAGCCGCCC
The DNA here is from genome assembly GCA_043779265.1 of bacterium. Lineage (GTDB taxonomy): Bacteria > Eisenbacteria > RBG-16-71-46 > RBG-16-71-46 > RBG-16-71-46 > CADEFY01. Next base: position 3,160 of record JAYWEM010000022.1, on the reverse strand, counting down.
GGGCTCTACTGGGCCGTGCTCACGCAGGGCGCGAGGCGGGAGACCAAGCGCGTGGTCGTGGTCCGGTAGCGCTCGAGGCCAGGCGCTCGCAGAAGACGGGTGGCGGCACGATCATGAGCGCGGACTCGAGGTCCCCCACGCTCGGCATGCGACCTTCCGCGCTCGTCTTCGGGCACCCCCCGTCTGCAACCCTCGCGTGGTCCGAACCGTAGAACACCGCAAGCCTGTCGTTCGAACCCTCCCACGGCCCCCTGACGGCACCGCCCGCCGTCGCACCTGAAGGACACCTCCGCGCATGCGACTTCCGCTCCTGCTCCTGTCGTTGAGCCTCGGGCTGCCCCTCGATCTCCGGGCGAACACCCAGCCCCCCGTTCAGGCGAAACGGGCCACCCAGCCCGTCGTGATCGACGGCCTTCTGAGCGATGCCGCCTGGGATTCGGCGACGCCGATCGAGGCGTTCACGCAGCAGGATCCCGACCAGGGAGCGGCGCCTCGCAATCGCACCGTGGTGCGGCTGCTCTATGACGATGAAGCGATCTACGTCGGCGCTCGCATGTACGACTCGAGCCCGGACTCGATCGTCAGCCGGCTGTCGCGGCGAGACGGCGGCACGCGCTCCGATGATTTCGGTATCCATCTCGACCCGTACCATGACAAGCGAACCGGCTACTACTTCCACATCAACGCGGCCGGCGTGCTGTCGGACGGCACCATCTTCAACGACGGTTGGGATGACGACTCCTGGGACGGGGTGTGGAGCGCCCAGTGCAAGCGCGACTCCGAGGGCTGGACAGCCGAGATGCGGATCCCGTTCTCGCAGTTGCGCTACACGGCCGCTCCGCCCGTCGTGTGGGGTGTCAACTTCACGCGCTACACCAACCGCTGCGCCGAGACGGCGAGGCTCGTGTACACGCCGCGCGGCGAGAGCGGTTACATCTCGCGCTTTCCCGACCTGCAGGGTCTCGAGGGCCTGAGCACGCGCCGACGGATCGAGGTGCGGCCGTACACGACCGGCAAGTCCGAGTTCCTCGTCCACGATGACGCGGACCCGTTCCTTCCCGATGGGGGCAGGCACTCTGCAGCCGTGGGTGTCGATCTGCGCACCAGCATCGGCGCCAATCTCACCTTGAACGCCACGATCAATCCCGACTTCGGCCAGGTCGAGATCGACCCGGCCGTGGTCAACCTCTCGGACGTCGAGAGCTTCTTCGGCGAGAGACGACCGTTCTTCGTCGAGGGCTCGACGGTGTTCCGCACGGGCAACAATGGCGCGAGCGACTACTGGAACTTCAACTGGCCCGAGCCCGCGTTCTTCTACTCACGCCGCGTCGGCCGTTCGCCGCAGGGATCGCCCGGCAACGCCGACTTCGTGGATTCACCGGTTGCAGCGCGCATCCTCGGAGCGGCCAAAGTCACCGGCAAGCTCGCCCCCGGTCTCAACTTCGGCACATTGCACGCGTTCACCAATCGCGAGCGTGCGGACCTCTCGACCGCAGGGGTCGGCAGCAAGGCGACGGTCGAGCCCGCCACCTACTACGGCGTCCTGCGTGGCTTGAAGGAACTGAACGACCGACGTCAGGGCATCGGCAGCATGACCACGCTGACGCATCGCTTCTTCGAGGACGGCAGCCCGCTCGAGGACCAGATGAACAGCACGTCGATCCTGAGTGCGGTCGATGGTTGGACATTCCTCGATGACAAGCGGCGCTACGTGCTCTCGGGCTGGGCCGCGGGCTCGGTGGTCTCCGGCACCGAGGCGCAGATCACACGCCTGCAGCGCAACTCGACGCACTACTATCAGCGCCCCGATGTCGGACATGTCTCGGTGGACTCGAGCGCCACGTCGCTCGCGGGTCATGGCGCGCGACTGTGGGTGAACAAGCAGGGCGGGCGCGTGCTGTTCAACTCGGCGCTCGGCTACATCTCGCCGGGATTCGAGAACAACGATCTCGGCTTCACGTCACGCGCCGACATCATCAATGGGCATGTCGGCCTCGGCTATCAGTGGACCGAGCCCAAGGGCGTTCGCCAGTACGCCAACGTCATCGGCGCGCTGTTCACCAACTGGGACTTGGCGGGAACGCCGCAGGTCGGCGGAATGTGGGTCGGCGGCAATCACGAGTTCACCAATCGCTGGAGCTCGGAGGCGAACCTCAACCTGAGCCCCGAGCGCCTCAACTCGCGCGCCACGCGTGGCGGCCCGGTGATGCAAGCACCCGCCAGCCAGAGCCTCAACCTCAGCTTCGATACCGATGGCGGCAAACCGTGGTTCTGGGCGATCAACGGTGGAGTCGCGCGCGATGATGCGGGTGGCTCGAGTCAGTCGTTGAGTCTCAACTTCAGATTGCGTCCGCGCTCGAATCTCACGCTCAGCTTCGGCCCGGGTTTCGAGTCCAGTCGCGACGACGCGCAGTACCTGACGAGCGTCGGCGACGTGACGGAGACGGTGACCTACGGCCGTCGCTATGTGTTCGCCGAGCTCGATCAGAAGACGGCTTCGGCGGACATGCGCCTCGACTATTCGATGACGCCCAACTTGAGCTTCCAGGTCTACATGCAGCCGCTCATCAGCTCGGGCCGCTACTCGGAGTTCAAGCAGCTGGCCCGCGGGCGCAGCTATGACTTCATCACCTATGGCCGCGACAACGGCTCGACCTACGACCCGGTCTCCGGCGTCGTGGATCCCGATGGCTCCGGCCCAGCGCCGAGCTTCCGCCTGAGGCGGCGGGACTTCACGTTCCGCAGCATCCGCGGCAACGCCGTCGTGCGCTGGGAGTACCTGCCGGGCTCGACGATGTTCCTCGTCTGGACGCAGGACCGCGCCGACGAGAACGGCATCGGCGACTTCGACCTGAATCGTTCGCTCTCGCAGCTGTCGCGGACACAGGCCAACAACGTCTTCCTGGTGAAGTTCTCGCACCACTTCGATCTGTAGGCGCGATCGACATCCGGGCCTTGCGTGTTGGTGTGGCTTCAGCGCCCACTGCCTCGGATCACGTCGAGCATGCCCGGCTCGCCACCACCCGATCGCCCGCCCTCGGAGCCTTCGGGCACGCTGTCGCCCTCGCCCGGGGCGAGGAACAGGTTCTGCTCGAGGCCGTGCTGGCGATCGTAAAGGTCCCGGTATCGGCCCTGCGCCGCATAGAGGGCTGCATGGTCG
>JAYWEM010000021.1:0-14289 GCA_043779265.1 bacterium | reverse complement strand
GCGTCATCCGATTGTGGCCGTATCGGTTGACGGCGCGCGAGCGACTGGTGTACACACACCGCTCGCAAACTCATGCTCGTGGGGCTGTAGCTCAGTTGGGAGAGCGCTTGCATGGCATGCAAGAGGTCGACGGTTCGATCCCGTTCAGCTCCACCACTCCTTCCTGTACGGCTCGTGGCGCGGCCCCTCGATGAGAGGGCGCCGCGACCGGGTCGGCCGGGAAACCGGCGAGGCCCGCTCTGCCCCGCCACGGACGAGCGGCAATCCGCTCATCTCCTCTTGAGGAGGATCCGATGCTCGTCGTGCTCCTGATCGTGGTGGCCGCCGCATCGCGACTGCTGCCGCACCCCCCGAATTTCGCGCCGATCGCCGCCATCGGGCTGTTCGCCGGGGCGATGCTCGATCGCCGCGCTGCATGGCTGATCCCCGTGGTCGCCTTGCTCGCGTCCGACCTCGTGCTGGGCTTCTACCACCCGGTGGGCATGCTTTGGAACTACGTGGCGTTCGCCGCCTGTCTGCTGCTCGGCTCGGGGATCCTCGCGCGCAGCCGAACGCTGCCGCGCCTTGCGGGTGCGACCCTGACGTCGGCGGGCTCATTCTTCGTGCTGAGCAACTTCGGCATGTGGGCGAGCGGCTACTATCCGCGTACCTGGACGGGTCTCGTCGAGTGTTACGTCGCCGCGATCCCGTTCTTCCAGAACACGCTCGTCTCGGACGCGCTGTTCGTCGCCGTGCTGTTCGGCGGTCATGCGCTGCTCTCGCGCTGGGTCACGCGCTTCGGTCCCGGCACCGCATCGGCCTGACCCGGCGTCGCGCCTTCCGCCCTGGCCACCCTATCGGGTTGCCGGGGTTTCTTCTTGCCCGTCAGAGCTTGTGGCCGCGCGAGTCCCTCTCGGCGCTCGCCAGCGAGTCGAGCAGGCTCCGGGTGCTGGCCGCCAGCCAATCCACCTCACCGGCTTGCGCGACGGCGATGGATCCGTCGCGCCCGATCACGTAGGTGTAGGGGATGCTGGGGCAGGGGAGTGTGCCGCGCAGCTTGCGATCATGATCGAGCAGCACGGGAGTGCGTAGTCGTGCTCGCCTCACCCATCTCGCGACCGAAGGGAACGGATCGAAACAGACGATCGCGATCCGGATGTCGCTGCCTGCGAGAAGGGCGCCGAGTGAGTCGAGCGCGAGCGCCTGCACTGTGGCGTGCTGCTCCCACGGCGCCCAGAAGTGCACGACCTGCACCGAGCCCTCCGCATGCAAGCGGATCATTCCGACCGGCGCCGCGGGGAGCACGACGTCGAGTTCCGGCCTCCATCGAAGCTCGGCGCTCGTGATGGCGAGCGGCGCCGGCTGATCGCCCGGGCGAGCGACCGTGAACAGCTCGCGTCGCCACAGGAGCAACGCCAGCACGCCGAGCACCACGACGATCGGGGCGAGTCGGAGTCTCATGCGAGATGCGGTGGGGCAGCGTCGCGACACGGATCGCAGTGGGGCACGGTGGGAGCGTCCTCCTCTCGGCACCGAGCGTTCGGTGCCGGGGACACTCTAGCGACTTCGCGGAGCGGCGGCATCGACTGCCGCCGTCGCGGGGTCAGGCCGCGAGGGACTCCGAAGCCTGGGCCGGCTCGCTGTCGTAGAGCCGCAGGAATGCCCCGACGACTGTGGGATCGAACTGCGTGCCGCTCTCGGCGCGCAGGATCTCGATGGCCTGCTCATGCGAGCGACCTCGGCGATACGGACGGTCGTCCACGATCGCATCGTAGGTGTCGGCCACCGCGATGATGCGCGCACCGAGCGGGATCTCCTCGCCCTTCAGACCTTTGTAGCCGCGGCCGTCCCAGCGTTCGTGGTGGTAGAGCACGATCGGCACGACGTGCTCGAGCAGGCCGCCGACTCGCTCCAGCAGATCGACGCCATGGTCGACGTGCCGCCTCATCACCTCGGCCTCGGCGGGGGAGAGCTGGGAGGCCTTCTGCAGCACGTCCGTGCTCACCTCGACCTTGCCGATGTCGTGCAGGTAGGCGGCGACGCGCAGTGTCTCGAGCTCGTCGTCCGCGACGCCGAGTTCGCGCGCCAGTTCGATCGCCCGTTCTGCGACGCGCCTCGAGTGGTTCTCCGTCGAACGATCCACAGCGTCGATGAACCGGGCCATGATCTCGACCACGCCTCGGTAGGCCGCCTTCAGCTGCTCCCGCCGTGTCTGGTCGCGCTCGGCGAGCGCTCCGACCGCGTAGGCGGTGGTGAACAGGAACGCGCCCCATAGGCCCAGGTCGAGCCAGCGATTCCACACATCGCCGATCGAATCGAACAAGCTCGGATTGAGCCCGGCGTTCACGAACACGATGGCGACGCTCATCGCAGCGGTGAACAGTCCGTTCAACAGGCCGAGCCGCCAGGCGGAGAAGGCCACCGGGAGATAGAAGAACTGGAGGAAGACGAACTGGTTCGGCACCAACTGCAGCACGACGAAGCTGATGAGCGTGACGCCGAGCGCGATGCCCAGATGTTCGAGCATCCGATGCTTCGGCCGGATTCGATGCGCTGTGGGACGCCCGGTCATGAGGCCTTCCGAGCGCCCGTCGGGACTGCCATCAGCTTCGAGGGGGTCGGCGCGCGCTCGCGGCCATGCCCCTTGTTCTCATTGCCGCACGAGGGGCAGAAGCGCCATTCGGACTCGACTCGCTTGTGGCACTGCTCACAGTGATCCCCGACGAACGTGCCGCATCCGGAGCAGTACTCGAACTGGCGCGAGATGACGTCGCTGCAACCGGGACAGACCTGGACGCCCTGCTCCGCGAGATAGACCACACGCGTCACCTCGTTCAGCGTCGTCGTGCCGGCGAACACCTTCTGCAACCCATCCTCGCCGATCGGCTTCATGCCGCCCTCGATGGCAGCACGGCGCACGTCCTGATCCGGAGCGTTGCGATTGATCAACGCGCGCATCGGATCATCGACTCCCAGTACTTCGTAGATGCCCGTTCGACCGAGGAAGCCCGACTCGCGGCAGTTCAGGCAGCCGACGCCCCGGTGCATGGTCACGGTCCCCGTCTGCGAGCGCGAGCCCGTCAGGCGGTTCACCGCCGCGGCCTCCTCCTCGTAGGACTCGGTGCACTTGGGGCAGATGGTGCGGACGAGCCGCATGCTCACCACGCCGACGAGCGATGTCGCCACCATGAACGGTTCGAGGCCCAGGTCGATCAGTCGGGTGACGGCGCCGGCCGCATCGTTGGTGTGCACCGTGCTCAGCACGAGGTGGCCCGTCACCGAGGCGCGGAACGCGATCTGCGCCGTCTCCTTGTCGCGGATCTCGCCGATCATGATGACGTCGGGGTCCTGGCGCAGGATGGCGCGCAGTGCGCCGGCGAACGTCTTCTTGCCCTTCTCGTCCACCTGGACCTGATTGATGCCAGCGATCTGGAATTCGACCGGGTCCTCGACGGTGGTGATATTGCGCGTCACGTCCATGATGCTGCGGAGTGCCGCGTAGAGCAGCGTGCTCTTGCCCGAGCCGGTCGGACCCGTCACGAGAACGATGCCCTGCGGCCGCGCGAGATAGCCCCTCAAGCGCTCGAGGTCGCGCTCGCTCATGCCGAGCGCATCGATCGGGACGCTGGCGCGACTGCTGTCGACCACGCGCATCACGACCTTCTCGCCGTTGGTCAGCGGCAGGGTCGAGACGCGCATGTCGACTCGGCGGCCGCCGATCTCGGCGACCAGGCGACCGTCCTGCGGCTGTCGCTTCTCGGCGATGTCCAGGTTCGACAGCACCTTGATGCGCGAGACGATGGCGCCTTGTGTCCACTTGGGCAGGCGCTGCTCTTCGCGCAGCAGACCATCGATGCGGAGTCGCACCACGAGATCGCCATGGTGCGGCTCGATGTGGATGTCGCTGGCCCGCTCCTCGACGGCGCGATGGAGCAGCCAGTTCGTGAGACGCACGATCGGTCGGCCCTCGGCCTCGCGCATCAGCTCGTCGAGTGCCTGGCGATCGTCGCCATCCTCGACCGCGCTGACCTGCACGTCATCCTCGTTCGAGATGATGCTCTGGATCACCTCGTTCACCGACGTGTCGATGTGGTAGTAGCGCTCGATGGCCTTCTCGATCTGACTCGGACTCGCGAGCACCGGCTGGATGAACAGGCCGGAGTGGAAGCGGAGGTCCTCGATGGACGCCGCGTTCAGCGGATCCGCCATGGCGACGACCAGCGTCTTTCGACCCTCGATCTCGAGCGGCAGCGCGAGGTGCTTGCGCGCCAGCTCCTCTTTGATCTTGCTCAGCGCGACTTCGTCCGCTGTCGTCTCCTCGAGATCGACGAGGCGGAGTCCGAGCTGCTTCTGCAGGAGTGCGAGGAGTTCCTGCTCGGCGATGAACCCCATCTGGACCAGGGTCTGCCCCAGCATCTTCCCGCTGCCACGCTGCTGCGTGATCGCCGCATCCAATTGATCGGGGGTGATGAGTTCACTCTCGATCAGAAGGTCGCCGAGTCGCTTGTGCCCGCTCGCCATCCGTGGTCTCCAATTGGGGGGGTCGTCGCTCCGTTGGTCATCGGCCGGAATACCCTTCTCATTGACCCGATAAGTGGGGGCGTGCGTGATTCCGTCGCAGCACGGGATGACGCCCCCTTGGGCGCGTGCTAGCGTCCGCGCGATGAGCGATCCCAGCGCCACCAAGGCACCCGAAGACACCGCCGAATCATCACTTGCACGCCTGCACGCGTTCTCATTGCTCGGGGCGGATGCCGGTGGTGGCGATCACATGGACGATCTCCTGCGCGCGTCGAGCGCCCACTGCCGACGCCTGGTCGAGTGCCGACAGGTCCGCATCTGGATCGCACGCCGCGGCGGAACGCGCCTCGTCTGCCGGGAGTTCGCCGACTCGGGAGGCGTGATCGAGCGTCGCGTCGCGGGTGGCGAAGGGCTCGCCGGCTGGGCGATCGCCCGCGGCGAGGGACTCCGGCTGGCTGCCTCGAGCACACGACCGCCCGATCTGAAGGGCGAGATCCCGGCGTTCGAGAGCGCGCTCGTGATCCCGCTGCTCCGTCGGGGCCGTGTGTTCGCCGCGATCGAGTGTCTCGATCGACGCGACGGGCCGTTCCGCGATGAGGACCAGGGTCGGCTCGATGTCGGTTCGGAGGCGGTGACGCTCGCGCTGGACTATGCGCTCCTCTATCGCGAGACGGAGCGACGTGCGCTCGAGAAGGATGTACTGCTCGAGGTGACGCGGGGCCTGTCCTCGACGTTCGACCTCGATGAGGTGATGGAGGCGATCTTCTCGTCCCTGCGTCAGGTGGTCGAGTTCGACGCCGCGGCCATCTATCTGGCGAATCCGACGACTGAGGTGCTCGAGATGGCCAGTTGCGCTGGCTATCCCGATGGGTCCGAGGAGGCGTTCGAGCTGCAGGTCGGTCAGGGAATCGTCGGATGGGTGGCCAAACATGGCAGCCCGGTGATCGTCCCCGATGTCCGACAGGACTCGCGCTATGTGAGTGCCCGTGTCCGCACGCGCAGCGAGGTCGCGGCTCCGATGGTGTTCGATGGTCGCCTGATCGGTGTCTTCAATCTGGAGAGCGATCAAGAGGACGCTTATCACGATGGGCACGTCGAGTTGGTGACGGCTTTCGCGGCGCAGGCCGCCGTCGCCGTCGAGCGCGCGCGTACGGCGATCGAACGCGTCGAGAGCCGACGACTCGAGAAGGAGCTGGCGATCGCACGGGAGATCCAGCAGTCGTTCCTCCCGGCTCGGGCGCCACTGGTCCCGGGCTTCGATCTCGCAGCGGCCTCGATGACGCACGACGAGGTCGGCGGCGACTACTACGACTTCATCCCCGTCTCCAGCTCGAGGCTCGGCCTGGTGATCGCCGATGTGTCCGGCAAAGGGATCCCGGCCGCCCTGCTGATGGCTGGCTTCCGGATGGGACTGCTCGCCGAGATCCGCAACGAGTTCGCAATCCGAGCCGTTGTGCGCAAGGTGAATGCGCTGATGCATGAGAGCACCGAGCGCGACAAGTTCGTCACGATGTTCTACGGCGTACTCGACTGGAAGAACCGGGTGCTGATCTATTCGAATGCAGGGCACAACCCGCCGCTGCTGCTGCGCCACAAGGGCGGAACCGAAGCGTTGCACGACGGAGGGGTCGCGCTGGGCGTGTTGCCCGAGGCGACCTACGACGAGCGCCCGATCGCTCTCGGGTTGGGCGATGTGCTCGTCTTGTACACCGACGGCGTGAGCGAGGCCGAGAACGAGAGCAACGAGCAGTTCGGCACGGACCGGCTCGAGGCGGTGATCCGGGCGCATCCGAGCGCTTCCGCCGCCGAACTCGTGTCCTTCGTCGTCCAGGCGGTCGAGGACTGGGCGGGGGAGCGGGGTCCGAGCGACGACCTGACGCTTCTGGTGATGCGGGTCCTCGAGCGCTGAAGCATCACCCGAGGTTCATGCATCACTTGAGGTGACCGGGGCTTGAAGTCGCTCGGAGCGTCCGATACTGTGCGCCTCCACATCTTCCATGACGGAAGGGGCCGCAGCGGGGGGACCGGGTCCACGAGGACCCCAAGCGCAACCGGAGCCGATTTCCGGGGCGCCACCACCGCCGATCGCGACGCCTCCCCGAACCGACCTCCTCAGTGCGGAGCCTCGCGATGACCACCGCCCCCGGCCGCATCCTCTCGGGCATGCGCCCGACCGGCCGACTCCACCTCGGCAACTACGTCGGAGCCCTCGAGAACTGGGTCCGGCTCCAGGATGCGGGCTGGACGAACTTCCACATGGTCGCCGACTGGCACATGTTGACCACCGGTCACGAGGACACCTCGAAGCTTCAGGAGCACACTTGGGACATGGTGCTCGACTGGCTCGCCGCCGGCCTCGACCCGGCGCGCTCGGTGATCTTCGTCCAGTCGGCGGTCAAGGAGCACGCCGAACTGCACCTGCTGTTCTCGATGCTCGTCGGCAAGGGCCGGCTCGAGCGCATGCCGACGCTGAAGGAGCAGATCCGCGATCTGAACCTGGATGAGCAGACGATCTCGTACGGACATCTCGGCTATGGCGTGCTGCAGGCGGCGGACATCCTGCTCTATCGCCCGACGCACGTGCCGGTGGGCGAGGACCAGGTGCCGCACGTCGAGCTGACGCGCGAACTCGGTCGGCGCTTCAATCATCTCTACTGCAGTGACGCCTCGCCGGTGTTCCCCGAGCCCGAGGTGCAGCTCACGGAGTTCGCCCGTCTGCGCGGGCTCGATGGCAACCGGATGAGCAAATCGGTGGGCAACACCATCCTGCTCGCTGAGTCGGTCGCCGACCTCGAGGCCAAGGTGAAGCTCGCCTACACCGATCCCAAGAAGGCCCGCAAAGATGATCCGGGTCGCCCCGAGGCCGATGAATCCGATGGCCACGGCGGCTGCGTCGTGTGGGAATATCACCGCAAGTTCAACCCGAGCGAGGCCGAGGGCGTCGCGATCGAATGCCGCGCGGGCCGTCTCGGTTGCGTCGCGGACAAGAAGCGTCTGGCGCAGGTGATGAACGAGACGCTCGAGCCGATCCGCGTGCGTCGGGAGCGCTGGGAGAAGAACCCCGATGCAGTGCGCGACGTGCTGCGCGATGGCACGCGCCGTGCCCGCGCCGTGGCGCGCGAGACCATGGACCTGGTGCGGAGTGCGATGGGCGTCAAGTCCATCGTGGAACCGGAATGAGTGACGAGCACGATGTCGTGCAGGAGCCGGTGGCCACGACGGAAGCGGCGGCGCCCGACCTCTTGGTCGAGAGCCCTGCCGCACGCGAGCGCGAGGGCGGTGCCGTCGTCACGCCGCCACGTGCGTCGGTCACGGTCAAGCTCGAGCGCTTCGAGGGGCCGCTCGATCTTCTGTTGCATCTGATCAAGCGCGATGAGATCGACATCTTCGACATCCCGATCTCGCACATCACCAAGCAGTACCTCGCCTACCTCGAACTCATGCGAAGCCTCGATCTCGAGCTCTCGGGCGAATTCCTCGTCATGGCCGCGACGCTCATGCGCATCAAGGCCAAGATGCTGCTGCCGCTGCCCGCGTCGAACGCCGAGGAGGACGAAGGCGATCCGCGTGAGGAGTTGGTCCAGCGTCTGATCGAGTACCGCCAGTTCAAGGAGGCGTCCGGGCAGCTCAAGGATAGGGAAGCCGAGCGTCGCCTGCTGCACGTGCGCGGTATTGTCGCGACCGAGGATGATGCGGGTCCACTGCCGCTCGCCAAGGTGTCGCTGTTCGATCTGATCGAGGCGCTCAACCGCGTCCTCTCGCGGCGGCCGGCCGACGTGCCCGTCTACACCGTGCAGACCGAGGACTACGACATCGAGGACAAGATGTCGCTGATCGCCCGCACCGTGGCCGAGGATGGCCGCCTGTTGTTCTCCACGCTCATGCTGCGCGCTCGCGCGCGCATGGAGGTGGTCGTGTCGTTCATGGCGCTTCTCGAGCTGGTCAAGCTCGGGCATGTCGTCGTCGAGCAGGAGGAGTCCTTCGGGGACATCGTCATCCTGCCGAAGCCGCCGAATGAAAGGGAGACCGATGCACCCGTCGAGACTGCACTCGAGCGTTGAGGCGCTGCTGTTCGCCTCGGATCAGCCACTCACGCTGGCGTTGCTCGCCGAGGCGCTGGAAGCGCCGATCGAGGACGTGAGCGAGGCGATGCGCGAGATGGGCGAGGAGTACGCCCAGCGCGAGGCCGGTGTGCGGCTGCGCGAGATGGCGGGCGGCTGGTTGTTCATGACCGCGCCCGAGCAGAACGAGTTCGTCACGCGCATGTTGCGAGGCAAGCGCAAGGCGCGACTTTCTCGCGCCGCGCTGGAGACGCTCGCGATCATCGCCTATAAGCAGCCGGTGACGAAGGGCGAGATGGAGGCGATCCGAGGCGTCGACTGCTCGGGCACGCTCGCCACACTGCTCGAGCGTGATCTCGTCACGATCAAGGGCCGTTCGACCGTCGTCGGTCGGCCGCTGCTGTACGGCACGTCACCCGGCTTCCTGGACTACTTCGGACTGAACGAACTGGCCGAGTTGCCCCGGCCCGAGGAATTGCGCGCGCTCATCGCCGCCCGCGATCCCGAGCAGATGGAGATGCTCGAACTCGAGCCCGCGAGCGGTCTGCCGCTCGCGCTCTCGGCTGCCATCCTTGGCGCCGCCGCTGGCGAGCCCGTGATGGCGGAGGATGCCGCGTCGCACGAGATCCCGGACTCGGAGTCCCCATCCGCGATCGAGGCCCAGGACGAGGAGACCGACGACGAGTCGATCGAGTCGGCGGACGAGGCGCTGCTCGAGGCGGGCTATCGGGCGCGGGCCAAGGCGCACGAGGAAGTCGACTTCATCGAGGAGGGGGGGGCCGCGATGGGCGCCGACCTGGCCGCTTCCGATGAGGACGACGTCCTCGAGTTCTCGGACGATGACGATGAGGCTGACGACGTCGACGAGGATGACGACGAGGACTTCGACGACGACCTCGACAGCGACGATGACGACGACGATGATGATGAGGAGCACGAGGACGAGGACGACGAGCGCTCCGACATGGTCCTCGGTTCCCCGGAGGGTGGCGGGCGCTGAACGCGCCCCTCACGCACGATCCGCATGCGGCGTGACGCTGGACTCCTGGATCGCCGCCCTCTCACTGACGCCACACCGCGAGGGCGGTCACTTCCGGGAGACCTGGCGCTCCAGTGAGCGGTTGTCCCGGGCGGCGCTTCCCGAGCGCTTCGACGGGGAGCGCTCACTCGGGACGGCGATCTACTTCCTGTTGGGCCGCGGCGAGGTCTCCCTGTTGCATCGCCTGCGCGCCGCCGAAGTGTGGCATCTTCACGACGGCGGCCCGTTGGTCCTGCATCGCTTCGCGCCGAACGGCGGTTACACGCCTGCCATCCTCGGCCTCGACATCGCAGCGGGTCAGGCTCCCCAACAAGTGGTTCAAGAGGGCAGCTGGTTCGGTGCCGAGTTGGGGGAGGGGGCGGAGTTCGCGCTGATCGGTTGCAGCGTGTGCCCCGGATTCGATTACGAGGACTTCGAGCTCGCCGAGCGTGCGGCGATGCTCACGCGCCATCCTGAGCACGCGGCATTGATCACTCGATTGACGGAGGGCTGAGCCATGACGATCCGCCTCAACAAGCTCATCGCATGGCGAGGAGTCGCTGCACGGCGCAAGGCCGACGAGATGATCGCCGCCGGGATGGTGCGCGTCAACGGCCAGGTCGTGCGTGAGCCCGGCACCATGGTGGACGAAGAGTCCGACCACGTGCTGGTCCGCAACAAGCCGTTGCCGCCGCCGCAGCGCGCCAAGTGGTTCATGTTGCACAAGCCGGTCGGTGTCATCAGCACGGTCTCCGACCCCGAGGGTCGTCGCACCGTTCGCGAACTGCTCCCGACCGGATCGCGCGTGTTCCCGGTCGGCCGCCTCGACGCCGATACGAGCGGGTTGCTGCTGCTCACCAACGATGGGCCGCTCGCGCACAGGCTCATGCACCCGAGCTACGGCGTCGAGAAGGTGTATCGCGTGCGACTCGGCGAGACGCCGCGGCCCGACCAGATGCGACGGCTCGCGCAGGGCGTTCGATTCGACGAGGGCATGGTGAGCGCTCCGGCGCAGGTGCGTCCGATCGATCCGGGGTTCGATGCGATCATGCTCGAGATCCGCATCCATGAGGGCCGCTTCCGTCAGGTGCGCCGTATGTGCGAGGCGGTGGGACTTCCCGTGCTCGGCTTGCATCGCGTTGCCTACGGACCGCTGCGCCTGGGCCCACTGCCGCGCGGCGAGTATCGCGAGTTGGCGCATGCGGAGGTGACGCTGCTGCGCACGTCCACAGCGCGCCCGCAGTCGAGACCGGCCGGGCGCAATCGCCTGCGTGGCGGTCGTGCCGCCGATGAGGCCAAGCGGCGCGCGATCTACATGCATGGAGTCGACATGACGTCGAGGCCCGAGGAGCAGGCCCCGAGCGCTCGGACGAGCGCGCAGCCGGCTGAGCGCGATCGCACCGAACGCGGCCCGTGGCCGCCGCCCGCTGCCTCGAGTCGACCGCCTCAGCGCGCGAGCCGACCCGCTCCGCGTGCGGTCGAGCATGATGACGAGGACGATGACGAGGAGTTCGAGGAGCGCTGGGGGCCGGGCATGGGTGGAGGTCAGGAGCTCTTCGATGAGGAGTGGCCCGCTCGTCCGAGCGGAAGCCGGGGCGATTCGGCGTTCCTCGAAGGAGGCGGTCAGGAGCGCCCGCGATCCGCGCCTCGAGCGCGGACATCCGGTCCAGCGCGAGAATCCAGTCGCGGTGCCGCACCGCCTCGCCGCAAGACACCCACGACGGGGCCAGCTGGACGTCGGAACGAGCCTGCCTCGAAAGAACGGACGAGCGAGGCTGCACCGCGAGGAAGGCGCAGCGAGGGACGTCCTTCGGGCCGCCGAGAGGACGCCGCGCCGCGAGGCCGCCGTACCGAGGCCGCGCCGCGAGGCCGCCGTACCGAAGCCGCGCCGCGAGGCCGTCGGACCGAGGCTGCGCCGCGTGGACGTCGGACCGAGGCTGCGCCGCGCGGCCGTCGGACCGAGGCGGCGCCGCGTGGCCGTCGGACCGAGGCGGCGCCGCGTGGACGCCGGACCGAGGCGACGCCGAAAGGGCGCGCCGCGAGCAAGGGGAGCGCGCGCGGATTCACCCAGCGCACCGACCGGCGTGGGCCCGCAACCCCACAGCGCGGGCGGAATGCAAAGCGTAAGGGGACGGCGGGCCCTTCGGGAACGGCCGTGCGAAAGCGTGGCGGCGGCGTCATAAGCCCAAGGCGCCGAAAAGGATAGGGCTGCCACTTCAGGCCGCTTCCGGGTGGCGTCGTAGGGCTGGTCGTCGATTTCTGCACGACTCCGTACTGCGGAACGCCACTTGCCCAGTATCCTTGGTGACCATGACCCGGGCGTCGCATGAGGTGCCGCCCACTCCGCTTGGAATCACAGGACTCGGCCCGTGGGACCGGACGCCCTTCGCCGAGATCGCGATTGGCCCACGTGCGACTCGAACTGCTCCAGCCCAGCGTCCGGAGTGAAGCCGCCAGCGCCGCCGGGACCCCGGCCGAGTGCGCCGGGGTAACACCGGACGTCCAACAGCATGAAGTGGCCCCGGCTCCCAGGTCGGCGCGCCGCGTCGGCTGGCAGGCGTGGCTGATGGTGCTGGTCGTCGCGGGATCCCTTCTTGGTCAGGGCGAACGCGCCAGCGTCGATGCGCGCTTCCGTTCGCCCAGCATGACGCTGCTCACGTACTGGGAATCGCTTCGGAGCGGTGATGCGGCGGGCGCCTTCGAGTGTTTCGTCGAAGGTCGCAACGACCTGCCCCTGCCCGGACAGCTGTGGTTCCTTCCGCCGACGGACGATCTGTGGCTCGAGGGCTGGAGGCTCTCCAGCGCGACCGGCGGATTGGTGCAGCTGACCTATGAGGTCCACTACATCCCGACCGGTCACGATGAGGAGCGTCTGTTCCGGACCGGCAATGAACTCATCCGGGTGAAGGGGGAGTGGCGCATCGTCAAGCCGCTCGGAGAGGTGAGCATGCCGGAGTGGAAGCCGGTCCTCGGTCCCGTTGACATCTGATCGCGGCAGCCGCAGGCTCGCCGTGCATCGAACCGACCGAACCGATCGAGGATCCGCATGACCCGACGTCTCTTCCGCGCGCTGCTGGCCGCAACGCTGCTCGTGGGTTCCGCCCACACCGCTTCGGCCACCAAGTACGCGGGGGAGTTCCTCCGGATCCCCGTCGGAGCCCGCGCGCTGGGCATGGGCGGCGCGTTCGTGGCGCTGTCCGACGATGCCACCGCCCCGTACTGGAACCCCGCCGGCATGGTCTACCTGCCGTATCGCGAGGCGTTCCTCCAGCACGCCGAGCAGTTCGGCTCGCTGGTCAATCACGACTTCGGCGCCGTGGTGCTGCCGATGAAGGCCGAGGGCGACCGTCGCGCCGCGTTCGGCATCAGCGGCACGTGGGTGGGTGTCCAGGACATCCCCATCACGCCGAGGCCGGGCGGTCTTCAGCCGGGTGACTGGCTCGACTATGGCACCGACAATGACCCGACGACTCCGGGCAACGGACAGGGCAACGGCCGCTGGGATCCAGGCGAGCGACTGCTGTTGACGAGCGACGACCTGTTCCTCGCGAGCAGCAGCGACATGGCCCTCGGACTCTCATACGCGCGGCAGCGCGGCACGCACTGGGCCTTCGGCGGAACGCTCAAGTTGGTGCGTCAGAGCCTGCCGGACACGCTGGTTGGCGAGCATGTCACCTCCTTCGGAGCAGGCCTCGATGCGGGGCTGCTCTACATGCCGAACGACGCCATCACCGTCGGTCTCGTGGCCAAGGACCTCACGACGACCTACATCAACTGGAGCAACGGCACGCGTGAGTTCGTCGCGCCGACGATCACGACGGGCGCCGGCTTCCAGTTCCAGCCGGCCGAGCGGCACGCGCTGACCTGGGGATTCGATCTTGGCTGGGGCTTCGAGGATCGCTCCTATGACGCGCAGTTGAAGTTGGGCGCGATCACAGCGGACGTGCGTACTGGCGTCGAGTACTGGTATCGCAACACGCTGGCGGTTCGCACCGGCTTGGGCGGCAAGGACCTCAATATGGGTTTGGGCCTTCGCTACAAGCACTTCGGAATCGACTACGCCGCCTCGCTCCATCGCTTCTTCGCGAAGGACGATGACGCGTTCCCGGACGATCGCAATCTCAACGCGACGCATCTGGTGAGCGCCTCGCTCAGCTGGTAGCACCCGGCATGGCACGCGGCGCGCGGGCTCCTGGCCCTCGCGCCGCTCATGCTTGACCCCCTCACGCGTCGCCGATAGCGTGGCCCGTGGACTGCGGGATCATCCGGTGGCCCCCACGGAGGAGGCGCGAGCGTGCGGAAAGTGCTGGGATTGGTGCTCTCAGGCGGCTCGGGCGACCGCTTGGGATCGCTTTGCACCGAGCGCGCGGTGAGCGCCCTGCCGTTCGGCGGCAAGTACCGCGTGATCGATTTCGCACTCTCCAATTGCTGTCACTCCGGCATCGATCTGCTCGGCGTCCTGGCGCAGCACGCGCCGGCCTCGCTGAACGATCACATCGGCGCGGGACGGTCGTGGGACCTCGATCGCCGCTCGGGCGGCGTGTTCATCCTGCAGCCCTACCAGACGAGCCACCATGCCGGTTGGTACCGCGGCACGGCCGATGCCATCACGCAGAACGCGGATTGGATCGACGAGCAGGACCCGCGCCTCGTGCTGGTGCTCTCGGGCGACCACGTCTATCGCATGGACTACCGCGCGCTGCTTGATGC
>JAYWEM010000020.1:0-6025 GCA_043779265.1 bacterium | reverse complement strand
TGTCCTCCAATGTGCAGACGCGTGTCGCGCGCACCGCCAAGGAGCATCCGCTCGGCGAGTACTTCCGCCAGGGCCTTCGCGTCACGGTGAACACCGACAACCGCCTGATGTCGGCGACCACGGTCTCCGAGGAGCTGTCGCTCGCGGCGCGCGCGTTCCGCCTGAGCCCCTACGAGATCAAGCGCATCATCCTCAACGGGTTCAAGAGCGCGTTCATGCCCTATCCACAGAAGGCGCGCATGATTCGCGACGTGCACCTCGAGATCGACCGCGTGTTCATGGACGCATTCCCGTCCGAGTACGACCTGCGCGGATCGTACTGAGGCGATCGTGGTGCGGCGCGCGGTGTTTGCAATCGTGCTCTTCCTGGCGCCGCAACTCGTGGCGGCGCAGACGCCGCCGCGCTACGTGGTGCGGCTGGCGGATGCGAATCGGGTCGGGCTGTCGCTGACGAACTACGGGTTCCTCGGCAACAACTTCACCTCACGCGCCCCCTCCTTCGAGTTCCCGCTGGGCTCGGGCTACGAGCACATGGCGCGAGCCGGTCTCTGGGTGGGCGCGCTCGCGCTCGATGACCAGGGCGCGTTCACCGCCGTCTCGGCCGCCATCGTCGACAACTCGCAGGGGGCAGGCGGGCCGAGCGAGACCGAGTTCACTCCGCTGTCCGATGTCATCTCGCAGCGCTCGCAACTCGCCAACAGCGACTTCTACTCGCCCGACGCGATCTCGGATCAGGACCTGCTCACGACGTACACGGATCTGGTGCCGCGAGCGCCCTCGGGATTCCAGGCCGAGCGGCATCGTCCGCTCAAGCTGGAGGTGAGGCAGACAGCGCTCAGCTTCACGCTCCCGGCGGCGCAGGACTTCGTCGTGTTGCGCTACACCGTGGTGAACCGCGGGGCGCCGCTTCGCAATGTGTGGCTGGGGCTCTACGCCCAGCTCGTCTCCGGCGACAAGAACGCCTACGCCACGTGGCCGCCCTCGAGCAGCAGCGGGCCGCGCTCGTGGTACTACAGCACGCTGTTCGACTACGACAGCACGCGCAGTCTCTATCAGGAGCGGTTCTGCCTCTCGCTGCCCTATCCGAATGGATGTCTCATCTCGTACGCGCCGCCCTGGGTGGGTGTGAAGCTGCTCAAGACGGAAGGCGGCGATCGGGCGAGCCAGCGAACCAACTTCCGCTGGTGGACCTACTCGCCGGGCGACGTCTCGCGCGATGAGGACGCGGAGCGCTATGCGCTGATGTCGACGCCGCTGGTGCAGCCCATCGTCGATTGTGCGCCGGGCTTCGGGAACTGCTCGCCCATCGCACTGCTGTCGGTGGGCCCATTCGACCCGATCGCGGCGGGGGACAGCATCACCGTCGATTTCGCGATGGTCGGCGGGGACGATCACGCGCGGCTGCTCGCCAATGCGGACTACGCGCAGTTCGCCGCCGACATCGACTACGAACTACCGAGTGCCCCGCCCTCGCCGAGGCTCCACGTCGAGACCGGCCGCGGGCGCGTCGACCTGTGGTGGGATGACTCGCCCGAGTCCGTGAGCGATCCGACGAGCCCGTCTCCGGGTGGAGTCGACTTCGAGGGCTACCGCGTGTACCTGGGGGAGAATCGGCTCGCCCCCACGATGGCGGCGCAGTACGACGTGCCGGACACGATGGGATTCAACACCGGGTTCGACGCCATCCGCGCTGCAGAGCCGAAGATCGTGGATGGCGTGACCTACCGCTACCATCGGCGCATCGAGGGGTTGAAGGACGGCTTCCGCTACTTCGGCGCCGTGACGAGCTACGACCTCGGGGACGCGGCGACGCCGAGCCTCGAGAGTGGGCGATCGCAGAACCTTTTCGCCTCGGTCCCGAATCCAGCGCCTGGCGAGTCGGTGGGCGGCATCATCGTCTATCCGAATCCCTATCGCGTGGAAGCCCAGTGGGATGCAGGGAGGACGCCGCGCGATCGCTGGCTGTGGTTCGCGGGCCTCCCGGCCCGATGCACGATCCGTATCTATTCTCTATCAGGGGACCGCATCTTCGAGACCCGATTCGATGGTTCTGTTTACCGTGGGGAGAACGCTCGCGGTCTGTTCCGACGTGATCGCGACGTGGCGACCGGGGCACCCGCGCTCTCGGGAGCCTCATTCGCATGGGACATGATCACCTCGCGCGGCCAGGCAGTCGCCTCGGGGCTCTATCTCTGGGCCGTCGAGGACGACGTCACGGGTGCGGTCGAGCGCGGCCGCTTCCTCGTCATCAAGTCCGACCGAGAGTGACCGTGGCGGCGAACTCGCCGAGCCGCGCCCGTCATGTGATGTAAGCGTAGGCGCAATCGGAGCTTGACCCGCGGTCAGGAGGCACACTAGCCTCCCCTACCCCCATCAAGGATGACACGCCCGAAATGATCTCCTGCTCCCGCTGGACCCGATTCCCACACGTGCTCGCGTCCGTCGCCCTGTTCCTCGGGCTATTGGTCGGATGGCAGGTGCCCGCTGCGGCCCAGGACAAGGGAGCCCTGACGGGCAAGGTCAGCGATAGGCGCACCGGCCATGCGATCCCATTCGCCAGCATCACGGTGATCGGCGCGCAGCGAGGCGGACTCACCGACAGCGAAGGCGCCTTCACGATCTCGGGCATCCCCGTCGGCACCTACGAGGTCCGGTTCCAATTCCTCGGCTATCGACCCGTCGTGCGCACCGATGTCGCGGTGACCCCCGGTCGACCGACGGTGATCAATGTGCAGATGGAGGATGTCGTCGTCCACGAGGAGAAGGTCATCGAGATCACGGCCGAGCGCCGATTGGTCGAGGCGAAGCAGGGCTCGACGGTGCGAAGCGTGACTGCGAACGACATCCGCAATCTTCCTGTCACGACCGTGGCCGACGTGCTCACCCAGCAGGCGGGGATCAGCAGCGACGCCGAGCAGATCCACGTTCGTGGCGGCCGTGCGGACGAAACCGTGTTCGTCGTCAATGGTGTGGCGAATCGTGACCTCGTGACCGGGCAGTCCACCGCCGGCCAGTTGAACGCCCGCTCGGTCGCCGAGGTCAACGTCGCGACCGGCGCCTATGACGTGCGCTACGGCAACGCGCTCGCCGGCGTCGTCGAGATCAAGCTCAAGGAAGGCACCGAGGAGTTCCAGGGCGGCCTCACGACCACCGCCGGCAGCTACGGCGGCCGCTCGTGGCAGATGGTCGCCAGCGGCCGCGATATGCTGTTCGCCCCAGTGCTGCGCATGGCGGGGCTCCAGCTGGCGGGCACGACGACCAGCATCCTCGATGTGACAGGCAGCCTGTTCGAGACCCGGTTCCGCTACCGAGGCACCGACGCCAACCTCCTCGAGCAGACCGTGATGCCGGAGTCGCGTGGTCGGCTCATCTCGAGCTACGAGGACGGCATGTTCGGGATGCGCTGGAAGTACGGTCCCGAGTGGGGGCCGTCGCAGGACAATCGCTGGAGCGCTCGCTACGGCTGGTTCTGGAAGCCCAACAACCGCGACAAGGTGAGCGTCAATCTGTCGAAGCGGATCGCCATCGATCAGGGCTTCAGCCGCAGCTTCATCACTGCCGGCGGCGATCAGGGCGATCCGGCCTACCCGTGGCGCTGGGATCACAACATCAAGAACGCGGCCACGATCTTCGAGGACAACGTGCAGAGCTCGGTGCAGTGGCGTCGCACGCTGTCCGCGACTGGATTCACCGAGTTGCAGGTCTCGCGCTACTTCTCGGCGCAGCGCCGCGACGTCAATGGCAAGCACTGGAGCCAGTACGTCGAGCCCGACGACCGCTCCTACTTCGCTCCGGGGGATCCGCGTCGCGACGACTATTTCCTCGACTCGGGCGACGATGACACCTGGCAGGACCGCCGCACACTGAGCAACGAGGTCCAGTGGAGCATGACGCAGCGCGTCGGCCGTCGGCACGAGATCGAGTTCGGGTTGGAGCACGAGTTCCAGAGTGTCCAGTACCTGACGATCGAGCGTCCCTGGGTGTTCGACTCCGACGGCCTTGGGGATTCGCACGATCTGTGGAAGGCGCATCCGTGGGTGGGCGACCTCTACCTGCGGGACAAGCTGGAGTTCGAGGGCTTCATCGCCAATGTCGGTGTCCGGCTCGACTACTGGTTCGTCGGCCGTGAGGCCGAGGAGGCCCTCGCTGACACGTCGCGCAGCAACATCGCGCCGAGCACGCGCAACGCATTCTATCGCGACACGCGCTCGTTCTTCGGGCGCCGCGTCAAGTCGCACATCTCGCCGCGCGTGATCGTGGCGCACCCGATCACCGAGAACTCGAGCTTCTTCTTCAACTACGGCGAGTTCACCCAGATCCCTTCGTACCGCTACGTCTACTCCAAGCTCAACTCGATCTCGTCCGAATCGTTCCCGCTGCAGGGCAACCCCAATCTGAACCCGCAGATCTCGGTGAACTACGAAGTGGGAGCGAAGCACCAGTTCATGCCGCGAGCCGCTGCCAATGTCAGCTTCTTCGTGCGCGACATCTACGACTACCCGTCCGCCACGCGCGTCGATCGGCTGACGGGTTCGGACATCACCTCGTACTTCATCTACCAGAACGGTCAGTACGCGCGTTCCAAGGGTTTCGAGGTCGAGCTCGAGAAGCGTCGCTCGAACAACTGGTCGGGCCGACTCAGCTACTCGTATCAGCAGACCAAGGGCAAGAGCAGCAACCCGGACGAGGATCGCGCACTCCAGGAGGTCGGAGGCGCCAACGAGTCCCGGCTCTCCGAGGTCTTCGTGCGCTGGAACCGGCCGCACAAGGTGTCGGGTAGCTTCGATGTCCGATTCGACGAGAAGACGCCGTGGGGACTCGGCTGGTTGAAGCAGGGCGGGCTGAACCTGTTCGTGCAGGGCCTGTCCGGCCGCACCTACACGCCGCGCGATGTGACGGATCAGTTCGACGTCGGCGAGCTCAACTCGAAGAACGCACGGTTCCAGTTCACGACGGACCTGCGGCTCAACCGCTGGGTTCGATTCACTGGTCGCCGCATCGATCTGTCGCTCGCCGGCACGAACATCTTCGGCAACCATCTGATCTACCGCGTCGACGGCATCACCGGGAACGGCCGCGTGTGGGGCGAGGGTCAGTACGATCCGAGTCACGTGCCCAACCTCAACGACTTCACGCGACTGTCGGAAGTGGACGATCCGTCCAACTACGGGCCGGGCGCGCAGTGGAGGCTCTCGCTCGATGTCGACTTCTAGCCGTCTGCGGGCGCGACTCGCGCTCATGGGGCTCACGTTGGCGATGATCGCCACGCCGGCCCTCGCCCAGTCCGATCTCGGCGGCCAGCGAGCCGGCACATCGTCCGGTTCGTTCCTCCGAATCGGTATCGGCGCTCGTGCGACCGGCCTCGGGGAGTCGTTCGTGGCCGTTGCCAACGACCCGAGCGCGATCTACTGGAATCCCGCTGGCTTGGCCTCGCTGCTCCGCAAGGAAGTCGCGGTCTCGCATGTCGAGTGGCCGGCCGACATCGGATACGAGCACATCACATTGGTCCTTCCGACGCAGAAGTTCGGCGGCTCGTTCGGCTTCCAGTTCGGCCTCCTCTCGACTCGGCTCGACGAGACCACCGAATTGCAGCCGTTCGGAACGGGCCGTTCGTTCGTCTACTCCGACATGGTGGCGGGAGCTGCCTACGCTCGCCGTTGGACCGATAAGCTGCTGGTCGGTTTCGGTCTCAAGTACGTGCGCGAGGATCTCGGCGCTGATGTTGGCGGGCCCACGACGAGTGCCGTGCTGTTCGACGTCGGCTCGATCTACTACCTCGGTCTCGGCAGCGTCCGCATCGCCACGTCACTCTCCAATTTCGGATCCGAGTTCAAGCCCTCGGGTGAGTACGTCTCTCCGCACTCGGGCGAACTCCGCATCTACGACGGCTACGATCCGCCCATGGTGTTCCGCTACGGCGTTGCCTTCGAGCCGATCGAGAACGCGCACCATCGCGTCACCGCCGCACTCGAGATCAACCAGCCCGCCGACAATCAGCAATTGCTGAAAGCGGGCGGCGAGTGGG
>JAYWEM010000019.1:0-14381 GCA_043779265.1 bacterium | reverse complement strand
CGCTCGGGTGCGACCGAGTGGCTCCCGGCTCCGCAAGGGGTCATGGCGAAGCGCTCGGGCAGCCGTCCAGGGTGTGGACTCGCACCTCGGCCGGTGCCAGACTCGCATCATGCTCGCGTCGCCTGCATCGACTTGGTTGCGTCGGAACGCCCTGCGCTCGGCGCTGGCGATAGGGGCGCTGGCAGGTTGTTCTCCATCGGCGCAGGTGAACGCACCGCAGCCGGTGGCCCAGGTCGACCTCCACATCTCGGTCCACGACTCGCTCGACGCTCCGCTCGCGGGCGTGACGATCGCCGTCGACCACCTCGAGGAGCACGCCGTCCTCGGCGTGAGCGATGCGCAGGGGCGATTCACGGCGCGAGTCCCCGCCACGCTCCTGCACTCGGTCTATGCCGCCAAGGAGACGCTCGCGGTCGCGACCGAGATCGAAGTGCGGGTCGAGGACATCCCGGCCGGCCTCGCCGTGGACCTGACGTTGCGCCGCGCCGTCGTCGTTCGCGGCATCGCTCGGTTGGCGGGACGGACGGACCACTCGGGCATCCAGGTGCTTACGCAGGGGCTGCCGGTCACCACGACCACCAACGCGGCAGGCGATTGGCTGCTGGATGGATGGCCCTCCGAGTACTTCGGCAGCGCGATCCTCGTCCGTCCCGGCTTCGGCGTCGGCCTGCAGTGGTTCGGGACCGGAGCCCCGGGGGACACGACGACGCTACCCGCGATCACGCTCGTCTCCGATCCGGGCGGTTCGTAGGCCCGGAGAGTCGCCGGTGAGGCGTCTGAAGAGACGCCTCACCGGCCTCACGCTTCGGCTACAACAGCTCGGTGTACGCCTTCAGCCGCCGGCTGCGCGTCGGGTGGCGCAGCTTGCGCAGCGCCTTGGCCTCGATCTGCCGGATGCGCTCACGCGTCACGTTGAAGAACGCGCCCACCTCCTCGAGCGTGCGCTGGGCACCATCCTCGGTGAGGCCGAAACGCAGGCGGATCACCTTGGCCTCTCTTGGCGTCAACGTCTTCAGCACCTCGCTCACCTCGTCACGGAGCATCGCCGAGGAGGCCGAATGCGCCGGACTGACGGCCGAGATGTCCTCGATGAAGTCACCCAGATTGCTGTCGTCGTCCTCGCCGATCGGGCGATCGAGCGAGATCGGCTCCTGCGCCGCCTTGAGGATCGCCTTCACCTTGTCGACCGGCAGTTCGAGCCGCTCCGCGATCTCCTCGGGCGTCGGCTCGCGGCCGAGTTCCTGGACGAGGCGGCGCGACACCCGGACGACACGGTTGATGTGCTCGATCATGTGGACCGGAACGCGGATCGTGCGCGCCTGATCGGCGATCGCACGCGTGATGGCCTGACGGATCCACCACGTCGCGTAGGTCGAGAACTTGTAGCCCTTCGTGTAGTCGAACTTGTCGACGGCGCGCATCAGGCCCGAGTTGCCCTCCTGGATCAGGTCCAGGAATTCGAGGCCGCGATTCGTGTAGCGCTTGGCGATCGAGATCACGAGGCGCACGTTGGCCTCGATCATCTCCTTCTTCGCCTGAGCCGTGGCGCGCTCGCCGTCGAAGATCTGGCGCTGGATCTCGAGCAGCAGATCGCGCGACATCTTCGATTCCTCCTCGAGCAGCTTGAACTCCTTGCGGAGATTCTTCAGCTCCTCGTGGAACTCCGTGATCTGCGCCGGCTGCAGGTTCGACTCGCGTCGCACGGCACGCAGTTCGCTCGGCCCCTTCTTGAGCCGACGGGCGAACTCGTTCATCTCCTCGACCGTGTGGCGATAGCGCTTCTCGAGTTCGCCGACGCCCTCGTCGAGCATCATGGCGCGATCGGCCAGCGCCTTGAGCGGTGCGGCCAGCCCCTCGATCATGCGCGGGTTGGGCGAGAGCTTGTGCTGCTCCTGCTGGAGCTCGGCTTCGACCTTGGCGAGGTTCGCGCGGTAGGTCGAGCGGGCCTTCTCGGTCATCCGCTCGTCCTGACGCTCGAGCAGATCGTTGAATCGCTTCTGCAGGACGAAGACACGCTCGAGGATCTTGACCGCGCGCTCGCGCTCCTTCTTGAGCGCCGGCTCGGTCGCCGCCTGATCATCGACCTTGACGAAGTCCTCGATCTTGAGCTGGCCGTCCTTCAGCTTCTTCGACAGCACGCGCAACTCGCGCATCGTCGAATCCGCACGGAACAGCGCCGAGATCACCTGGCGCTCTCCCGCCTCGATACGGCGCGCGATCTCGACTTCACCTTCGCGCGTGAGCAGGGGCACACGGCCCATCTCGCGCAGGTACATGCGGACGGGGTCGTCATAGCGCACCGGCTGAGCGGGCACCGCCTTGCTCACCGGAGGAGCCTTGCGGTCCTCGAGCTTGCGGAGCTTCTTGGCGCGCTCGTGCGCCTCCTCTTCGCTGACGAACACCTCGATGTGCAGATTGCCGAGGAGGGAGTGCACCTCCTCCATCTGCATCACCTGCTTCTCGGGGTCGAGTTCGTCGTCGAGGAGCGCAACGATCTGATCTTCTGTGATGTAGCTCTGCCGAACGGCGAGGGCCTTGATCTCTTCGAGGCGCTTGCGCCAATCGGACTTCTCGCGCTCGCGCTGCTGCTTCTTGAGGGTCGCTGATGCCATGCTCGAGTCTGACTCCTTACGGTTGCTGCAGATGGCGGAGCGTGATGGCGATGTCCTGGATGCGCTGGAGGATCCGATTGGATTCCTCTTCGCGCGCCGAGGCGAGTTGGGACTGCAGTTCCCGACGTTCCTCCTCGAGGGAGCGCGCCTTGAGGCGCCGGAGGACGCCTTTCGCTTCGGCGACCGGGTCTGAACCTTCCTGGCTTCCCGCGAGGAGTTCCCGAGCCAGCGCGACCGCCGGCCCCTCCCCGAGGGGGACATCCACACCGTTCTCCCACCAGTCCGCGGCGAGGTCCGCCGCAACCGGGTCACGGAAATCCCGAGGCGTGAACGCACCGCGTGCTTCGTCAAGCACCTCGGGAGCCCACACCAGCGCCTGGAGCAGACGCCTTTCCAACTGGTCCTGCGTACGACGCTGTTCCCCCAGTGCGGCCGCGATGGGGCGTTCGGATCCTTGTCCCGTGCGCGCCAGATGGACGGCGCGATCGATCACGTTCTCGGAAAGGCCGAACACCTGACTCGCGCGTTCCACGAGCAGACGACGGCGGATGGCGTCGGGTACACCCGTCGCCAGTCGCACGACCGTCTGCAACGCGCGTTCGCGGGGGTCTCCCCCGCTTGCGCGCCGAAGCACGTGCCGGTGGACGAACTCGATAGCATCGTAAGAGGAATCACGCACTCTACACCATCCCGCCTCACCTTCTCCACGGATGAAGGTGTCAGGGTCCTGTCCAGCCGGTAGATCGACCACCACGACGTCCAGCCCCTCGGCAAGGAGCACGCCAAGAGAGCGCAACATCGCGTCTTGGCCTGCAGAATCCCCGTCATACGTGAGCGCGACACCTCGGGCGAGCCGGGCGAGTTGGCGGGCGTGGTCCGCGGTGAGAGCGGTTCCCGAGGTCGCGACCACGTTCTGGAGCCCGGCCTGCGACAGCGCGATCGCATCGAAGTAGCCCTCGACCACGATCACTTCGCCGTCCGGCTTGATGTGCTTGCGCGCCTGTTCCAGCCCGAAGAGGTAACGGCTCTTCTGATAAACCGTCGATTCCGGGGAGTTCAGGTACTTGGGCTTGTCGTCTCCCATCGCGCGCGCACCGAAGCCGAGCACCGAGCCTCCCGGCGCGATGAGCGGCACCATGAGCCGATTCCTGAACCAGTCGTACAGCGTGTGCGTCGATTCACGCTGGCCGGCGAGGCGGGCCTCGAGCAGCACGTCGTCGCGAAAGCGCCCCTTCAATCTCGGGACCAGGCTCTCCCACCCCGGTGGAGCCAACCCGAGCCGGAAGGTGCGCTGCGTCTCTCGGGTGATTCCGCGCCGCTCGAGATAGGCGCGTGCAGCCGCTCCCGAGTCGGGATCGGCGAGCCACTGCTCGTATGCCGTCGTGGCCGCTTCGAGTGCCTCGAGCAGGGGGGCACGCGTGCCGCGCTCGGCGTTGCGGCGTTCGGGCACGGCGATCCCCGCACGGTGGCTCAACAACTCGACCGACTCGAGGAAGCCGACTCGCTCGGTCTCCTGGATGAATCGGAACACGTCGCCGCCGACCTTGCAGCTGAAGCAGTGATAGAACTGGCGCTCGGCGTTGACGGAGAACGACGGTGTGCGTTCCTCGTGGAACGGACAGAGCCCGACCCAGTTGCGGCCGACGCGCTTGAGCGTGACCGTCTGACCGATCACCTCGACGACATCGCTCGCCGCGCGCACGCACTCGACCCAATCGTCCGCCATGCGTCCCGTGCTCATCGCAGCCTGGCCACGGTCACGCCCCGGCCCCCTTCGTTGCCCTCGCCCATCCGCTGGGACTCCACCTGCGGATGCGCGCGCAGATGCCTCTCGACCGCGGCTTTGAGCACGCCTCGGCCGATGCCGTGGATGACCCGCAGTTCATGGAGGCCGGTCAAGACGGCACGGTCCAGCGCGTGGTCGACTGCACGGATCGCCTCATCGGACTCCTTCCCCCGCAGATCCACCTCGAGGCGGGGAGCCTCCTCCGCCGCATCGGGTGCCGCCACACGCGCGCGAGTCGCGCGAGCAGGCGAACCCGACTCCGGAGGTGCGAGCTTGCGCAGGTGGGAACGGATCTGCCAACTGCCGCGCCGCAACTGGACTCGTCCATCGGGATCGGGGCCCTCGACGACCTCGGCCTCGATCCCCAGATCGAGCACCCGCACGCGATCGCCCGGCGAGACCTGCTTGAGCGACTCGGCAGCCGGGGCATCACCTGGCGCCGCCTTGCGATCGAGCGCGTCCGCCTCATCGGCGACCTGTGACAACTCGGCCTCGAGCCGCTGGGCCTGTTCACGGCGCTTGTCCGCTCGCTTGGATTCTCGTTGTACGGATTGCCAGAGCTCGCGCGAGCGCACGAGTAGCGCCTGGCTCTCGGACGTGAGGCGGTTCCGCAGTTCGGCCAGCGTGCGGCGGGAGTCCTCGGTCGCCTCGCGATGGCGATCGCGTTCCGACTTGGCCTGCGACAGTGCCGCGGCGAGTTGCTCGCGCTCCTCTTCGATCTGCCGTCTCACCACGGCGAGATCGGCGAGCAGGCGCTCGAGTGCGCGGGTCTCCTCGGACGTCAGGCCACGCGCTCGTGCCAGGAGGGCTTCGGGGAATCCGAGCTGCCCAGCGACATCGAGTGCATGACTCGCGCCCGGGATGCCGCCCTGGAATCGGTAGCGGGAGGTCAGCGTCGCGAGATCGAACTCGAGTGATCCGCTCACAATCCCGTCGACCTCGCCGGCTGCTCGCTTGAGACTCCCGAGATGGGTCGTGACGACGCCCCAGGCGCCCTTCGCCGCGAAGTGCTCGAGGAGGGCCCGACCGAGTGCGGCGCCCTCCTCGGGATCGGTACCGGCACCCAGTTCATCCACGAGGAGCAGCGTCCCGGGCGATGCGGCATCCGCCATCGCGCGCAGGTGACGCAGGTGCGCGGCGAATGTACTGAGACCCTGATCGACCGACTGCTCATCGCCGAGATCGACGAACACCGCCTCGATCCTCGGCAGGCGACTGCCCTCGGCTGCGAGCACCGGGAGCGCGGAATGAGCGAGCAGGATGGAGAGGCCGACGGTCTTGAGCAGCACGGTCTTGCCGCCCATGTTGGGGCCGGAGACGAGCAGCAGTCGGCCGGAGTCCTCGAGTCGGAGATCGAGCGGCACCACCGTATCCCGACGCTCTCCCATCGCGAGGAGCGGATGCCGGGCCTGGATCAGTGTGAGCGACCCCACCGACGGCTCGATCGCCAAGCCGCCATACGTGTTGGCCCAGCGCGCAGCAGCGCGCACGGCATCGAGCTCGGCGAGCGTCGCCTCGGTGGCGAGGACCTCCGGTCGCGACGAGCGGACACTCTCAGCCAGCTCGCGCAGGATGCGGAGCTCCTCGGCCTGCGCGGCGGCACGCAGCTCGAGCAGATGGTTGTTCGCCTCGCAGGCTTCGATCGGCTCGACGAAGAGCGACTGTCCGCTGTTCGAGGTGTCGTGCACGATCCCGCGCTTGCGCGCGAATCCGGCGGCCGGAACGAGCGCGACGAAACGGTCACCGTGCCGCGTCACGTAGCTGCCCTCTCCGAATCCCGCCACCCAGCGCTCGAGTTGGCTGTGCAGTCGGCGCTCGCCCTCGGCGACTCCGCGCCTCGCCTTGGCGAGCGCCGGGCTCGCCGAGTCGCGCACCGCACCCTCCTCGTCGAGCGCGCGTGTCAGAGCCAGGCGTAGCGGTTCAAGCCGCGGGCACTCGTCGACCAACTGGGCGAGATGCGGGTGGCGCGAGCGCGAGTCCGTGTCCTCCCACGCCACGTGAGTCGACTGTGCCGCATCCAGCCATCGCCGCACTTCGGTCAGTCCCTCGCCATCGAGGCCGTCGTGGGCCTGCGGATCGAGGCGCGGCTCGAGCGAACCGCCCGCGACCGTGAGCCACGAGCCGGGCTCGCGCTGACGCCGGATGGCCTCCTCGAGACGTGCATGCGCTCGGGCACGAGTCGCGGAATCGCGGATCGGACGGGCGCTCCGCACGGCTTCGGTCCCACGCTCGCTCTCGGCGTGCGCGGCGATGGCCGAGCAGACGCGATCGAACTCAAGACCGATCAGGGCGTGCGAATCCACGTGTTCCCTCCGGGGCCGCCGGAGGCCCCCTTCATCGATGCGCGCGACTGGTCCGGGATTCACGCGCAGCGCGCTCGAACGCCGATCGCCACCTCGCGACCGGAGCCCAATCCATCTGACCCTGGCGCAGAACCCAACTCGCCCCACTCATCAGCGGAGCCGCCGACCGACCGGTGACGGCAGCCGAACGTGCCGGCGAGAGCCATGAGAACGAGAACACCGACAGCGTCACGATGGAAGCGGCGATCAACCCGAGCCCGACGCCCATGACCGCACCGAGCGCCCGGTCCCACAGCGGTGGCCCCTGGGGTCCACTGCTCGATCCCATGCGCTCACCGATCCAATCGAACAGCGAAGCCACGGCGAGCCCGGCGAAGAGCGCGACGATCCAGCGCAGGACCATGAATACGACTGCGGGACGGGCATCGAGCCATTGGGTACCCACCCATCGCAGCACCAGTGTGCCGACGAGAAGGCCGGCCAAAAGGCCCAGAAACGCGAGAACCTGCGCGACGAAGCCGCGCAGGATCCCGCGAATCATGAACGTCAGCGCCAGGACCGCGAGTAGCAGATCCCACCACGACGTGCCGGTCAGGAGCGAATCGATCAGTAGCTCTCCTGTGCACGGCGCGCCATGTTCTTGCGCTTGGCCGTGTTCAACTTACGCTTGCGTCGTTCGCTCGGCTTCTCGAAGTGTTGATGACGGCGCAGATCGGCCATGATACCGGCCTTCTCGCACTTCTTCTTGAAACGACGCAGGGCGCTCTCGAAGGACTCACCGTCCTTCACCCTGATGCCTGGCAAAAAGATCCCCCCCTCTCTCCACATTGCGTCTTCCGTGAAGGGAAGAGATTCGGGTTGGTCAGATGGGCCGGCGGGCTCCCCGCATGAAGCTGGGTACCCCTCTGGCTCGGCAGCCGCGCAGTCTAGGTGGGACCCGGAGCGAACGTCAAGCTTCGGCCCGGGCCTCGACGGCATCTATCGGCACGCGAGCTCATCGGCCTCACCTCCGAGGCGCGGGCGCCCCCGAAGAAGACCACCATGCGGCCGATGCGAGCGCGGCGGTCTCGGTCCTGAGCCTTGAGCCGGCCAGCCACAGCAAGGCGAACTCTTTCTCCTGCAGCGCTTTCTTCTCCTCTGGGGAGAATCCACCTGATGGCCCGATGGCGATGACCATGGCCTTGCCGCCCATGCTCCCGGAGGCGGCTGTCCCCTCTGGATCAGCCAATAGCCGGGCCTCCGGGAGTGGACTCACCAGCCACTCGTCGAGAGGCCTGGCCGGGAGCAGCGAGAGGCTGTGGCAGGCCCTGGACTGCCTCAAGGCGGCCCGGGCGAGCCGCTCCCAACGACCGACCCGACCCAGCGCCCTCTCCCATCCTCCCCGCTCACAGTCGAGCGGCTGGAACGTGGCCACGCCCAGCTCGGCCAGCTTCTCGATCATCCAATCGGCCCGGTCGCCCTCGGGTGCTCCGCAGGCGAGGCACAGCTCTCGCCCACGCTCGACTTGCTCGAGTCGCTCGATCTGCCCGGAGCAGGAGTGCCCGACCGCGGTCAGCCGCACCTCGGCCCGGCCGCCTCGGCCATCGGTGGCTGTGGCCCGCTCACCGACTCGCGCGCGAACCACGCGCGACAGGTAGCGTGACTCCTCCTCGCCGAACGCGAGATCCGCCCCCGTGATCGCGAGCGACTCCACGAACACGAAGGACGGCGCAGCCTCACTCCGAGAACGCATCTCGGGCTCGCTCGAACACCGAGCGATGCGGCTTCGGCGGTTTGGTGCCGTCGGTCTTGCGAAGTTCCTCGAGCAGTTTGCGCTCGGACGAGTTCAACTTGGTCGGGACCCAGACGCGCAACTGCACGTGCAGATCGCCGCGACCGCCGCGCAGGCCCGGGAGCCCCTTGCCGCGGACTCGCGCCGTCTGCCCGCTCGCCGTTCCGGCCGAGACATCGATCGTGTGTGATCCGCCACCCAACAGGGGCACCTCGAGCTTGCCGCCCAGTGCGAGCGTCGGATACGGCACCGGCATCTCGATCAGGAGATCCTCCTGATGGCGCTCGTAGACGTCGTGTGCCTTTTCCTCGATGTGCACGATGAGGTCGCCCGGGGGGCCGCCACGGCGTCCGGCATCGCCGAGCCCGCGCAGCGGGATGTAGTTCCCGCTCGCCACTCCGGTCGGCACCTTGACCGACACGGTCTCGGTCTCCGAGACGCGCCCATCTCCGCCGCAGGACTTGCACGGGTCGGTGACCGTGCTGCCCTCGCCGTCGCACTTCGGGCAAGCCGAGACGTTCACGAACTGCCCGAAGATTGTCTGCTGCACGCGCCGGACCTGGCCGCGACCCTGGCACTGCCCGCACTTCCCTTCGCCCTTGCCGCCTCGCCCTTCGCACGTGTCACAGCGCTTGAGGTGCTTGACGCGGATCTTCTTCTCGACTCCCGTCGAGATCTCCTCGAGCGTCAGCGGCAGCCGGACCTGGAGATCATCACCACGCGCCGGCCCGCTTCGCCCGCGCGAAGCCCCGCCGAACATGTCCTCGACGCCTCCATCGCCACCGAAGTCCCGCATGAACGATCTCAGGGCATCGGCGAGATCCCAACTGCCCTCGAAACCGCCAGCTCCGCTCGAGGCGGGCCCGCCGACGCTCGCGTGGCCGAACTGATCGTAGCGCGCGCGCTTCTGCGGATCGCGGAGGACTTCGTAGGCCTCGGCTGCCTCCTTGAAGCGCTTCTCGGCATCGGCGTCACCGGGGTTGCGATCCGGATGATGCTGCATCGCCACCTTGCGGTACGCCTTCTTCAACTCCTCGTCGGTGGCCCCGCGAGCGGCACTCAGCACTTCGTAGTAGTCGCGCTTGGCGCTCATCCAGCGTCCGCTGCAATGCGCGCCACGACGACACGCGCTGGCCGGAGCGTGCGTTCACCGCGCCGGTAGCCCCGCTGGACCTCCTGCGCCACGGCACCCGGTGCGGTTCCGGACGGCGCGTCGATCTCGAGCATCGCCTCGTGACGCATCGGATCGAATGGCTGCCCGACCGAGGAGATGGTCTCGACGCCGAAGCGACTGAGCGCATCGCGCAGGCGCTGCGCGGTCAGGGCTACGCCCTGGGCCCATGCCGCAGCAGCCGACTCGGCCTCCGCCGCACCGAGCGCGCGCTCGAGGTCATCGATCGCACCGACCATCTCGAGCAGCAGGCGGTCCTCGGCGAATCGGACCGTGTCCTCGCGATCACGAACGGCACGACGACGGAAGTTCTGCAGATCGGCCTCGGCACGCAGCCAGCGATCATGCCAATCCTCGGGCGCGGGCGGACCGGTGGCTTCCGGCGCATCCGGCTCGGCAGAGCTCGGCTCCATCGGCTCATCGGCCGAAGCGACGTCATCGGGGGGAACGGTTTCAGGGTTCTCGGTCATCTCGGTGTGCGACTCCTCATGCATGGGAACGTGTTCCTCGGAGAGCGGACGGATCAGTGGATCCGCTCAAGTGGGAGAAGGTCAATGGGCCAGGAGATCGGCGACGCGGTGCCCCACGCGTTCCACGACCGACAAGGCGTGAGCGTAGTCCATGCGCTGCGGACCGAGCACGCCGACTGCCCCGGGGACGCGCCCGGGCAGTGAGAAGGAGACGAGACTGCAACGAGCGAGCGCGGCGTCGCCCTCGACACCGACCTGCACACCCGCCTGGCCCGGATGGCCCCGCACCATGAGGCGATCGAGCGGACCACCCGTCTCGATGGCATCGAGCACCGGCGCGAGCGAGAACGCGCGCGCGAACTCCGGTTGTGCCGCCATATGCGCGGCCCCTGCGCTGAGGAGCGGAGTCGAGGCGACGTGCCCCCAACTGCGCCGAGCCGCCTGTGCCACCCAACGCACCGCGGCATCGCGTGCGAGACCGGGATCCTGTCCCAGCCGCTGCCGGATCTCACCCAGTCGGCGACCGACGAGACGCTCGCGCAAGACGTCCTCGACATCGGCGAGTTCTCGCGGTGCGAGCGGCGAGTCGAGTTCGAGCACCAGACTCCGGGCAGCGCCGCCGACCAGCGAAAGCGACAGGAGTGCACGGCGAGGGGCGATGGGCTCCAGTTCGAGCGAGGCGAGGACCTCGTCCTCGAGCGTGACCGCCAGAGCCAATCCGAGTTGGCGCGTCAGCGAGGCGAGCAAACGCGAGGCATCCTGCAGCAGGCGTCCGACATCCTCGGTCGAGCGCGTGAGCCTCGCATCGATCTCCTGGTCGACCCAGGCGGGCAGCGGCGCGGGGGCGAGCAGCGCTCTCACGAAGAACGCGTAGCCGAGGGTCGTCGGCGCGCGACCGGACGAAGCATGGGTGCGCCCGAGCAGACCGAGCAG
Source organism: bacterium (assembly GCA_043779265.1). GTDB lineage: Bacteria > Eisenbacteria > RBG-16-71-46 > RBG-16-71-46 > RBG-16-71-46 > CADEFY01. Next base: position 3,335 of record JAYWEM010000019.1, on the reverse strand, counting down.
CTCGAGTTCGGACAGCGTCGAGCGCACGCTCGCGGCCGATAGTTCAACGGCCTCGTCGTGAGCGATGCGTTCCGAGCTGATGGGGCCTGCGGCGCGACCGTGGAGCGAGACCAGGGCGGTGAAGACGGCCCGTTGGCGGTCGGTCAGGTCCGGATCCCCCGGGGTCAGGCGGCCGGGGAAAGCGGGGTTGGACATGACGAGGACTTTAGGGAGCCGCCTGAAACACTGTCAACTTCCAAAGGCCTCGCCCGAGCGGCGATCCACGCGATGATGTCGTCCGCGACGAACCGGTGCTCCGGCTTGACTCGCCATCCCGCCTCGAAGGGTTCGAGCCTCCCCGCCGAAGCTGCTGCCTCGAGCCCCTCATGGTGGCGCTCGAGAAGCGAACCCCACGCCGCCTCCGGGACATCCGATGGCTGCAGCCCGGTACCGAGCCGGAGCGCCAGCATCAGCCGCTCATCGGCACGCGCCTCGTTCGAGGGCCGCTCGCGCTCCGACTCCCCGCTCCTCCCGTTCGCGAGGTCCGCGGCCCAGTCCTCGAGCCCGTAGTGATTCGCGTAGCGCTCGCCCTGCCAGAACCCGTGCGCCGAAGGGCCGAGCGAGAGGTGGTCGCGTCCCAGCCAGTAGACGAGATTGTGGCGGGCCTCGGCGAGCGGCCGTGCGAAGTTGGAGGTCTCGTAGTTCGCGAGGCCGGCCGCGGCGAGGCGTGCAGTCGCCTGAGCGTACAGATCGGCCTGGGCGTCCTCGTCGGGGATCGCCAGGGTGCCGGCCAGCACCGCGTCGCCCATCGGCGTGCCCGCCTCGGGGATGAAGGAATAGACCGAGAGATGATCGACTCCGGCTTCGAGCGCGCGGTCGAGCGTGCGTCCGAATACCGACGTCGTCGATCCTGGGTAACCGAACATCAGGTCGAGTGAGGTGCGCTGCATGCCATGCGCCTTGGCGAGCGCGGCCGCCACGAGCGGCCGCTCCGCCCCATGCACGCGGCCCAGCGCCCGCAACTCCTCGGGCTCGAAACTCTGCGCTCCCATCGAGAGTCGGTTCACGCCCGACTCGAGCCAGGTCTCGAGCAGGCTCGGCTTCACCGTCTCGGGATTCGCCTCGAGCGTGATCTCGGCATCCGGGGCGAGCGTGAAGTGATCCCGCAGCAGCGACCACAACTGGCGGAAGTGGCGCGAGGCGAGCGTCGAGGGCGTGCCGCCACCGAAGAACACGCTGGTGAACGCGGCGTCCGCCGCCGCCGGCGCGCGGCGCCTGCACTCGACCTCCAGCGCGACGAACCACTGTTCGAGTTTGGCCGAGGTCAGCGCGCCCGTCGAGAAGTGGCAGTACGTGCAGCGTACCGAGCAGAACGGCACATGCACGTACAGCCCTCGCTGCGCGGCGTCGCGCACCACGCGCGATGGGCCGTCGATCAGCGGATCGGTCGGAACAGGCGATCGAACCGGATGTTGAGGAACGCGTTCCACCACTGGTCCCCTGCCGTCGAGAAGTAGATGAACATCGCGCGTCCCTTCACGAGATCCATGGGAACGGTGCCCCAGAACCGGCTGTCCTGGGAGTTGTCCCGATTGTCGCCCATCATGAAGAGTTCGCCGTCGGGGATGGTGACCGGGTCGAACGAGCCATGCGGTTCACCGCCATTGGTGAATTGGGCGTAGGGCTCGGTCACGGGCTGGCCGTTGACGAACACCTCGGTGCCCCGCCCCTCGACGCTCTGCCCGCCCTTGGCGACACAGCGCTTGATGTAGTCCTTGCTCGGGTCGAGCGGGTACTGGAAGACGATGACGTCACCGCGCTGTGGCTGGCGCAGCCCCGGAAGCCGCGTATGGGTGAACGGCAGCTTCGGGCCGTACTCGAATTTGTTGACGAACAGGAAGTCGCCAACCAGCAGCGTGTTCATCATGGACTCGGAAGGGATCCGGAATGCCTGGATCACGAAGGCGCGCAGGAAAAGCGTGAGCGCCACGGCCCACACGATGGCCTCGGTGTACTCGCGGACAATGGACTTCTCAGCAGGCCGTCTCGGCATGACTCCCCCCGGGCCCTACGCCCGATCCACCTTGAGCACGGCGAGGAAGGCCTCTTGTGGCACTTCCACCGTCCCGATCTGCTTCATACGGCGCTTGCCCTCCTTCTGTTTCTCGAGGAGCTTGCGCTTGCGCGAGATGTCACCGCCGTAACACTTGGCGATCACGTTCTTCCGCATCGCCCCGATGGTCTCGCGGGCGATGATCTTGCCTCCGATGGACGCCTGGATCGCGACCTGGAACATCTGCCTCGGAATCAGGTCCTTGAGCTTCCCACACAGCGAGGCGCCATAGGACTGGGCCTTGTCGCGATGGACGATGGCCGAGAGCGCGTCCACCTGCTCGCCGTTGAGGAGGATGTCGAGCTTGACCACTTCGGCGTCCTGATACCCGGTGAGTTCGTAGTCGAGCGAGGCGTAGCCGCGTGAGACCGACTTCAGGCGATCATAGAAGTCGAGCACGATCTCGCCGAGCGGGAGCTTGTAGCCGAGTCGGACGCGGTCCTCCTCGATGTGTTCCGAGTCCACGAACTCACCGCGCCGATCCTGGCAGAGCTTGTAGATGTTGCCGAGGTACTCGGTCGGCGTCACGACATGCGCGAGCACCATCGGCTCCTCGATCGTCTCGATCATCTGGACGGTCGGCATCTGGCTCGGGTTGTCGACCTTGATCAGATCGCCGTTCGTGAGCAGCACGTGGTACTCGACGCTCGGCGTCGTGGCGAGCAGGTCGATCTGGAACTCGCGACGCAGACGCTCCTGGATGATCTCGAGATGCAACAGCCCCAGGAACCCGACGCGGAATCCGAATCCGAGCGCGACCGAGGTCTCCGGCTCATAGCGCAGCGACGCATCGTTCAACTGCAGTCTGGCCAGCGCCTCCTTCAATGACTCGTACTGCTCCGCGTCGATCGGATAGAGACCCGAGAACACCATCGATTGTGTCTTGCGGAAGCCCGAGAGCGGCAGAAGCGTCTCCTCGACGTCGGCCATGATGGTGTCGCCGACGCGCGCGTCGGACACGCCCTTCACACCGGCCACGATGTAGCCGACCTGCCCCGCGTGCAGTTCGCGAGTCGACTCCAGCTTGAGCCGCAGCTTCCCGACCTCACTCACCTCGTGGATCTTCTCCGTCGAGTGGAACCGGATCGAGTCTCCGGCCTTCACGATGCCATCCACGACGCGCACGAGGCAGACGACACCGCGGTACTGGTCGAATTTGGAATCGAAGATCAGGGCGCGGAAGGGCGCATGGATGTCGCCCGAGGGCGGAGGCACGTCGGCGATGACCTGCTCGAGCAACTCC
>JAYWEM010000018.1:0-14424 GCA_043779265.1 bacterium | reverse complement strand
GACCGCGGTTCGGCTCTCGCGGTCAGGCGACCGGTTCGAGTTCCTCGCGGCGGCTCTCGGACTGGACCCGGCGCATCCACGCCAGGAACCGCAGTCGCTGCTGGACTTGCAAGTCGCAGTCCAACACGACCGGACCCTCCGGGATCACCGGGATCTCCACGGCCACCTCGGCCGGAGGAATCGGCGCCGGGGTCACGACTGGTGCCGGTTCGACCTGGATGCTCGGCGCCAGCGCTGCGGCGCGCTCCCCGAGCCGTTCGAGCGTGACCTCCGGGAAGTGGCGCATGTCGATGCAGGAGAATGCGATACCGAGTCGGCCCGGGAGCTCGTCCGCCTGCCTCGGCAGGCGCTCCCCGGACTCGGCCCACCAGCCCTCCAGCGGCCGACCCATCAGCGCCTCCCCCAGCTCGCGCGGCGCCGCCTGGTCGACGCAGAACAGGATCCGCCCGAAGTGCGGCTTCGCTTCATCCAACCGCCGGCCGAGCCCTGACCAGCCCGCCGAGGCCCGCTTGGTCTCGCCATGGGCGAGCAGATAGAGCCCCGGCCATCCACCGTACTGCACCAGTCCCAGAACCGGCATGTCGCAGTGCAGGCACTCCATCAGGCCCCAGCGCGCCTCGCGGCCGAGCCGTTCGTGCAGGGCGAGGCGCGTGCTCGCGTCGATGATGAGGGCGCGCTCTCCCCTCGCCAGCGTGTGTGAGGCGAGTTCGAGGACGGCGCGCGCGATCGACGTGCGATCGGGTCCGGTGACGACGTGCAGCCACGCTTCCGTCGCTCCCGGATCACGGCCGGGGAACGCGGTCGGCGATGCCTTTGCGCCACGATTGCGGCCGCGACGCGCGACCCACCCGCCGAAGCTGGCCGCAGCGGCACCGGTCAGCGCGCCGATGCCGATCACCATCGCCCAGACGCCTGCGATCGGACCGGCGCCGGGGACCGTGGGCGGCACCTGTGCACGCGCGAGCGCGAGATAGGACGAGCGACGGGTCTCGCCCAGCGCGGAGCGCTGAGCGGGCATCGCCCACGCGGCGAGCGACTGCTGCAACGCCGTCTCGCTCTCGAGCAATCGCTCGGCGATGACGCTGAGCGAATCGGCTCGCGCCAGCTGCCAGCGACGCCACGCCGAGCCGCGCTCGCTCGCGGAGCTGCCGGCCACGCCACTGGCGGCGAGCCAGTCGGACTCATCGGCTGCGGCCGTGATCAGCAACTGTTCGATGCGATCGGGATCGGCGGCGGGAATCGCCAGCGAGAGCTCCTGCTGACGCTCGAGCACGGCGAGGCTCGGGACCGCGAGATGCTCGGCCGGGGCCGCCGCGTAGGGACCGGGCAACTGCAGCGCGAGATCGCGGCGCAGCGCGGCCTCACCCAGGAGCAGCGCCGCGACCTCGCTCTCGCGCGTCATCGGCAGCGAGGGCCCGTGTGGAACCGAGAGGCGCCACGCCGCGCGCAGTTCGACCTCGATCTCGCGCAACAGAGGAAGCGCGCTGACCTGCTGCGCGGAGATCTCCCGTGCGAGCGCCTCGGCCATCGCGGCCTCGGGGGCGCGGACGACGAGTTCCATGCCGTTCGCACCGACTCGGACGATCGCCTCTTCGCCAGGCAGCGGATCGCGTGGCCAGTCGGCTGCGGTCAGCGATGCACCGGCCCACGGCAGACGCACTTCGAAACGTGCGAGTGAGCGGGGCGCAAGCCCGATCGCGAGAATCGCACCGGCCAACGCTCCCACGAGCAGCAGGGCGATCCGGGCGGAACGATCGGGAACAGCACGGGACTGCGAAGCGGCGTCATCCATGGCGCGCATCGTCGGAGAGGACCTTTCCGGGCAGCGAGGAGTCCGCACGGCGGAAGAAGGAAGCGGCCCCCGATCCATCAGAGGCCGCCTGCAACCTAGTGAACCGCACCGCGATGCGTCAAGCGCGCAGTGCGCTCTCCCCCGCCGTCCGTTCGGCGACCGGCAGCGTGAACCAGAACGTGCTGCCCTCACCCAACTCGCTCTCGACTCCGATCGTGCCGCCGTGCTGCTCGACGATGCCCTTGCTGATGACGAGTCCGAGACCGGTACCACCCACCTTGCGAGTCGAACTGGAGTCCACCTGCTGGAACTTGCGGAACAGCTTGGGCAGGTCGCGCGGCGCGATGCCCTCGCCCCGATCGGTCACCTCGACTCGGACCATGCCATCCGCCTCACGCACCCGAAGTTCGATCGCGCCATCACTCGGCGAGAACTTGATCGCGTTGGAGAGCAGATTGGTGACGACCTGCGTGATGCGGTGCGCATCCAGTAGGACATCCGGCAGTTCCTCGCTCAGTTCGAAGTCGACGCGGATGCGGCGTTCCTCGATGAGCGTGCGGAGATTCTGGCTCGCCTGCATGACGACGGGTTCGAGTCGCTGACGCTCGATGGTCATGAACAGCGAGGCCGACTCGAGCTTGCTGAAGTCGAGGATGTCGTTGATGAGCAGGAGCAGGCGCTCGGCGTTGGCATGCGCGATCGTGAGGAGCTTGCCCTGCTGGTCGTTGTTCTGGAAATAACGATCGTCGGACAGCAGTTCCACCGCGCCCTTGACCGACGTGAGCGGCGTTCGGATCTCATGCGAGACGACGGCGACGAAATCGGACTTGAGACGGTCGAGGCTCTTGGTGTGCTCGAACAACTGCGAGTTGCGGATCTGGACCGCGGCCTGCGAGGCGAACAGGGAGAGGAACTCCTGGTCGTCGGCCGTGAACCCCCCGAGCTTCCCCCACACCGCGATCACGCCGAAGCAGGTATCGCCCTGGACGAACGGCACGACCATCAGCGTGGTCTCGCGCCGGACGATCAGGCCGGGAAGCGACTCGCACGTCGCGTGTCGCATGGGCGTTCGAGTCTGCACCGTGGCACCCAGCGGTCCGGCGCCGGACGCGAATCGATGCGCCTCCTCCTCGCCTTCGGCGCGCTCGGCACCGGCATGCGAGATGAGCGCGAACTCGCCACTCTCCTCGTGCAACAGCCAGACGCCCGAACCGTTCGCACCCGCCTGCTGCATGGCGACCTTGTTGATCCGGTCGAGCCTGGGCGCCAGTCCGAGATCGGTGCCGATCTCCATCGCGACGCGATAGAGCGTCGCCATCTGCCTTGTGGCCAACTCGACGCGCTCGCGCAGTTCCTGCTCGTGGTGCTCGAGGACGGTGTTCTTCTCCCGCAGTTCGCTCATGAGCGCGGTGTTCTGCAGTCGCAGACGGCGATTCCCGAGATGCTTCTCGAGGATGTCGGGGAGCTTGGCGATGTCGTCGAATGGCTTGGTGATGAACTCGCACGCGCCCTCGCGAAGGGCGTCGATCGCGTTCTGCGTCGTGGCGTAGCCGGTCATCAGGATGACCGCGGCTTCGGGGTCGCGACCCCGCACGTGCCGCATCACGTCCAAGCCGGAGCGGCCGGGAAGGCTGATGTCCGTGAGCACGAGATCCGGCGGACGCTCGTCGATCGAGCGCACGGCCGACTCGGCGTCGACGGCGAACTCCAACGAGAATCGCGCGTCGGCAAGCGCCTCGCGCAGCACGTCCGCCACCGTCTCGTCGTCTTCGACGACGAGCACGCGAGCCGGCTGCGGGGTCAATGCGGGGGAATCCGACGACAGGTGCGCGGGTTCGGACAAGGGAGCCTCGAGCTGGGACTAGTGGGTGTGCTTCGGACCTGCAGCTGCCGTGCGCCGACGTCCCGCCTTCTTGGCGAGACCCAGTGCCTGCTCGGCCGCGGATAGCAATTCGGTGGCATCCAGCCCATCACGTGGCGCGGCGGCCACTCCCGCGGAACAACTCAGATTCCCGACGCGCGCGAACCGATGCGACTCGATCGCGTGCCGGAGACGCTCGGCGAGCCGGCGAGCCGGGGCGAGGTCGCAGTCCGGCAGGATCACGCCGAACTCATCACCCGACAGCCGGGCCAGGAAGTCACCATCGCGCAGCGCCACCTTGAGGACGAGCGCACACTCGGCGAGCACGGCGTCCCCGGTATCGGCGCCGTACTTCGAGTTCACACCTTCGAAGTGATCGAGATCGAGACTCACGACCGCGACGGGCGTGCCCATGCGCTCGGCGCGCCCGACCTCCTCGAGGAGTCGGCCGTGGAACGACGTCGAATCCGCGAGACCCGTCTTGCTGTCGCGACCCGGCTGGCGGCGTAGCCGCTCGAGTTCGAGACGTGCGGACATCGCCGCTCCGAGAGCCCCCGCCGCGGTGCGGACGAGCGAGTGCTGCTCGGGCTTCCAGCGCTGCTGGCGATGCCCCCTCAGATCGAGGGCGCCGACGCGCTCGCGGCCATGGAACAGCGGAACACCCATGCACGGCCGGAGATCGCCCGGCTCCTCCTGCCACTCGCCGCGTGCACACCAAGGCTCGAGCTGTCCGCTCGCACCCACCGCGTGCAACGCCACACCGGCACATCCGAACGCCTCGATGAGCTGGTCGAGTGCACGCGGGAGCGCCTCACGGTCGTGCGACGCGCTGAGCAGCGCCTCGCACGCAGCCCACAGCGAACCTGCCGCCTCACGGCGATCGGTGCGCGCGGGCGATTCGGTGCCGCTTCCCCCATCGGCACGCCGGCCACGAGGTGTGGGCGCCGCTTCGGGCGCCCCGCCCTCAGGCCGCGCGGTTGTGGGGAACCGAGCCACCGAGGCTCGCACGGAGGGTGCGGAGCCGTCCTGCCGCTTCCTGGATCCGGCTGGACTCACGGAGCATGACCTCCAGACGATCGCGCACCACGGGTGCCTGCGCGACGGGGTTCTTCATCAGGAGTTGCGCGTTGCCGCGCACTCCCACGAGTGCATTGTTGATGTCGTGATGCGCTTCGAGCGTCTCGGCAGCCTGTCGATCCCAGGCCTGCTGCGTGATCCACCAATCGTCCAACAGTGTTCGGAGTTCCTCGACCGCCACGGCTTCACCTCGAGCGGCGCATCGATCGGTCAGTTCGGAGACCTTCGCGTGCAGGACCGTCCAAGGTGGTGATGAGGAGGACGAGGGCGGCGTTTCGCTCACGCGGCCTCATCCAGGGACATCGCCTTGTTCATGCGAAGGCGCAGGCGGGACATGGCCCGTGTGTGGACCTGGGAGACACGTGACTCGGAGATCCCCAGCGTGCGGCCGATCTCCTTGAGCGTCATGTGCTCGTAGTAGTAGAGGGCGACGACGAGCCGCTCCTGCTCGGGCAGCTGGTCGATGACACCCATCATCAGATGGCGCTCCTGCTCGGTCTCGAGGCGCTCCTCCAGATCCGGGGCGCTCGGGTCGGCCAGATGATCCGAGAGCGAACCCTGGTCGTCGCCGTCCTGCGTGCGCGACTCGTCGAGCGAGACGAGCACCGCGCCGCGCACATGATCCAGTAGACGATAGAAGTCCTCGCGCGACATCTTCAGCTCGCGCGCGACCTCCTCCTCGGAAGCGGCCCGTCCCAGCTTCTGATCGAGCTTGCGCGTCACACCGTCGAGGTTGCGCGCCTTGCGACGCATCGAACGCGAAGCCCAGTCGAGCGCCCGCAGCTGGTCCAGAACGGCACCCTTGATGCGCCACACGGCGTAGGTCTCGAACTTGACGCCCTTACCCGTGTCGAACTTCGCATGCGCGTCGAGCAGCCCGAGCACACCTGCCGAATAGAGGTCCTCATGATCGACGTTGCGCGGCAGGGTCGCCGCGACGCGCTCGACGACATGCCGCACGAGCGGCGCGAATCGCTTGAGGAGGTTGTTCTTGTCGTACGTCACCGGGGTCGGTGCATCCGCGACGGCGACCGATGCGATCGGCGCCGCAGCGGGCTTGCGGCCCGCGACGACCTTCAGTTCAGGACGACGGGCGGGCGCGGCGGTCTTGCTGGCGGTGCGACGGGCGGGGAGCGAAGCGGCACGGGGCATGGGGTGACCTCCTAGGCGACGAGACGTTGGGGCTTCATCTCGGACTTCGTGGCGACAGCTTCCTGCGGCCCCGACGACGGGCCCTTCCAGCAACGCGCGGCCAGTGCGCGATACGCACGTGCCGCGGCAGAATCGGGGAACGCGCTCAGCACGGGCTCCTGCTGCCGCATCGCACGCGGCACCGAGGCGTCATACGGGATGACCCCCAGGCACTCGAGCTCGATGCGGAGGAACCGGCGCGCGACCAGACGAAGATGGTGCGACGTCTCCTGGGCCTCCTCGTCGGAGTTGGCCATGCTGACGACGACGCGCGGGGCCTGCGCCAGGCCCTGCTGATGCAGCAGCTTGACCAGGGCGTAGGCCTCCGAGAAGGCGGGCATCTCGGGCGTCGTCACGACGATCGTCTCGTGCCCGGCGCGGCACAGCGCCGTGGTCTGACGCGAAGCACCCGAGGCCGTGTCGATGAGCACCAGATCCGGCGCCGGATCGACTGAGCCGATCGTGCGCAGGAACGTCTCGCGACGCATGTCGTCGAGTTCGGCCAGTTCCGGGGCGCCCGAGGCGGCCGGCACCAACTGCACGCCGCGCGCGACCGAGACCAGCACCTCGTCGAGCGTGCGCTCGTTCTTCAGGACATCCGAGATGTCCCAGCGCGGATGCACGCCGAGGATCAGGTCGAGGTTCGCCTGCGCCAGATCGCCATCGACGAGCAGGACGCGAGCGCCACGCTCGGCCAGCGCCAGCGCCAGATTCGCGCAGAGGTTCGACTTGCCCACCTCGCCCTTGCCACTCGCGATGACGATGGTGCGCGTGCGCGGACGGCTCATCTCGGCGGCATGACCAGCGCCGAGCACGGCCTCGCCCTCACCACCGGCGACCACGCGCATGTTCGGCTCGGACGGATTCACGCCCGCACCTCCCCGCTGCTCGCGGCCAGGACGTTGCGGACGAAGCGCCAGTAGCGGAGCTGGTGGTGGCAGCGTGCCTGCGGCACCTCGGCGTGCAGGGCCTCGGCCAGCTGCTGCTCGATGACGAGCGAGGCGACCGCACGATCCGCCGCGGCGAGACGCTCCTGGAGCGTTCCGGGCATCGGACGACGGACATCCGCCGCGGGCGTCATCGGGGCGCTCCAGCTCATGCCGCCCTCCGGACGCCGTGCATCTCACGTGAGACCGAACCGAGCGCCGCGCTGTAGAGACGCTCGATCTGACGGGCGGACGTACCGAGCGCGCCGGCGACTTCGACCGGGGAGAGACCCTCGATCAGCATGAGTGCCAGGACCGAGCGCTCGCGCGGCGTCAGCGTCTCGATCGCGGCCGAGGCACGCACCGCCTCGGGGAGTGCGCGAACGGCATCCGGCAGACGGCGGTTCACGCGGCCCTCCGTGCCGGGACCCGGCGCGGCGTCGCGGTGAGCAGCGCGCGGCGCACCGAGCGGCGGAGCGCGTCGATCTGGAAGGGCTTCGAGAACACATCCACGATGCCGGCTGCGTTCAGCTCCTCGCTCTGGCCATCGAGCGAGTAGGCCGAGACGAGGATGACCGGCTGGGCGTGACGACCGCGCGAGAGCTTCTGCGCGAACTCGAGGCCCGAGATCCCGGGCAGCCGCAGGTCGGAGATGATCAGGTCGCTCGTGCCGCGGCGCAGCCAGCGCTGCGCTTCCTCGGCGGTGCGGAAGGTGTCGATCGTATAGCCGTCATCCGAGAGGCCCTCGGCCAGTGCCCACGAGGTGCTCGCCTCGTCTTCCACGATCAGGAGATGCGGCATCGGTGTGGGCTCCGGTGGCTCTGGGGAGGACGGCGTCATGCGTTCGTCCTGCTTGTCTTGCAGTCCGCATGCCACGGCAGAACCCGCCCCTGTCGAGGGGGCCTTCGAGGACCCGCCCACCGGCTCCGAATCGAAGCGTCTGGCGCGTTAGGTCACTCGGGAATCATCACTTGGCGGTCATCGTGGCAATCGCCCCGGGCCTCGGGCGCCGCCTCAGGGGGGGGCTGCCCGGACACACCGACGGCCGGGCGCGAGGCGCCCGGCCGCTCAGTCCTGCACCAGCCCGGGGGTCCGGGTGGTGCGACTTCTGCCAGCGTCAGCCCTCGTCCGACTCCCCCTCTGCATCGTCACTCAGCTTGAGATCCTTGAGCTTCGTTCTCAGGGTCTGGCGGGAGATCCCGAGTTTCTCGGAGGCGCGGGTCTTGTTCCCGCCGCAGAGCCTGAGTGCATGCTCGATGGCCAGGCGTTCGATCTCCTCGAGCGGACGCACCTCCTGCCCCGTGAAGCTGACCCCCGCCGCAGCCGCACGCGGGCTCGCCGAGCCGACGAGCCACTCGGGCGGCAGGTGCTCGACGAGGATCTCATCGTCGGCCTCGAGCAGCACGACGCGCTCGAGCACATTGCGCAGCTCACGCACGTTGCCGGGCCAGCGGTGCTTCTGCAGCGCGGCCACCACCTGGGGCGTCAGCCGGACGGCGGGGCGGCCCAGTTCACGTGCCAGCTTCTGCACGAAGTGCTCAGCGAGCACCGGGATGTCATCGAGACGCTCGCGCAAGGGCGGCACCTCGATCGGGACGACATTGAGACGGAAGTAGAGATCCTCACGAAAGCCGCCATCGCTCACCATCTTCGGCAGGTTCCGGTGGGTCGCCGCCACCACGCGGACATCGACGGTGATGTCGGCATGTCCACCGACGCGGCGGAACGTCCGCGTCTCGAGCACGCGCAGGAGCTTGGCCTGCAGCGCAGGCGCCATCTCCCCGATCTCATCGAGGAACAACGTCCCGCCGTCCGCGACTTCGAACAGACCCTTCTTGAATCGCTTGGCGTCCGTGAAAGCGCCGCGTTCGTGACCGTAGAGCTCGCTCTCGAGCAGCGACTCCGGGATCGCCGAGCAGTTCAGCTCGACGAACGGGCCCTCGGCGCGCGCGGAGTGGTCATGCAGATAGCGCGCCATCAACTCCTTGCCCGCCCCCGTTTCGCCGTGGATCAGCACGGTGGCGGTCGGCGCCTGCGCTGCGCGCTCCAGGCGCTGCAACACGCGCGCCAGGCTCGCGCTGGCACCGATGATCGTCTGGGACTGGGCGGTGCGCTGCCGCAGGTGGGAGACCTCCTGCTTCAACCGCCCATGCTCGATGGCGCGCTCGAGGACCACCGCCAGGTGATCGAGGTCCGGCGGCTTCAGCATGAAGTCATAGGCGCCCATCTTGATGGCGCGCACCGCGTGCTCGACGGTGCCGTGGCCGGTGAGCATCACGACCGGCACGGTCGGGTCGATCTCCCGCAGGTGCTTCAGCAGCTTGATGCCGTCCTCGTCGCCAAGGCGCAGGTCGAGCAGCACCGCATCGACGCTCTGCTCGCGCATCGCCTCGAGCGCCTCGCGACCCGTGGAGGCCTCGATGGGTGTGAAGCCCTGATCGCGTGCCCATTCGCCGATCGAGAAGCGCAGCGTGCGCTCGTCATCGACGATGAGCAGACTCTGCGCCGTCCCCGCTCGTGTCACGCTGTCGCCTCGATCCATGGCGTTTCTCCAATGGGAAGTCGATGAGCACCGTGGTCCCGCGTCCCTCACGGCTGTCCACGGCGATCGAACCGCCGTGCTCCTGCATGATGGTCTGCGAGATGCTGAGCCCGAGCCCGGTGCCCGTGGCCTTGGTCGTGAAGAAGGGATCGAACAGTTTGGCGAGCACCCCCTTGGGGATGCCGACGCCGGTGTCGCTGATGCGGATCTGCTGGTACTCGATCCATCCCGATTCGTCGCGCGCTCGCTCGCCCGAGAGATCCTCGGCTCGCCTCCCGGGGCCGCGCGGCGGTCGCTTGTGACGCACCTTGCGCACTTCGATCCGCAGGGTCCCACCTTCGGGCATCGCCTGCACGGCATTCAGCGTGGTGTTGAGCAGGACCTGCTGGACCAGATCGGGGTCGATCCACAGGTGCGCCAGCTTGGGCGCCGCGACCACCTCGACCTGCACCTCGGCCTTGATGGTCATCTCGGCTGAGAGCGCGACGACGCGCTGCACGCAGTCCGCGAGCAAGGAGGGGCGCAGTTCGGGTGTGCGCGGCCGCGCGTACTGCAACAGGCTCGAGACGATGCGGTCGAGCCGCGCCACCTCATCGAGGATCACCTGCACGAAGCGGGCGCGCTCGTCGCCGGCCTCGAATCGTCGGAGCAGCACCTGGGCACTGGTGCCGATGCCCGCGAGCGGATTGCGGATCTCGTGCGCCACACCCGCCGAGAGTTGGCCCAGCGTGGCGAGCCGCTCATGCCGACGCAGGTCCTGCTGCGTCCGTCTCGTCTGGGTCATGTCCTCGATGGTGACGAGCACGATCGGCGGGTCGCCCAGCCGGTGGCTGCGCACCCGCACCGGGATGTCGCCCGCCTTGGCAGTCGCCAGCACGGCCTCGCGTTCGGTGCGGACGGCGCGCTGCGCATCGCCCAACAGGTCCTCGCCCGCCACCACCGTCCGCAGCAGATCACTCCCGGTCGCGCGCGACATCGCAGCGGTCGAGAGTCCGAACAGTCGGGGGGCCGCGTCATTGTGGCGGATGAGCGAGCCATCGGACGCCACGATGAGGACAGCCGTCGCCGCGTCCTCCATGAGCGCGTCGACCAGCTCAGCGAGCGGGGATGCGCCTTCTCGGCGCGCGGGGCGTGTGGGCATGGGCTTGTCCTCGCGGTCCATCGCGAGTCGAGAGCATTATGCACGTCCGGGGGGAAGGCGGGTAGCCGCCGATTCCACTCAGTCCTCGCGCAGCTCCTCGAGCACGGCATGGGCGAGACGGTCGCGCACCTCGTCCCGATCGTAGTAGCCGTTCGCGATGCGACGGCGGACGGCGTCGATCTTGGACAGGTTGAGGATCTTCGCCTGCGCGGAAACGGGCTTCACCTCGGGTACGCTCGCATCCGGGTTCCCCTTCGAGTTGCTCCGGCGACTTGGGCTCGGCATGTCTCCTCGCGATCGCCGGTGGTGGCTCGCCACCTCCGTGCGGTCAGCGCTTACCCGCGGAGGCATCCGGCGGTGACGGGGGCTTGCCGCCCGCGGCACTTCGCCGATTCTCCTCCTGGATGCGCGCGTAGATCTCCTCGCGGTGCACCTTCACGTCCGGTGGAGCGTCGATGCCCAGTTTGACCTGGCCCGAACGGACTTCCAACACGGTGATCTTCACCGAGTCTCCGATCCGGATGTTCTCGCCCAACTTCCTTGTCAGGACCAGCATCGTGGGTCTGACCTCCGCTCCCTGAAGCAAGAGTAGCCATGCAGCACCGCATCCATGTGATGTGCATATCGGCCAATGCACGAGAGGACTTGACGGAGAATAGCCGGGGGCGTGCCCGGAGGCCAAGAGGGGACTGGGGCTTGACCCTCGCGCGGTCGGCTGCCAGTCTGCTGCTCGTTCTCCTGCGGGAGGAGGATCGATGGGCCGTCCCGGTGAGATGCGAGCGCTCTCGTGGCTTCTGGTCCCCGCCACGGCGGCACTCCTGCTTTCGGCTCTGAGCCTGCCTCGTCACGGCTGGACCGGCCTGACGCTGCAGGGAGATCGAATCGTCACCATCGAGCCCGGTAGCCCCGGGGCCCGTGCCGGACTGCGCCCCGGAGACCTGCTGCACCGCCCGGGTGAGCGGACCCGGCTGCTCTCGATGGGCCCGCTCGCCATGGCCACGCCTGGCCGGCCCCTGGTGCTCGAGCGCGAGCGACTGGCCGAGCGCTCGCAAGTCTGGATCGCGCCCGAACCGCTGCCGGTCGAGGAACGCCGCTTCAAGTCCCTCCTGTACGCCGTGGCCTGCGGCTTCCTCCTGCTGGGTGGCTGGGTGTGGAGCGAGCGTCGCGACCGACTGACCGCCGTGTTCTTCCTGCTCAGCCTGTGCTTCGCCGGATGGCTCGCGCCGCCGCCCCGGCTGACCGGCGCTGCCGCAGCGCTGCACCAACTCTCGCTGCTCGTCGTCCAGCTCTTCATCCCCGCGCTGTTCTCGCATTTCTTCGCGCTGTTCCCCGAGCCCGGTGACAGGCCACGCGCTCGCGTGTGGGTGCGAGCCTGCTATGCGGCGGGCGCACTGTCGCTTCTCGCGTGGGGCGTCGTGCTGTTCGAGGACGAGTTCGGTGCCGGGCAGTTGGCGCTGGTCGCGAGGCCGTGGCTGAGCGCGGCGGCCGGACTCACGCTCGCCGCAGGTTTCCTCGGCGGCCTCGTGCTGTTCGCGGGAGCCCTGGCGCGTGCGAAGAGCGCCGATGCGAGGCGGCGTCTGCGGGTGGCCTTCCTCGGGACGCTGCTCGGCGCCGCACCGTTCGCGGTACTGGTCGCGCTTCGCAACCTGTCGACCGACGATCAGTTGCCGGGCGAGCGCATGGCCGTGGTCGCCACGCTGCTCATGCCCGCTTCGTTCGCGTGGGCGATCGCGGTCCACCGCGTCTTCGACTTCCGCGTGGCGCTGCGGGCCGGGTTGGCGCTCGCCATCGCAGGGGCACTCGCCTTCGCCATCGCGATCGCGGGCGAGACGCTGGCGCCGACGCTGCTGCCCGGCGCGAGTCAGGGAGTCGCCGGGGCATCGCTCGCGTTCCTCGTGCTGGTCGCCTCGTTGGCGGGCCCCGCCCGGCCATGGCTCAGCCAGGTCGGCGAGCGCATGGTGCCGATCGCGGGCGAACATGCCCTGAGTGGCTGGGCGCCGAGTCCCGAGGCCGCTCGCGGCGCCGATCCGCGACTCGCGATGGAAGAGGCGTGCGAGGCGATCATGACTTCACTGCGACTCGACGGGGTCTCGGCGCTCCGGCTCGGCCCGACACAGGCGGTGGCGCACGCGGGAATGAGGCGAGCACCGGTGCTCGGGGCCGGCTTCGCCGATGCGCTGAAGCGCGCGAGTGGCCCCATCGCGCTCGCCGACCTCGATCTGGCGCACGAGGACCGCGACGCGCTCGAAGGTTCGAATGTCCATTGGCTCGTGCCGGTGGCAGGTGGTCCTCACGCGGCCGTGATCCTCCTGGGGAGGCGGCTGACCGGCGGCTGGATCGATGTGCACGAGGTGCGCGACCTGCGGCAGCTGGCCGATCGCCTCTCGGTCGGACTCGAGCACATCGAACTCCGCCGCGAGCGCACGCATCGAGGAACCTTCGAGCGTGAACTGGCCGAGGCGCACGTGGTGCAGATGCATCGTCTGCCGCGCCGACTGCCCGTGCTGCCGACGCTCGACTGCGCCGCCGTGACGCTCTCGAGCGAGGCGGTCGGTGGCGACTACTACGATGTGATCGAGACCGGACCACGCGAGTTCGTGCTCGCCGTCGGCGATGCCGCGGGCCACGGCGTCGCGGCGGCGCTCGTCATGGCCGGCGTGCAGGCGCGCTTCCGCGATGAGGCCACGCGCACGCGCCATCCGGGCGAACTGCTCGAAGTACTCAATCGCGACCTCGTCGCCCTTCAGCAGCCCGACAAGTTCATGGGACTCCTGTGCGCGCGAGTCGACGCCGCGACCGCGACCGTGCGTTTCGCCAACGGCGGCCTGACGCCGCCGATCGTGTGGCGCGCCGCCCGCACACTGGAGGAGCACGCCGAGAGCGGGATCCTGCTCGGGGTCTCGCCTGATGCCAGCTATGAGACGTCGACCCTCGAACTCGCGGCGGGCGACGTGGTGCTGCTCTACACCGATGGACTCACCGAGGCGATGCGCGAGGGCGAGCAGTTCGGCACCGAGGGGATCGGCGCCGTGCTCGCCAGGCACGGGCATCGCAGGGCCGGGGACATCCTGGAGGCGCTGCTCCGGGCGGTGCGCGCGCATGCCGACGAGCCGCTCGACGACCTCACGGTCGTGGTCCTCAAACAGTTGTCACGACCCGCGTTCCGCACGGGAGGTCATGCAGCACTCAAGTCCGCGGCCCCACCTGCCGAGATGAAGGGGTGAGCCGACAACATGCCGGCTTCCCCGCCCGCGCAGCCAACCCACGGGCGGCCGACAATCCGTCCGGTTGACCCCGCGCTGCCGAAGCGGGCCCCTCTCAATAGGGAGGAATCCGTGGACGTCGGTTTAGTGATGGTCCTGCTGGATCTCCTGTGGTGGATCCGGCGCTGACCCCGGGCTACGCGTGAGTCTCCGCCGTGGCGGCAGGGAACGCCGTCACTCGAGGACTGCAAGGACCGGGAAACGAGAGGCCCCCTGAGTCGCGCGGGACGCGACCCAGGGGGCCTTGCGTGTCAATCGGAGTATCCTCGCGGGCTGACGCCGGAGCGCTCGGCCCGAGCGGTTCCAGTCGAAGTCGAAGATCTCGCCCAGGAATCCGCCCTTCTTCTTCTTCTTCCCATGGCGGTAGCGGTCGTCGTCGTCGTCGCGGAATTCGCCGTCACGTCGATCATTCGCATCGTGATCACGCTGAGGTGGCCTCGGGCTCGCGTTGGCCACGCCCTCCGGCGCCGTGCGTTCGATGATCTTGTCGAGCTCTCCGCGATCGAGCCACACCCCGCGACAATCCGGGCATTAGGCTCTGTCTGAGAACAGTCGCAAGCCGTACGATGCTGCCAACTCGCCAAGGATGGCGGGGTTGGGGGGACCGAACGGATGCGACGCTACGAGGTCA
>JAYWEM010000017.1:0-6115 GCA_043779265.1 bacterium | reverse complement strand
TGAGCGGCCAGCCACCCCCCTGTCCCATCGCCTGCATCGCCGTCATGTAGATACGGTCCACGTCGGGGCGCTCCTCGCGGTCCACTTTGATGGCGATGAAGTCCGCCCGCAGCAGATCGGCGACCTCGCTGTTCTCGAACGATTCGCGCTCCATGACGTGACACCAGTGGCACGTGGAGTACCCGATCGACAGGAAGATCGGCTTGTCCTCGGCGCGGGCGCGCGCGAACGCCTCCTCACCCCACGGATACCAATCCACGGGATTCTGGGCGTGCTGCAGCAGGTACGGGCTGGTCTCGCGCCCGAGGCGATTCGGGGGATGGAGGGAGGTGGTCATGCCGTTCCGAGGATACAGGCCCGGCGGGGCGGGGGGCGTCAGGGGGATGTGACGAGAAAGGCCGGTGGTGGCTATTCCACCGCGCTCGCCGGTTCAGCCGGGGCCCTCGCAGGCCGAGACGCGTACGCCACCCACACGCCGGCCGCGATCACGAGGAGCGCCCCGAGGATCTGGTGCGCCTCCGGCATGCGCCGGAACAGGGCCACCTCGAGCAGGTAGGTGATCACCACGCCGACATAGCCGAGCGCCGCGAGCGAGGCAGCGGTGCCGCGCGCGTACGCCCGGCCCACCGCCACCTGCCCCAGGCCGCCGGCCAGCGCCGAGAGCGCGATCGGCAGCCAGGCGCCGCTCGGGACCGGCTGCAGATGTGGCAGCGCGATCAGCCCGAGGATGCCTCCCGCGGTGAGACTCATGTGCAGCGCGATCGCCTCGCTCGACTCGCGTGTCGAGAGCCGACGCAGGCTCAGGATCGCAAACGCGTAGCTCACCGCCCCGACCAGCACGAGCAGCGCCGTCCAACCGCCCGCTCCCCATCGCGCACCCATCAATGTCGCCACGCCCGCGAACCCCAGCGCCACGCCAGCCCAGACGCCCGAGGAGACCCGCTCCTTGAGGATCGGCCCTGCCAGCACCGCCACCCACAGCGGTGTCGTGGAGTAGAGCGTCGTCGCATCGCCGACGGCGATGTGCGAAGTGCCGAGTGCGTGGAACAGGCAGATGGCGCCGCCAGTACCGAACAGCGAGCGCAACCACGCGTGCCTCTGATCCACCACTCGCAGCGAGACCCCACGCAGGCGGGCGGCGGCGACGGCGACCAGTGCGCCGCCCAGGAAGCGTGCGCTGGCGACTTCGGCCCAGTGCACCTCGGCGGCATCGGAGGCCGAGCGCGTCGCCACACGCATCACGGCGTACGCCGCCTCGGCCACCAGCAGCCAGGTGACGGCGGCGCGCCAGCCGCCGATCAAGTGCGCGTGTTGACCGGGGCGCGCAGATCGACCCAGTGCACGCGCTCGTTGTAGAGCATGGGATCGAGTCGCTGCAGGTCCTGATGACGACCGCGATGGCAGGTCACCAGGATCACCTGATGCGTGCCGCCGAGACCCTCGATCAACATGCGCATCCCGGCCGCGAGACGTTGGTCATCGCTCGTCGCGAACGCATCATCGATGAGCAGCGGCACCGACTCGCCGCCACGCGTCAGGAACTCGCTGATCGCCAGGCGGACGGCGATGTGCAGCTGATCGCGCGCGCCGGTCGAGAGCTGCATCGAGGCGCGCCCGCGCGGCAACAACTCGGCGCCATCGGTCTGCACCGAGAAGTCGAGGTCCTCACCGAAACGAACACCGCGCACACTGGAGCCGAGCTGCTGGAGCAGCTCGCTGACGCGCTCATTGAGGAAGTCCGCCCAGCGGCGGTGCGTGTCGGTGGCGACCTTCTGGATGGTGTCGCGCGCCAGCTCGATCGAGGCCTTGAATCGGCGCGCGCGCGACTGCGCGCGATCGAGCCGGAGCAGCTCGGCCTCGGTCTCGGGCATGCGCTGTGCGGCACGTCGGCCCACTTCCTCGAACTCGATACGCAGATCCGTGCGGAAACGCTGCACCTCCTCGAGGCGCTGCCGTGCGCCGCGCGCCTCGACATCGATCTCGGCAGCGGTGCGCGCCGACGTGACGTGCTCGCGACCCTGCTCGAGCTGGGCGAGATGCTGCAGTCGGTGCTCGCGCTCGGCGTCCGGCATCAGGCGGCGGCGCGCTGCGGGCAGCAGCTCGTCGACAACGGTCGCGCGCCGGTACTGGTCCTTCATCCGGCCGTTGAGTTCGGCAGCGTGCGCCGACCACTCGCGCGCGGGATCGAAGGTGAGCCCTGCTGCGTGCAGGATGCGGAGCGCCTTCTCCTCGAAGCCCTTGACCATGGCCTCGAGCACCTTCTTCTCCTCCTCGGCGAGCCCGGCGTGCTCGTGCAGCTCCACCAGGCGCTGGCGCTTGGCTGTGGCCGCGCGCGCCTGCTGCGCGACGGTCTCGAGCGACTCGGGGCTCGGCGTCGACTGCGGCAGCGCGCGCAACAGCGGTGCGGCTTCGAGCGAGAGCTCGCGGCGGCGAGTCTCGGTCGTGCTCAACTGCTCCTGTGCACGCATGAATCCCGAGCTGTCGTCCAACATGCGTGCGTACTCGCTCCACAACCGCAGCAGCTCGACCGAATCGCGCTGACCCGTCGCGCGCGCCATCTCGGTCAGCGCGACCTCGTTCTCGGCTCGCTGCGTGCGCAATGCGTTGAGCTGGCGCTGCGCATCGGCCAGACGCTCCAGCGCAGCCTCGCGATCGGTCGATCGACCGCCGGCCGCGAACACCAGCAGCCCCGCGCCGATCGCCGCCACGATCCCGCCGCCCGCCAGAAGCGGCACCGCGAGGGGCGACTGCCCGTTGAGTCCCAGCACCAACGCGCCGGCGAGCGCGCCGCCCAGTCCGAGT
This sequence comes from bacterium, assembly GCA_043779265.1. GTDB lineage: Bacteria > Eisenbacteria > RBG-16-71-46 > RBG-16-71-46 > RBG-16-71-46 > CADEFY01. Next base: position 3,313 of record JAYWEM010000017.1, on the reverse strand, counting down.
GCGAGCGCGAACCACCCGGGAACACGCCGTGCGCTGCGCGCGGCGTCCATCTCACGCAGGGCCTCGGACGCCTGGGTCCGCTCCTGCTCGAGCCCCGCCACCTCGGTCTGGAACGCCAGATGGCGCTCGCTCTGATGGCGCAGAACGCGCTGCTGGCGCTCGGAGAGCGGCCCGAAGCGCTGCGTCAGATAGTGGATGCGCTCGGGTTCATAGCCGAGCGCCGCCAACTGGTCGCGCTGCACGAACACCTCGTGCTGCAACCGCGAGTCATCGAGGGCCGCACGTCGCATCTCAGCGGCGAGCACAGAAGCTCGGGCCGCCTCTTCGTCGGTGTAGTCGGCGTAAGCCGTCAGGCTCTCGAGATCGCTCGTCACCTGAGCGCGCTCGCGCTCGACGCGCTCGCGGTGCCGCTGATCCTGCGTCTCGAGATTCCGCTTGGTCTCCTCGAGCCGCGTGATCGTCTCGCGCAGTTCGGCCTCGGCGTTCGCCGGCAGCCCGGCGACGGACTCGAGTTGAGCGGCCTCGTCCTGGAGGCGCTCCAGTTCCTCGCGCGAGCGGTCGTCCTCCTCGATCTGGCGGCGCAGTTCCGCGGCCAGCCCGGCATGCCGCTCGGCTTCGAGCGCCCGCAGGCTGTCCTTGAGCGCGTTCTCCTCCTCGGAGAACTCGATCAGTCGCTGCAGCGGGCCATCGGACTGCGACAGATCGTGCTCCATCGTCCGGCGCTCACTGAGCACCAACTCCCGCTTCGCCTCGAGGCGTTCGAGAGCGTTGTCGAGGGTTCCCGTGAACTCCAGCTCGGGCGCCGTGTAGCGGCGCAGCGAGTCATCGAGAACGCGGAGCGCCTCGCTCGCATTGGTGTCGCCGATGTGGGTGTCGGCTGCGTTCTCGAGTCGTGCCCGCAGCGTCGAGGCGCGGCGCGCCTTCTCGTCGGTGGGCACCACGCCCTCGAGGTCGCCGAGCCGCAGGAACGCGCACTTGTCGAACTCGGACGAATCCAGTCCGAGCAGTCTGCGACCGATCGGGTACTCGCGGTCCTCGAAGAACGTCGCCGTGACGTCATTGCCGCCCCGGTCCATCACCGTCACGCTCTCGCGCGCGAAGTCGCGATGGATGATGTAGCGCTGGTCCGACGTCTGCAGCTCGATCGTCACCTCGAACGCCTCGCCCGACCACGGACGGAAGCGCTCGAGCGGCGTCACGACGCGGTGCGTGCGGCGGTCGCCGTCCAGTCCGTAGAGTCCCGCCATGATCGCCGCGAGCAGCGTGCTCTTGCCGCGCTCGTTGTCGTCGACCACGAGATTGGTCTTGCGCGGATCGAAGTGCCACTCCCCCTGCAGCGTGCCGAACGCGGCTTTGACGCGAAGGAGCTTCACGCGCCCACCTCATCCCACATCGGGCTCACCTCGCGCAGCTTGAACGCATCGAGGCCGTGCAGGAGCGCTCGCTCGATCAACTCGCGGCGTGCCGGGTCGGACTCGGTGTCGAGGTCGGCGAGCAACTGCTGTGCGAAACGGTCCTCGGTGGTGCGCGCCTCGCGGCCGCGATAGGCACCGAAATCGTGATCGGGACGCAGGTTCGTGGCGTCGATCCGCAAGTAGAACGCGTGCGCGCGGAGGTCCGGCCCGGGCTGCGACCAGCGCACGCCCGAGGGAAGCCGGCCGAGGAGTCGCACGAGCACGAAGTCGTATTCGGACACGCCGGAGAAATCGAGCGCCTTGGCGATGCGGCGGTCGATCTGGTCGGCACTCGCCGCACCCGTCGCATCGACTTCCACTTCGCCGACCCGACGACGATCCAACTCGATCGGCTCGACCTCGACATGGGGCTGCTGATGTCCGTACTCGATGCGGATCTCGAGCGCGCCGTGCACCCCCGCCTCGGTCAGATCGAGCGAGACCGCAGAGCCCGCATAGGCAAGGCGGGCGCCATTGGAACGAACGCCCTCGATCGGTGGCTGCTCGAGCCGGGCGACGGAGTGATAGTGGCCCACCGCGTGATAGACGAAGGGTGACGCCTGCACCTCGGCGTCCGAGAATGGCGCCGTCATCTTCTGGGACGGCGGACACTGGCCTTCGCGCGATCCGTGGAACAGCGCGACCTCGAAGCCCATCGGATCGGTGCCTGTGACCTCGCGCAGAAGCTCGGCGGCGAGCGGGCGATCGAGACTCTCGGCACCGCTCACGAACGCGCGCCCCCACACCCGGACTCCGGGCAGCTTCGGCACCAGTCGGCTCGACCACGTCGGCGAATCGAATAGGTGCACATGCGACGGCCACGCGAGGCCGCGTGCGGCGAGCAGGCGCGGACTCCACAGCGCGGAGGTGGCGGAATAGGGATCGTGGTTGCCCGGGGAGATGAACACCGGCGGGCAGCCCGCGCCTTCGAAGGTCTTGATCGCATGCGTCAGCGTCGCGGCGTCCACGGCCAGCGCATCGAACAGATCACCCGGGATCAAGATGGCGTGGACATTGCGCTCCATCGCCTGATGCACCGTCTGCTCGAGCGCGCGCTGCTGGTCGCGGCGGCGGTCGTCACGGCGGTCCGCCGGCAGCCATGCGAAGGGCCGACCGAGATGCAGATCCGAGACCTGGAGGAAACGGGCGAAGGCCATGCCGGAGGCTCCATCCTCGGGAGTGGGGCGACGTTCATCGCTGACCCACGCAAGGTAGCAAGGGTGATGGGGTTGCGGCAATGGGAAGTGGGGGTGGTCAGCGCAAGTCGCCGAACGCGACGAAGGCGGATCAGGCGTTCGGTGGGCATTTCAGAGAGGCAGCCCTCGACGAGGAAGAACGCATGCGACGCGAGACCGCCATGTCCGTGCTTCGCCTGGGAATCCCGCTATGAGTCGATTGAACGGATCCACCAGGAGCGGGTCCTCGCCGGTTCCCGAGGGTCGCCGACCGGAGTCGAGCAGTGCGATCATTCAGGCGGAATTCCGAGTGAACCTGCCGGACGAAGGGGTCTAGAGTGGCGAGCGTCGCCCCTCACGACCGGAAACGACCGCCGTGCGTGAGCAGGAATGCTCGCCAGTCGCGTCTCAGGCTCCATTTCCTCGCGTTCGCACTCGGCCTCGCCGGGTGCGCCAAGCAGAGCCGCGGCGCGAGCCCTCTTCTGGCAGGCGCGCCCGGGTCGCCCTAGGCTGCAGGCCATGAATCTCTCCCGACTGTTCCCTTCGGTGCTCGCCGCCTTGCTCGCCTGTGGCTCACAGGCGTTCGCCGCTCCAACCGATGGTGTGTGGGAGGGCAAGCTGCAGGGTGCCATCCGCCTGCGCATCCATCTCAAGAGCGAGGGCGGAGTTCGTCTCGCCAAGCTC
>JAYWEM010000016.1:0-49933 GCA_043779265.1 bacterium | reverse complement strand
GGGGGGGGGGCCCCCCCCCCCCGACCCTCTCTCGTGGGCCTCAGCGCCGCTCGAGCAGGTACGTGGCGAAACCGAGCGTGTCGCGACCGTGGTCGAGGTAGGCATTGCGCCAGCGCTCGAGTCGTTCGCGAAAGCCCGCGGCATCGGGGTCGCGCGAGTTCTCGCTCAGCCACTCGGCCATCGAACCGGCGTAGGCGTCCTCGTAGCCATCCCACTCGGCGACCGTGCTCAAGTGCGAACGCACGACGCGCCACCCCGCGGCTTCGGCGGCGGCTCTCGTCTCGGGCTCCTGGGCCATGTCCTCTCGCGATGCACCGAGCACGGCGAGATACTCGGTCGCGGGTTCCCGGCGCCAACAGCCTTCGCCGATCATGGCGTACCCGCTGGGCTCGACGATCTTGTGCAACCCCGAGAGCGCGCCGGAGTAACCGCCGAAGGCACCGGTCGCACCCATGCACATCGCGAGGCCGAAGCGCTCGCGAACAAGCAGGCTCGGCGCATACTCCGCGTTGTGGATTATGAGTGCGTCGGCGACGCCGCCTGCCTCGGCCAGCGCGCGTGCCGCTGCCGCGAAGTGCGGGTTGGGTTCAACCGCGACGCCACTGGCGCCGAACCGCACCATCGCGCCCACCAGCATGGCGCCGCGGCCGCAGCCGACGTCCAGCACGGCGAGCGGGGATCGCTCGATGCTCCCCATCAGACTGGCGATGACCTCGGCGGCGATCGGTCCGAGCAGCGTGCGCTGGGCGTGCGCGATCGTCGTCCAGCGGTAGCGATCACCGTGCGCCGGGAGTTCCGTGGCTTGCGTCACTCGACTCCGTCCGTGGGTTCGTCACCCTCACCCGGTCCGGCGCGGACATGATCGGCGCGAACCGCCGCGAGCACATTGAGCATGCCGCGGCCCAGCATGCCCTGTTGCTCCGCGCTGGCGCCCTGGATCGGACGCGTCGTCCAGCGCAGACGACCCATCACGCGATCGGACGTCCAGCTCGGATGGCGCTCGATCACGAGGGCCGCGGCCCCGGCGACGAATGGCGCCGACATCGAGGTGCCGCTCCACAGGCGATAGCCGCCACCCGGATAGGCGCTGCGCACCGCGACGCCGGGGGCGGAGATGGCGACCCAGGGTGCGTACGAGGTGAAGGGCGCGGGGCGGGCGTCGGCGTCTGTGGCGGCCACGGCGTGCGCGTTGTTCGAACGCGCCGGGTACTCCTCGGGGATCGCGCTGCCGCGATTGCCGGCGGATGCCACGACGACGATGTTGAGGGCCTCGGCCTCTTCGAGCGCCTTCTGAACGGCGGCGATCTCATCGAGCGTGCCGAGGCTCAGGTTGATGACGCGGGCGCCGTTGCGCGTGGCCCAGCGGATCCCGGCCGCCACATCGAGCACATCGCCACGACCGTCGGCATCCAGCACGCGCGCGATCATCAGCGGCGCCTCGGGAGCGGTGAGCGACACCAATCCGGCCACGTGCGTGCCGTGACCGAAGGCCTCGTCGGCGAGCCCGTCGCCATCCTGATCGACACCATCGACCACATCGGTCGGATCGTCGTCATCCTGGACGAAGTCGCGCCCCATGAGGATTCGGCCGGCGAGCGCGGGATGCGTCGCATCGACGCCGGTGTCGATGATGGCGACTCGGACGCCACGGCCCCGCGTGACGAAGTGCGCGGCCTCGAGCCGGAGTGCGCGTGCGGCCGCCTGCTCGAGGTAGGGCTGCACGCCGGGAATGCCGTCATCGAACGCGAAGCTCTGCTGGCGCGTCTCGACTTCCTCGATGTAGGTGTTGAGGTCCACGGTTTCGCAGCGCGGGTCCATCGAGAGCAGGTAGGCGAGTTTCTCGCGCGGCTGGCCGGCCTGCGGGATGAACTTGGCGCAGCGCTCGTCCTTCTCCCACTCGATCAGCGTGGCCGAGAAGTCGTAGGCCACGTAGTAGGCGCTCACACCCTCGGCAAGGGTGACGACGACCTCGGCCGACACATCTTCGATGACGTTCGGCGCGCTCGAGTGCGTGGGCTCGGCCGAGCGCTGTGGCGCGGTGGCGATCGGGCTGCCACAGCCCGAGGCGGCGATCAGCGCGGCGCACGCGAGAGCGAGCGCATGGCGCATGGAGAGCAGGGACGAGCGGCGGAGCATGGGGGAGACCTCCTCAGGGTGTCGCACGAGTCTAGGGGATTCGGCGCTTGCGGCGCGCGGGTGAATTTCGGTTCCGGGGCAAGTTCCGGGGGCGAGCCGACCTCGAGGCGCCGAGCGCCCGTGGCCCTCCCAGCGTCACGAAACCAGCCCAATCGAGCGGGTGTTCGCCCGAGGCGGCCCTCTCGCCCTGTTCCGCCGCGAGCGCTCGGGGCACATCGGCTCCCGTCGCCAGACGCCGGTAGAGCCCCTCCATGAGCAGGGCGGTCGAGGCGTCCTCGACATCCCACTGGGCCGCCACCACGGCGTTGGCGCCGGCCAGGAGAAGCGTACGGGACAATCCGAACCACTCCTCGCCGGGCCGCACCAGCGCGCGCGCCGTCTGACAGGCCGAGAGCGTCACCCAGCGGGCGCTCAGACGAAGGGCGGCGAGTTCAGTGCTCAGGAGCCAACGATCGAAGAGCCTCAGGCCCGAGCGCTCCGGCGCATCGGCGCGGAATGCGCCGTGCCCGGCGAAGTGGATCCAGCCGGCCCGAGGGGCGAGCTCGCGGAATCGCGCGACGGTGGCTTCACTGCCCGAGAGCACGTGCGCACCCGGGAACGACGCGATCACCGATGCGGTCTCGGCCTCGATCGCCGCCAGGTCCCCCGTATCGACTGCGACGACCAGTCCCGGTCCGCCCGCCGTCTCCCTCGCTGCGCCCATCACGGAGCGGAGTCCGGGAGCGATCACCAGCGCCGTGCTCTGCGCGAGGACACGTCCATCCGCGAGCGGCAGTGCGGCCCATGGCAGGCGCGCGAGTGCATGGGTGGGTGCGAGCACCATCGAAGCGGGAACCCCCTCGCCCAGCAGCGGCCACAAGGTGAGCGCGCTCAACTCGGTGAGCGCATCGACCAGCGATGGATCGAGCCGCCGGGATGCACGTGGCGTGAAGGCGGCGCTTCGAAGTGCGAACAGCACCTCGTGGGTCAGACGCGAGACGTGCTCCTCTCGTGCGAGTCGGGCGACTCCCTGCGCGCCGCGGCGCGACAACCGGATGGCACCGATCACGCCCGCGTGAGTCAGGTGGTCCACGAGCAAGGTGTCATCGTCGAGCAGGCGCCGAAGGCTCGACGCCGTCACCTGATGCGGTGCGCGGTGGGCGAGCACGCTTCGCAGAGCCGATCCCGCACTCGCCTCCGCGGTGCGGCGGGGTTCGTGCTCACGCGCCTGCCGCGCCGCGGTCCATCGCCGGACGGCGGCCGGCAGCGCGTGACCGCTCGCTCCTCGCACCGAGGAGCGCCCGATCAGCGTCCGACCCCGGCCCGCCTCGAGTGCATCGAACGCGGCCTCCGGATCGCCGTGCTCCAGTTCGAGCAGCGCCAGTTCGCGATGCGGCCAGCCCCAGTCCCCCCAGAACGTCGCACGCCACTCCTCATCGAGGATGCGTGCCGCCAGTCGCTCGGATTGCGTGGCGGCCAGTTGAAGCCATCGCCTCGTGGCCGGCACGTCGCCGGCGGCACGAGCCAACGCGGCGCGCGCGCCGTGCGTCAGATGTTGCAGCCGTGCGCTCGGGTTCTTGGGCGGGCGTCGATCGGCCCGCGCCATCAGTCGGCGAGCGGCCGAGGGCTCGCCGGCATCGAGCCTGGCTCGCACCTCGAGTGTAGCGGCGCAAGCCTCGCGCTCGCGATCGCCGGCCTCGGCGAAGCGTCGCCTGGCAGCCGAGAGGAGCACCGCGGTTGCGGGCGCGTTGCCGTCCTCGCGCCATAGCGTGGCCAGGCCGAGCAGCGCCTCGCCCGTCCACACCTCGTTGCCCTCGGCGCCGAATCGCGTGAGCGCACGCTCGATCCCGCTGCGGGCGCGCTCACGCCGCGAGAGGCGGAAGCACGCGAGCGCGGCGAACAACTCGGCCTTGGCCGTCTCGTAGCCGAGCCCGAGCGCGTCGCACGCGGTGACACCGGCCTCGGCTTCCTCGAGCGCCTGTTCATGGGCACCCAGGCGCAAAAAGATCTCGGCGCGGTCGAGCCGCGCGAGCGCGGCGAGTGAGGGATAGGCACGGGCTTCCGCTTCGATCCGCACCGCCTCGAGCCCTTCGAGCGCGGCTTCCGATCGATGCTCGAGGAAGTCGAGGTAGGCGAGATTGTACGCCGCCGAGAGCGCCTCGTTGAGCGCGCCCGCGGCCCGCTGGGCGCGTTGCGCCTCTCGATAGTGGCGCCTCGCCTCGTCGAGTCGTCCGAGGAGCGACAGGCAGTTGCCCACGTTCACGCCGATCATGCGCGCGCTTCGAAGGTCCCCCGCACGCTCGAGCCCGCTCACCGCCGCCTGGTAACACTCGAGCGCACGCTCGGGCAGATCGAGGCGATGCCAGAGATTGCCCTCGTTGTTCAGAAGCCTCGACAGGGCGGCGTCATCGCCGACGCGCGTCAGGAGGCGGCGGCCTCTCGAGGCAGCCCGCCGTGCCTCGGCGTGACGCCCCAGGTACATCAGCGCGTCGACGAGGCCGATGGCGCAGCGCCCTTCCTCGCGTGCATCGCCCGCTGCATGGAACGCGGCAGCGGCGCGGCGATAGGCATTCACCGCTTCGCGAGTGCGCCGCAGGCTGCGCAGCACATGCGCGCGGGTCCGCCACAGCAGGGCGCGCTCAGCGGGTTCGGCGCGCCTCGATGCGGCGGCGAAGCCCGCTTCCAGAGTGGTGAGCGCGCGAGCGGGCTCGGCCCGACGGATGCCCTCGACCTCGGCGAGTAGCTCCGTGGCGCTCATGGGGACGGATCCGGGATGCGGAAGCTGCCGCCGGGTCCCTCCAGATGCAGCTGACAGGGGCCGGCCGGCAGTGAGGCGATCAGGAACGAGCCGGCCGCATCGGGTGAGGTGGCTCGCGACTCCCCCGGCGTCTCGGCGCGGATCGACCACAGTGCTGCATCCACGGCGCCGAGTCGGCCCCGCAACGTCATGGTCGAGCGCGTATCGCGATCGATCTCGAGTTCGAGTTCCGCATCGCCCAGGGCATAGCGCAGCCGCCTTGCCTCGCCGACCGATCGCCTGGCGGCGGCCGGCAGCGGTGCGTCGAGGGAGTCGAACAACAGGCGCACGATTCCCGCCAGCGGATGTTCGTGTGGCGGCTGTTCGAGACTTGGCTCGAACACCGACAGCGCGCGAAGCGTGAGCGACTCGGGCACCTCGGCGCCGCGATCGGCTCGCAGCGTCGCCACCAGATCGCCGATGCGCCTCAGCTGCTCACGGCAGGCGGGACACGGGCGGGCGAGGTGGGCCTCGATCCGTTTCGTGCTCTCGGCATCGAGCCGATGCTCGAGCAGGTCGAGCGCGATTCGCGTGTCGAGATGGGCGTCGCGGTCGTGACGCTTCATCCGGCGGCCTCCTCGGAATGGGCACGCTTGGGGCTACCGCCGCGCTCGGGCGTTCCGCCGCGGGGCTCTTGCTCGTTGAGAGAGGTGGCGTCGAGCCCTCCGCTGATACCTCCGCTCGAGATCGAAACGAACGACAGTCGCAACTTGTCGAAACAACGGGCCCTCGTCGGCCCCAGAGATCCGATCGGGACTCCGAGCCGCTCGGACAGTTCGGCGTAGCCGGGCGTCGGGTCCTCGTAGTAGAGGGCGCGCAGCAGCCGCACGCAGCGATCCGAGAGCGCGCCCATCGCAAGTCGCACCATGGCCTCGCGCTCGAGGCGCTCGAGATCGGCGCCGATCGGTTCATCGGATGCGGCCAATCGCTCGAAGGCGTTTCCGGCTGGGTCATCGGACGAGCGATTCATGGCCTGCTCGCGGCGACTCCGCACCGCGGCGGTTCGCGCGAGCCGGTCACTCGTGACGCTGAGCCAGCGCACCAGGGCCCTCCCGTCTCGAAGGCGAGCGAGCGATCGGATCAGCGCGGCGAACACCTCCTGGAACACGTCCCCGGCATCCTCATCGGACAGCCGATAGGAGCGCGAGACGCTCCACACGAGCCGCTGGTGGCGGCGGACGAGTGCCTCCCAGGCTCTCGGTTCGCCTGCCTGACAGCGCGCCACGAGGCGCGCATCGAGATCGGGGTCGAGGTTTCCGGGAGGGGAGGCCATGGGAGGAGGACTCTAGCGCCCGCCCGGGAAGTCCGTCGAAGTCGGGCGCATGTATCAGGCGAGGGCCAGTTCCCACCTCTTGATGGAGCCGGCGGGGGACACCCGCCTGGCCGACGGAATCCCCGCCCGGTCGGAGAGCCCATGCGCATCACCCTCCTCAGTGTCGACCCCGGTCATGCATTGGCCGGGCCGCAGCGTGCCGCGATGCACCTTCGGGCGCAGGCGGGAGCGTGGCTGTCGGGGGGGCACTCGGTGACGGCGCTGCTCCCGGATGCCGGCCCTGCGTCGGGCTTCGCCTCGCTCAGCGAGCGGGGACTCGAGACTCGAGTGTTGCGACTGCCCGTCAGCGAACGGGAGATCGATTGGCATCTCTCGCACGTGCTGCCGGACCTGGTGATCGAGCAATGGCGACCCGACGCGCCGCACGGCGCTCGTGCCTGTGCCGAGATCGGCGTGCCACACTTTTACGAAGTGCAGGGCGCTCGGACGCGCGCCCTCGAATCCCTCGATGGTCGCGGCGTTCGCGCCGACCTGCGCGAGGGGTTCGCCGCGAGCGCGGGTTCGATCTGCGACAGCGAATCGGTCGCGGACTGGGTACGCGCTCGGGCACCGGAGCAGCACGCCACGATGATCGATCCGGGCAGTGTCCCGTTCGAACTGCTGCGGAGCGATCCGGAGAGCCGCATCGAGGCCGGCCTTCGTCATCTTCGGCTCGCATCGGCTGAGTTCCGGGTGGGGTTCTCGGCGGCCGGTGTCGCAGTCGAGGACCTGCTGACGCTGATCGAAGCGGCCGGCTCGATCCGAACGCAGGTCCGAATCCGCCTGGTCGGGGTCGGTGACGCGCTGGGCGGCAATGAGATGCTGCGCTGCGCGTCGGGCGTGAACGTCGGCCTGATGCTGTGCGGCGCGGTCCCGGCCGAGGAACAGCCGCGCGTATTCGCACTGTGCGACGCGATCGTCGTGGTGCCGACCCGCGATGAGGGCTCGGTCCGTCCCCAGGAGGTGATCGATGCGCTCTCGATCGGGCGCCCCGTCGTGGCCGGGGCGACGTCGGCCACCAAGCGCCTCATCCGCTCCGGGCAGGAGGGCCTGCTCGTGGAGCCGGGGGATGTCGGCGCACTGGGCGCCGCGCTGAGTGCGATCGCGCGCGACCCCTCGCTTGCTGCGACGATCGGGTTCGCCGGTCGCAAGCGCGTCTCGGAGACGCACTCCCACGAACGCTCCGTCGCCCGCATCCTCGAGTTCCTCGATGGCCTGAAGACGCAGCGCCGCGACTCCTGCGGCGCCTGAGCCACGCGAGCGATCAGCGCAGCGTGCGGCCCCTCGGCTTCTGATTCTGCACCTCGGCGATCTTCTTGGCGTCGTCCGGGAACAGCCCCGCTTTGGCGAGCCTCGGGATCAAGTCGATCCACCGCGACTCGCGTGCGAACACCTTGCGGAACAGCGCGAGACCTTCGCTCTCCTGCCCGTTCGTGTACATGCTGAGCGCCGCCCAGAACTGCAACTCGACCACATCGGGTGCCAACTTCGCCGCCTCGGCGTAGGCGCGTCCCGCCTCGACCGGCCGCTTGGCCGCGGTGTGGGCGTCGCCCTCGTCCTCGAAGTTGTAGGCGCGCCGCAGTCGCAGGAGTCGGCGCAACTCCTTGAGCGGTTCCTCGTGATCCTCGACACGGAGATTCACGAGGTAGTCGTTCCATGGCTTGCCGCTGGGCGTTCCCTTCATCACCACCATCGCGGCGGACTGACGCCCGCGGATGTCGCCGCCCGCCCTCTCCGCCGCCTCGAGCGCCACCATCATGCGTTCGGCGAGATCGCCCTTGGCGGCTTCGAACGCCGTCTTCATCGCCGGCCACACCGTGGCGTTGCTCATCAGATTGCCCTGAACGCTGAACTGCGCGCCCTGCAAGTCGCCGGCATCGGGGATGCACATGGGTCCCGTGTAGGCGGCGACGCCGCCCGCGGCATCCACCATCGCCACTTGTCGGCCGTCGCGATGCTCGTCGGCGCGCAGCAGCGAGTCGAGCGCATGGCGAGCCGTGAATCCCTGGCGCATCAGCGCGAGTCCGAGCGGGCCGTAGTCCACGAGCACGAGCGATTGCGTCGCGACGGCGCCGACGCCGGGCTCCACCCACGGCACGATGGGTCCGACGGAGAAGTAGTGCGACTGCACGGCCACGCCGAGTTCGCCGGTGGCCGGATCGCGCGCGACGATCGAGTACGTGTGCGCGAGCGATTGCGGGGAAGCGCCCGGAGGCACGACCGATGCGGCGGGCGCGGGGAGGCAGAGGCACGCGAGTGCGAGCGCGGCGAACCGCGGCGAGTGACGGCGCATGACGGGGTCTCCTCGGTGAAGGGATGGTCCCTGCGGCACGCGCGCACTATAGGTGAGGCGGGGGGAAACGACGACGCCCGCGCGAGCAAGGGCTCGCGCGGGCGTCGAACGCGGCGTGGATCAGACCGAGACGGGCGTGACCTGTCCGGTCTCGAGGTCAAGCGTGTAGTGCCACTGCCCATTCACGACCAGCGGCACGAATCGCGTGCCGTTGAACGTCACGAGCACCGACGTATTGAAGTTCTGGGCGTGCGAGCCCTGTCCGTTCTGGAAGGCGCGATGCGCGACGATCGACCAGCTCGCCGTGCCGGCCGACGGATGCGGATTCTCCTCGAGCGGCTTGAGGCGGCTCACCTGAGCGTAGGCGCCCGAGCACTTGAGCGAGAGCTGGGCCTCGCCCTGGATGCCGGAGTAGGCGGCATCGAGCGTGTCGTTGCGCGTCGCGCTGACGATGATCTGCGGCTGCGAGGCGAGCAGCCCCGCGAGATCGACATGGCCGGCGTGGCCCATCGTGGCGGTGTAGCCCTCGCCCGAATAGGAACCTCGCGCCGTCTGGTCGGTCACCACTCGCGCTGTCGTCGTGGAGTCGTACCAGAACTGTTCCCCACCACTCGCGTCGTACCAGCGCACGTCGAACGACCACGACAGGTCGGACTCGGCACGCACCGCCATCGGCCCGAGGCTGCCACGCCGGTGCATGTTCATGCCGGTGTGGTCGGCGCGATCGGCAGGGCTCGTGAAGGATGACGGGACGCTGGTGGGGTTGGGCCCCAGGAACAGAAGTGCGGCGACCTGCTGCGCCACCTCACTCGCCTGCTGCTGCGAGATCGATGCGGGGGCGGTGTTGCTGCTGCCGCCACAACCCGCGAGCGTCGCGGCGAGGATCAGGGAGAGGCAGGTGGTGCGAAAGGGCGATGAGGTCATGAGGTCCTCTTCAAGGTGGTCGGGGGCCGCTCCGGCGCCAACGAACGCGCGCGGGCGATGACGCGGCCTCGATGGCTGCAAGGTGGATGCCAGAGGGCCGCCACCTCCGGATGTGGCGCCGCCGGCCAGCCGGTGCGGCCCGGCAAGGAGTTGCGAGGACGCTCGGCCGTCGCTCGCGGTGGGTGCGCCCATCGCCCGTGCGGATTGCACGAGGACGCGCCCGCTGTCGCCCGATGGTCCGGACTTCGAGCGCCCTGCCCGCTCTACCTCATCACGACGACGCGCCTCGTCAGACTCTCGCCCCCCGCGGCCACGCGCACGAACAGAACGCCCGGATGCGGACGGCAGCCACTCGCGTCGAGGCCGTCCCAGCCGATCGAGTGGCCTCCCGCTGCGAGAACGCCGTCCTCGAGTACACGGATGACGCGTCCCTGCAGATCGACGAGTTCCGCGCGCACGTCGCCCGGCGTTTGCAGCGACAGTCGCAGCTGCACGCCAGCACGAGTGGGGGAGGGCCAGGGCGCCGAGAGAGCGAGTGTGCGCGAGGAGGGCGCTTCGACCTCCAGCGCCGGTCCGGTGATGGCGAACATCGCGCTCACCGCGCGGCGACCCTGGACGACGGCATCCCTGACGCGGAGCATCGCCTTGCTGGTGCCGGGCCCTCGTACGGTCCATCGCCACTGCGATCCGGCGCTCGCGGGCTGCAGCGTCTCCCAGTGTTCGCCGCCGTCTCGCGACAGCTCGATCGCGGCCAGGGACACGGCAGGACCGCGCGTCCAGCCGAGAACGATCTCGGTACCCGGATCGACGGAACCAAGCGAGTTCGAGGGACCTGTCCACGCCAGCGTGTCCGCCTGCTGCGGGGCGCACGGCGAGGGTCGCGTCTCGATGCGGCCATCCGCCGTCGCGAGCAGCACGTCGGGCGCGCGATCGCCATCGAGATCGGCGATCAGCATCGCCGCACCGCTCGTCGCCACGTCGCCGAATCGCTCGACCGGCGTGAACGTGCCCGCGCTGGCGGGCGCGCTGCCATCGCCAAGCAGCATCGCGACGCCCGCGGCCCCGCTCGAGCCGAGCACGAGGTCGGTGCGTCCATCACCATCCCAGTCGGTGGCACTCAGATGCGCGGGGCCGTTGCCCGCATGGAACGCGCTCGGCGCATCGAAGCCGAGTGTGTTGTTGCCGCGGAACCGCCAGACGTCGCCGGTCACGCTGAGACAGGCGGCCAGATCGAGCCGGCCGTCGCGGTCGAAGTCGCCCCATGCGAGATCGCCGACCGGAGCCGCCAGCAGTCGTGCACTGACCGGGACCCAGGTGGCTGCGACGAATCGCCACACTTCGAGCGTCGACGATGTGGTCAAGGTCAACTCGATCGAGCCATCCGAGTCGAGGTCGGCCGCCAGCACGCGCGCGCCCGGCGCGCTCAGCACTTGAACGGGGCCGGGCACGAGACCGCCCGCGCCATCGCCCAGCAGGACTCGCAGTGACCCGCTGCCCGCATCGCCGGTCACGATCGCCACATCGAGATCGCCGTCGCGATCGAGATCGGCGATGGTCAGCCCCCTGCCGGAGACCGACAGTTCGATCGCCTGGCTCGAGCCTTCACTCATCTCGCCGCCCGCGCGGATGATCAATCGCGTGCCCTCGAGCGACAGAAGGTCGGCACGACCATCTCGGTCGAGATCGGCTGCGGCGAGGGCGCGCGGCGCCAAGGCGCCCACACTGCCCCATGCGGCGAAGCTGCCGCCGCCGGTCCCTCGCACCACGGAAATCGAGGTCGAGTTGGCGAGTGCGGCATCGAGCACGCCATCGTCATCGAAGTCGGCGGCGATCATACCTGTCGCGCCGAGCAGACCGGCCGGCGACTCGACCGGGCCCGCGAGGAGACCGCAGACATCGAACGGCGCCGGGCTCGAGGCCATGCGTGTCCGGACGTGACGGTCGCGTACGCGCACCCGCGCATCGCCGCTGATCGGGGGCGGCGCGACGACCATCGTGGTGGTACCGGGCACGGACGTGGCCAAGGGCTGCCACGTGACGCCGCCATCGCTCGACAGCTCGACATCGACCGCCGTGACGGCCGCGCCCTTCTGCCAGCTCACACGCTGCGGCAGTCCGGGCCACCATGGCTCGCCTCCGACCGGCGAGAGCAGGCTCAGCGTGGCATCGGCATTCGCGGCGCATCCGCCCATGAAGCGCGACAGCGTCGCGGTGCCGGTGTTGGCGACGACGACGTCCGGCCTCAGGTCGCCGTTCAGATCGGCCACTGCAAGAGCCGTGGGGGATGAGCCAGTGGCCCACGTGCGAGCGGCGCCGAAGCCGCCGCCCGAGGTGCCCGGCAGCACGGCGATCTGATTCGTCGCAGCGCACACCATGATCGCGTCGGCGATGCCATCGCCGTCCACGTCCGCGAGCGCCAACTCGCGAGCGGTGAGCGGCGTCGGGTAGGAGGCGATCGTGAATCCACCGCTCGCGCGGCCGTGGAGGACGTGCAGCGTGCTGCCGCCACCATGCGTCACCAACAGATCGAGTCGCCCGTCGGAGTCCACGTCGCCGTGGGCGAGGCCCGAAGGGTTGCCGCCCAGGGTCGTGCGTACGGAGGCGGCGAACGCACCGTTCGGAGCGCCGCCCGAGGTCAGGCCGCGCAGCACGGACACGGTGCCGCCCGAGTTGTCGGCGCTCACCAGGTCCAATGCGCCGTTGCCATCGACATCGCACGCCAGCAGTCGGGCCGGTGAATTCCCCACCGCGTAACGGACAGCGACTGCGAAGCCTCCGGTGGGGACGCCGTTCGAGCCATTCGCGATCAGCACCTGCACTTCGTTGGCGGCGGCGTTGGCGGAGGCCACATCGAGTACGCCATCGGCGTTCAGGTCCGCGGCGACGATCGAGCGAGATGACGTTCCGGCGTCGAGCGTCGCCACGAGCGTGAACGTCGCGTTACCGAGTCCGCGCCAGTGCTGGATCCCACCGGTCGTCCCGAGCAGCAGGTCGAGCCTGCCGTCCTCATCGAGGTCGGCGAGCGTCAGCGAGCGCGGATTGACCCCGGAGGCGATGCTGGTCGCCGCCGCGAAACCGCCACCCGCGATACCCTTGAGCACGGTGAACGTGTTGGCGCTGCCATTGGCGAGGACGGCGTCGAGTCGGCCGTCGCCGTCGAGATCGCCCAGCGCCACGGCCTGCGGGGTGTTCCCCGAGCCATGGGTGATGCCGACATTGAGCTGGGTGATACACGGAGCCGCAACCGCCCAAGGTGCGAAGGCGGCCAGTAGAAGACTCGCGAGCACGCCGGAGCGCGCTCGATCCCGTCGAAAGCATCGCATGACACTTCCCCTCGTTGCAGTGCGCGATGAAGTGGTCGAACGGGCGGCAAGGGGTTGCCATGGACAAGCGTGACGAATCGCGAAATGAGAGGGCAAGCTCGAACTGACGGTGAACGTGTCAGATAGGGCGCGACGTCGTGCAGGAACGGGCCATCGGGCCCGCGGTCATGCGTTCTGCACGGTGCGGCAGTGGCTCAACGTGGCGGCAGCGCCTCAGCGAGTGGGCTGGCCTGTCGGCGAGATGCCGGCCCGTGCCGCGTTCTCGCGAAGCGAGACGGCACGTGGTGAATCGGGCCAACGCTCGAGGAGCACGCGTGCCTGCTCGAGCGCCCCGGCCTCATTGCCCTGATAGCCGGCGGCGCGACCGAGTCGCCAGCGCACCTCGGCATCGTCGCGCCCGAGTTCGAGCACGCGCTCGAGCGCCAGTTGCGCGTACTGCCAGCGCTCGCCTTTCAGGTAGTCCTCGGAAAGGGCGAACAGCGCATCGGAGCCGCTGCCGACATCAGTGAGCGTGCCGTCGTTGTCGTAGCGCAGGATGCGCACGCCCTCCCACTCGCGGCGCACGCCGTCGCTGATCCCGACGATCACCGGTTCCTCGACGAACAGCTTGAGCGCGCGGCCCTCCCTCGTCGCGAGGACGAACGGGATGTAGGCGTACTCGCTGAGCGTCGCTCCTTCGCCGTGCACTTCGCCGCGACTCGCGTCCATCGAGAGCAGGGGATAGGGGTTCACGAAAGCAACCGAGTCCCCAGTGGCCAGGCCGACGCCACGCAGACTCGTGACGGCATTGCGCAGGATCTCGCTCTCGCGCGCGATCCGATCCACTTTGAGGCCGCTGATGTCCAAGCTCTGGCGCGTGCGGATCTGGAGCGCCTCGTTCACGGTGAAGCCGCCGAGGAGCACCGCGATGGTGGCGAGTGCGGTCGCCGCCGGGAAGCGCGCGACGAGCCGCGACAGCAGCACCGAGACCGCGAACGCCACTCCCACCCAGGGCAGCACGAGGTAGTAGAGATACGTGTGGTTCGCCAGCAGCAGGACGGGCGCGAGCAGCAGGACGAACCACGCGAGCCCCGCGGTGACCGTCCGCGTGTGCTCCCGGCGTTCGAACGCGGCGGCAGCTCCCCACAGGGCCAGCACCAGGACCCCGGGCGCGAGCAGGATCATGTCGCTCTGGGCAACGCGATCGCGGATGGGATCGCCCAGCATCACGAGCCAGGCGGCGTAGTTGCCGAGATTGGCCAGCCACACCGCTGGCGTCCACGCGAGGGCGTAGGCCTCGCCGCCGACGTGGGGACTCCGGAGATAGAGCGCGACCGCGATCGCGGCAGCGAGGCCGCCGCCTGCCAGTACCTCGCGCATCGCGCCGCGGCCCTCACTGCGCACGCGCGTGAGGCGGTCGAACAGCAGGATCGCGAGTGGCGCGAGGATCGCCGACTCCTTGCTGAGCACGGCCGCCGCGATCGAGATGCCTGCCAGCACGGCGAGCACGGGCCGCTGGCGATGACGGCACTCGAAGTGGAGCGCGAGCGCCAGCAGCGTCAGCGAGGCGGCGAGCACTTCGCCGAGCCCCGAGGCCCAGTGCGTCGAGGAGTAGGCGATCGACGTGGCGGCGACCAGCGTCCCGGCGATCAGAGCGGCGACGCGCCCGAGGCCCGCGAGCACCGCGATCCGCGTGGCGAGCAGGGCTGTCAGGCCATGCAGGGCCAATGCCAGCGCGAGATGGGGCAGAGGCGTCGCGCCGAACGCGGCGGTCATGCCCTGCCATCGCCACGCGCCGGGGATGAGGCGGGCGAGAGGCCAAGGCGTCGGATCGAGGCCACGGGCACGCATCAGGAAGTCGATGTCGTCGGCGGCGAAGAAACCCCTGACCGCCCCGCCGTGCACCAAGAGCAGTGCGAGGATCGGCGCTGCCCACAGGAGGGCGACCGGCGGTTGCCAGGCGGCGGGCTTGGGTTGCGTCGCTGGCGGTGACGTGGCGGCGGGTCGTCGCGATCGCGAAGCGGTCATGCGCGGGTCTCCCAAACGTCACCCAGCGCCAACGTCCTCGCCGGATCGAGTGCGGCACGCAGGCGCGCACGAAGTGGTTGAATGCCCGCCGAGACCGGCGAGTCGGGGGGATGTTCGAGGCCGCGTGCCTCGAGCAACGTGAATCCTCGGGACTCGAGCCGCGTCACGAGCGAGGCGGCTTCGCTCGGCTCGGGCCACACATGCAATCGGCCGGCGGGCGCATGGAACACGGATCGCTCCGCAGCGCGCTCGCCGCTCAGGCTCGAGAGCGCATCGGGCGTGTTCGCAGCGGTCGTGAACGTCAGTCGCAGCCCCGGCAGTTCCTCGGGGTCGGTGACCTGCTGGAGCAGTGATGCCACGGATACGTCCTGCACCTTGAATCGCGGCGCGCCGAGGCGTTCGCGCACGAATGATTCCTGCGAGGCGATCCAAGCGGGATCGTCCTCGAACACGGTCACGACGCAGAAGTCGTGGTCGCTGGCGAGCGCGGGGTTCGATGCCGCGATCGCCCGGCCGAGCACGGTGAGGGCGGAGGGCTCGCGGCGCGCGAAGCCGTTCCAGCGCTCGCGTGCGCCGACCTCGGCGGCTGACATCGCGTGCACGAGTGCGAGTCGGCCGGTCGCCAGCGGCCTCAACTTGAGGCTCGACTCGATCAGCACCGAGAGGCCGCCGTGCGAGCCGCAGAGCAGGCGATGCACCGCCAGTCCCGCGACGTTCTTGACCACCTGGCCGCCGGTGCGCGCCACGACGCCATCGCCCGTGACGAAGCGTGCCCCGAGGATGCGATCGCGCGGTGATCCGAAGCGCCGCCGCCTCGGCCCACTGCTGTTCGAGGCGAGCACCCCGCCCAGCGTGGCGCCCCAGGACTCCGCCGCCTCGAGCGGCAGTTCGAGGCCCTCGGCCTCGACCGCGGCGCGCAGATCGGCGATCGTCGCGCCCGCTTGGGCCGTGAGCGTGAAGTCATCGCGCTCGAAACGGGTGATCCGCGCGATCGATCGCAGGTCGAGCGCGATGTCGTAGCGCTCGGGCGCGTTCTGCCTCGACAGCGTCACACCTCCGCCCCACGGCACGATCGCGAGTCCCTCACGACCCGCGATGCGCAGCACCTCGGCGACCTGCTGTTCATCCTCGGGCCGCACCGCTGCACGCGGCGCCTGGCCGTTCATCCGGTAGCCGTCGGGGTCGGTGGCGCGCGCAGCACCGAGCGAGGGGATCACGGCACTCAGATCCATGGGCCCTCGGCATCCGGCTTCAAGGCCATCGCGGCGATTCGCTCGAACGAGGCGCGTGTGCGCACTTCGCCGCAGCCGCCACCACCGGGCAGGATCTTGCCCGGGTTCAGCCTGCGTTCGGGATCGAACGCGGCGCGGACGCGCTCCATGATCGCGAGGTCATCGGGAGCGAACAGCTCCGACATCATCGGGCGCTTCTCGATCCCGACGCCGTGCTCGCCCGAGATCGTGCCGCCCATCTCGATGCACATGCGGAGGATGTCGTGCGAGACCTCGAGCGCCGCATGCTGCTCGCGTTCGTTCGCGGGATCGAACATCACATGCGGATGCAGGTTGCCGTCCCCGGCGTGGAACACGTTGCCGGCTTCGAGGCCGTGCGCCGCGGCCATGGCATAGAGCCGGTCGAGTGCCTCGGCGAGCCGCGTTCGGGGCACGACGCCATCCATGATGTAGAAGCCCTTGCGGGCGCGTCCGTACGCGCCGAACGCCGACTTGCGCCCCTTCCACAGTGCGAGCCGCTCCGCCGCGTCGCGCGCCACTCGGATGCCGCCGACGCGGTGGGCGGCGGCGATCGCTCGGATGCGCTCGACCTGTGACGGCAGCGCGATCGCGGGACCATCCACCTCGAGCAGCAGAACGGCGGCCGCATCCGTCGGCAGCCCCAGCCCGAGCCAGGCCTCGACCATGCCCACCGTGTGGCGGTCCATGATCTCCATCGCCGCCGGGACGATGCCGACCGCGATCACACGCGACACGGTGTCGCACGCGTCGGCGACGCTCGCAAAATCGAGCAGCAGCGTCTCGACCGCCTCGGCATCGGGCATCAGCCGCACGCACAGCTCGGTGACGATCGCCGTCGTCCCCTCGCTGCCCACGATCGCACTGAGCAGGTCGCTGGCCGGTTCGTCGAGTCCCTCACCGCCCAACGTGACGGCGACTCCGTTCTCCAGCACGACGCGCAGCGCGAGCACGTGGTTCACCATCACGCCGTGCTTGAGGCAATGAGGGCCGCCGGCGTTGGTCGCGGCGTTGCCGCCCAAGGTGCTGACCTGCTGCGACGCGGGGTCGGGCGCGAAGTGCAACCCGAGCGGATGCGTATGCTTGGAGAGCGCCAGATTGACCACGCCGGGCTGCACCCAGGCGAAGTGGCACTCGGCGTCGACACTCAGCACCTGATCCATGCGATTGAGGCTGAGCGACACGCCGCCCTGCTCGCAGGTGGCGCCACCTGCGAGACCCGTACCGGCACCTCGCGGCGTGACCGGGAGGCGATGCGTGCGCGCCCAGCGGACGACGGCGCACACCTCGTCGGTACTGCGCGGGAACACGACCACATCGGGCAGGTGCTTCTCGAGCGAAAGCGCATCCGACTCGTAGGTGAACAGCGCGGGTTCGCTCACGAGCACGCCCGACTCGCCCAGCAGCGCTCTCAACTCCGACACCTGCGGCTCGGTCAGTGGCATCCCCCCATGCTAAGGCCGGGCCCGTCATCCGGCATCTGTGTGGCCGGCGCCGGCGGCTCGGCGTCGGGGCATTGGCCCCGAACCCGGTCCCACGGGGCGAGTCCGTACGTCTCCCATTGACAGTGGCGCGCGGCCCCGCGCACCATCTTCCGTTCGAGCCCCCTACCTCCCCCCCGAGAGCGATGTCCCCCGCGAGCACCCACATCCCGCACGCCATCCGAGCGCTCGTCCGTCGCGTCCTCCGCCGGGCGGCTTCGTCGTTCCTGTTGGCCGCTCTCGCCGGGCCCGCACATGCGGCGTGGCCCTCGAGCCCGGCGGTCAATCTCCCAGTGTGCACCGCGAGCGGGGCGCAGTACTTCCGGAGCGCGATTCCCGACGGTCAGGGCGGGATGATCATCGCGTGGTCCGACGAGCGATCCGACACCGCGGACGTCTACGCGCAGCGCGTGAGTGCGGCCGGCGTCGCGCTGTGGACGCCTCAGGGCGTTCGCATCTGTGGCGCACCGTGGCAGCAGGGCGACGTGACGATGCTCGCCGATGGTGCGGGTGGTGCGTTCGTCGCCTGGCGCGACGATCGCAAGCGCTGGGAGTCGGATATCCACGCGCAGCGCATCGATGCGAACGGAACGCCGCAATGGGCGGCCGATGGCGTGGCCGTCTGCCGCATGCCGGGCGACCAACTCGCGCCTCGGCTCGCGCGATCGGACTTCTCCACCGTGATCGTCGTGTGGGAGGACCGCCGCCTCACTTCGGGCACCTACGCGCAGCGGCTCTCCGCGACCGGCGTTCGCTTGTGGGACACGAGCGGGGTGGCGCTGTCGTCGGCCGCGCCTCCTCGCTTCGAGCCCGTGGCGGCGTCCGACGGCGTGGGTGGCGCGATCGTCGCGTGGACGCAGCAGGGAGCGAACGGGCACGACATCGTGGCGCAACGCGTCGATGATGTCGGTCAGCTTCTCTGGGGGGCGACGGGCAGGCTCATCGCCGGTGGCCCCGGCGAGCAGATCGAGCCGGCGATCATCGAGGGCGAACTCTACCGCGTGTACCTCGCATGGGAGGACGACGCGGGAGGCAGCAGCACGATCCGGCTGCTCGACCTCGACATCCTCGGAGCGACGCGGTTCTCCAGCATGAGTGGCCTCGCGTTGTCGCAGGCCTCGCGCGCCGGCAAACGGCCCACGCTGGTTCGCGATCGCGCGACCGGGGCGATCGTGACGTGGCACG
This sequence comes from bacterium, assembly GCA_043779265.1. Taxonomy (GTDB): domain Bacteria; phylum Eisenbacteria; class RBG-16-71-46; order RBG-16-71-46; family RBG-16-71-46; genus CADEFY01. The sequence goes on along the minus strand of JAYWEM010000016.1, from coordinate 31,246 downwards.
AGACGCTCGTCGGGTCGCAGGACATCCGTGCCCAGCGCGTCGCGCCCTATGGCGCTCTCCACTGGCCGGCGGGAGGTGCGCTCGTGTGCGGTGCGAGCGGCGTGCAGCAGTTCCCGACGCTCGTCTCCGATGGCCGAGGCGGAGCGCTGATCGCGTGGGAGGATCTGCGTACCGGCGCCTGGGACATCCACGCCCAGCGCATGGATTCGCTCGGCCTGCCCAAGTGGGGTGCGAATGGCCGCATCGTCAGCAGCGCTCCCTCCAGTCAGCTGGGTCCCTTCATCGTGGGCGAACTGGACTCGGTGGCGATCGTCGTGTGGACCGACCAGCGCAGTGGGGGCACCGACATTCACGCGCAGCAGATCCCGCTCGAGGTGACGCTCGATGTGCCGTTGCTCTCGGGGCCGCGGATCGCGCTCGCGTCCTCTCCGAATCCCTCGCGCCTCGACGCATCGATCGAGTTCACGCTCGCGGAGACCGGGCCCGTGATGTTGACGCTGCACGATGCCGCGGGGCGCATCGTGCGCGATCTGTCGCGGCCGACCGCACCGGCTGGTCCGCAGCGCGTGCTGTGGGACGGACTCGACGACCGGGGCCTCGAGCTTCCGCCCGGCATCTATCTCGCGCGGCTGATCGCGGCCGGGCGAGAGGGGCGACTCACGCTCGTGCGGACTCGCTGAACGCTCGTGCGGGCAGTGTCACGCGGAACCGCGAGCCCTCGCCGGTCGCGCTCCACACTTCGATGGAGCCGCCGGCGGCATCGACCAGCGCCCGGATGATCGCCAAGCCAAGGCCGCTCCCGCTGGCATCGGTCGTGAAGAAAGGCTCGAACAGTCGATCGCGGGTCTGCTCGTCCATGCCCTCGCCGGTGTCCTCGACCTCGACCCAGACTCGCTCGCGCGCGGCGCTGCCGGTGCGGAGCACCACTTCGCCGCCGGCGCCACGCAGCGCATGCCAGGCGTTGAGAAGAAGGTTCAGCATGATCCGGTGCGCGGCGTGCGGATCGATGCAGGCGAGCGGCAGGCCGATGGCGTTCTCGATTCGAACGCCGACGCCTTCCGGCGCCGAGGGCGAGGCGAGATCGACCACCTGCTCGACGGCTTCGGCGAGATCGCAGGTCAGCGCCGTGCTCCGGTGGATGCTGCCCCAGCGAGCCAGTTGCAGGGCGAGATCGCACGCGGAGTCGGTCGCCTGATTGAGTCGGCGGAGCGAGTCGCGTTCCGGCTCGGCCTCGGGGCTCAGCTGCGCGGCGCTGCCCGAGATCAGCTGGAGCAGGTTGTTGAGATCGTGCGCGGCTCCAGCCGAGAGCAGTCCGACCTCGGCGAGCGGACCCAGTCGGTCGAGTTCGGCACGAAGTCGTTTGTTCTCGGCGAGCAGTTGCGCGACAGCCGCCTCCTCGGAGACCGGCGCGGAGCTGCCCGTGGGCTGGCTGGCGATGCTCGAAGCGTTCTCAGTCGCGGAATCGGTCGCGTCACGATCTCCGGCGAGTGGCTCCCCCATCTGCACCCCTCCGCAGCAACTCAGGCAATAGCCGTTCGCGCGTCGAGTGGGACGCGCGATGTGGCATCCGTCGAGTCCGAGGGGGTCGTGCGCGACAGCGCATCGCATCGACAACCAATCACACGAGCGCTGCTGCCGCAACCCTGGATCGGATAACGCGCGAGGCGAACGGGGCGCACGCGCTCAGCGCGATGCGGCCGTGTCGCGAAACGCGACAAGTTCCAGCATCACGGCAGCGACCTGGGCGTGACCCTGGGTGAGCAGGAACTCGCCTCGCCTGCCATGGGCCTTGGCGCCGATCTCGAAGTAGCCGGGCTCGGGGTGAGCGAGCGACTCGGCCGTGACGGCCAACTGATCGGCTTCGGCTCCTGCCGCTTCAAGTGCCCGCGACAGCGCAAGAGGTCCGCCCGAGCGAGGACACTCCTCACGATGGAGTTCCCGGATGAGCGCGCGATCCTGACCGTAGCCGCACTGAACGAGCACGTGGTCGACCTCCTCCGCGCGGGTTCCCTCGGCATGCGACATCTGGACGCGATAGCGATGCGTCGCCGAGTTGTACTCCAGCGCCTCGGTCTCGCAGCCGGTGAACAGCGTGACCGGCGAGTCGGTCTGGGCCAGCAGCGCTCGGGCCTCGGCGAACATCGCGGCGCGCGCTGCGAGCGGATCGCCCGGCCGCTCACCACGGAAGTGGCCGTCGGCGCGCCGCATCGCCCAGGCGACACTGGTGCCCGCCGCTTCGCGCGCGAGCTTCGCCAGCGCGAGCACGGCGGTGACCGCTCCGGCACCGCCTCCCACGACCAACGTCCGCTTGCCCGCATACCGCGCGCGCCTCGCCCCGAGCACGTCATCGCACTGATAGCTCATCTGGGGTGCGAGATAGAGTTCCTGCCTCGCGGGGATGCCCCCGGTGCCGAGCGCATTCGGCGCGCCCATCACGCCCGATGCATCGAGCAGCGTGTGGGCGTGCAGGAAGTTCTCTCGGCCGCCGACGTCGCGGACGAGCAGGCGGAAAGGGTGGTTGGCGCGTGGCGGCGAATCGGCTGCGTCCGAACGCAGCGCACCTCGCCTCGAGACCTGCACCACCTGGGCGTGCGAGTGCACGCGCGGCTTCAGCTCGGGTGTCTCGGCGAGCGGAACGAGCGCCTGCTCGGCGAACTCGGTGCCGCTCGGGTGGGCGTCGGCTTCGGGCGCTGTCCACCCATGCTTCGTCAGCAGGCGCTGGCTCGCCGGCCCGACGTTCATGCGCCAGGGCGTGAACATGTCGACGTGGCCCCAGGCGATCACATGGGCTGCCACTTCGCCCCGCTCGAAGACGTGGACGTCGAAACCCAATTCGAGCGCATGCGCCGCGGCTTCGAGTCCGACCGGACCCGCACCGATGATCGCGAGCGTGTCACGGGCGACGGGCGGGGCGGACATGGCGTGCTCCTGAGGATGAGGGAGGCGGTGTGAGGTCGGGCGAGGGAGAGTAGGGATGCCGAAGGCGCACCGCAACGAGGCGGCCGACGCTCACTCGGGCTTCGCGCCGCGTCCTCGCGTCGCGATCCAGACCGCCGCCGTCCAGGTGGGTACGAGGTCCAATCCCGGGATGAGTTCGGCGATCAGCGCGGGAAGGAACGCCCAGTGCCAGCCGAGCAGTCGCCACAGAGTGAAGCCGATCGCGAGGTCGATGGCCTCGTCGAACGGTGTCGCGGCACTCGCCCAGAAGAGCGGCAGCAGCATCCACTGCAGCGCATCGGCGGCGATCGCCACGATCCAGGCGATGCGCCGGCGCGTGCGAGACGGGGCTGGTGCTACGGGTCGCGGGCGGACGATCGGTTCTCGAGGTTCCACGCGGGCAGGATACTCCAGCGGCGAGGCGGGTTCTCGATCAGCGGGCGGGCCACGCGAGCGATGCCGCGATGGGCGCGTGATCGCTGGCGCGTCCCGGGCCATCGAGGCCGAGCGCGGTCGCGCCCGAGGGTGCCGGGCCTGCGGCCACGAATGATCGTGCCGCGATCCAATCGAGCCGGAGCCTCGCACGCCGCTCGAGCCAGTCGAGGCCGCTTCGCGTGAGGCGCTGCAGCGGCCCAGGCAGTTGCTTCACTTCATCGAGCCGATTGAAGCGCACATCGAGCGTCGGTGCATGATCGCTGAACTCCGACCACGAGAAGCCGGCCGAGGCGAGCGCATCGAACACGCCCTCACGATGGGGTCCCCGATCGGGCCGGGTGAATCGCTCGCCCAGAGCGCGATCGGACCACGTCAGCAGTGGCACGGCGGAGGACCAGGTCGAGTTCCACAGGCCGCGGTCGAACGTGTGCGAGTTGAAGTCGCCGGCCAGCACGATCGGGCGCTGCTCGACTTCGAGTGCCGCCATCAGCGCGCCCATCTGCTGCTCACGATGCACACGGGCGCGATGCACCTCGAGGTGGACCGAGACGGCGAGGAACGGCGCTTCGGGATGCAGCACCTCGCAGACCAGCGCGACGAAGCGACCGACCATGCGCTCGAGGTCGAACTGGATCGCCTCGGGTCCGGGCAGCGGCACCAATCGCACGTCGCCGATCGGCCAGCGCGACAGCACCGAGACGCCGACCAGGGACTCCTCATTGGCGAGGCCCGCTGCACAAGCCTCGTCATCGTCGCGACCGAGCGTGCTCTCGATGAACATCGGCGTGAACGCGGCGTGGAAGCCGAGCGCATCCGCGAGATCCGCCGTCACATCACGGTTGCCGGCGCGGGCACAGCCCAGATCGACCTCGTTCAGCATCACGACGTCGGCCGTCGAGAGCACGGCGTGCTCGCGCAGCGCGGTCTCGACCTGCTCGTACCAGTTGCCGTGCTCGATGTTCCAGTGCACGACGCGAAGGGTCGCGGCCTCGGCGGCCCCGGGTGGGGGCGTCGCGGGCGCGTGCAAGTGGACGACATCGAGCAGCGCCGCCGCTCGCTCGGCGAGCCGTGGGCCCTCGGCCGAGGCGCGCAGGGCCTCGATAGTGGGAAAGCGCGCGAAGGCCGTCTGAAGTGCGCGTGTCTCGGCCAACCGCTCGGCCGAGCGAGACGGATGACGTTGCCCGAGAGCGGGTTCGAAGCGAGTGGGGGACACGATCATGAGCCGCAGAGTCGGATACGGGCTCGCCGCCGACAAGCGGTCGCGGTCAAGTCCATGTGTGGAATGCGCGCATTGCTGGCGCTCCAATGGGACGGTCCCTAGACTCGCGGAAACCGCACGCCGAGCGATCCGACCCCGCTCGCGACCTCCCGGAGGCCCATCCATGAATCGACCCCGCACGCTCGGCGATCTCAAGTCCGCCGGCTATCGCTCGCGCTCCGTGAAGGATGAATTGCGGGAGAACATCATCGCGCGGCTGCGCTCGCGCGAGCCGCTCTTCCCCGGCGTCATCGGCTACGAGCAGTCGGTCGAGCCGCAGATCGTGAATGCGCTCCTGTCACGGCACGACTTCATCCTGCTCGGCCTGCGTGGCCAGGCCAAGACCCGATTGCTCCGCGCGCTGGTGCAGTTCCTCGATGAGTGGGTGCCCGAGATCGAGGGTTGCCCGCTTCACAGCGACCCGCTCCTGCCGCTGACCCATCACGCACGCCATCAGCTCGAGGTGCACGGCGATGCGACCGCGATCCACTGGTTGCATCGCGATATGCGCTATCAGGAGAAGCTCGCGACGCCGGACGTCACGATCGCCGACTTGATCGGTGACCTCGACCCGATCAAGGCCGCCACCATGCGACTCGACTACTCCGACGAGCGCGTCATCCACTACGGCATCATCCCGCGCGCCAATCGCGGCATCTTCGCGATCAACGAGCTGCCGGATCTGCAGCCGCGAATCCAGGTCGGGCTCTTGAACATCCTCGAGGAGAAGGATTTCCAGATCCGCGGATTCCCGGTGCGCATCCCGCTGGATGTGGCGATGGTGTTCTCCGCGAACCCCGAGGACTACACGAATCGCGGCAACATCATCACGCCACTGCGCGACCGGATCAGCTCGCAGATCCTGACGCACTACCCCGCGACGCGCGAGCAGGGCATGAGCATCACCGCGCAGGAGGCATGGGTCCGTCGCTCGAACGGAGTCGAGGTCGTGGTGCCCACGTTCATGCGCGAGTTGGTGGAGGAGGTGGCGATCCAGGCGAGGAGCAGCGAGTTCGTCGATCAGAGCTCGGGCGTCTCGGCACGACTCACCATCTCGCTCATGGAGAATCTGGTGAGCAACGCCGAGCGGCGCGGACTGGTCACCGGCGAGAGCCCGGTCGTGACGCGCGTCTGCGACCTGCATCACGCTGTCAGCGCCGTCAGCGGCAAGGTGGAGCTGGTGCTCGAGGGCGAGCAGGAGGGCGCGGCCAATGTGGCGCGCGCGCTGCTCGGTCGCGGCGTGAAGTCGCTCTTCCAGCAGCGGTTCCCCGACGCGTTCAAGCCGACGCGACGCGCGCGCCGTGGCCCGGCTGCGAGCGAGGAGCCGGATCCGCAGGCGGGTCGCGAGTATCGCCCGATCCTCGAGTGGTTCACCGCGGGCAACCAGCTCTCGCTCGCCGACGACATGCCGCAGGTCGATTACGTGAACGAGTTGAAGCGTGTGCAGGGGCTGGATGCGCTGGCCGCCGAGCACATGGAGCCCGCCGATGCCACGGAGCACGCGGTGGCGATGGAGCTGGTGCTCGAGGGGCTGCATCAGAGCAGCATGCTGTCGCGCGAGCGCACCGATGTGGCGGGCACCGAGTACAAGGACATGCTGAAGAGCATGTTGAGCGGGATCGGCGAGGATTGAGGCGCCGAGCATCCTCGCCTTCGAGGAGCTGAACCATGCGATTCGACTACACACGCTGGCAGGGGCCGAGTCCCGAGGACGAGGCGTTCCTCAAGCAGCTCATGGAGATCTACCGCAACCTGCTGCTCCAGACGGGCGGGGATGCGGATGAGGCGCTGCGCTGGATGGAGCACTTCGGACGCGAGTACGGCTTCTTCGGCGATCGCTTCGGGATCGACGAGTTCAAGCGGATGCTGCAGGAGACCGGTGAGGCCGAGCGCACGCCGCAGGGCTTCCAGATGACGTCCAAGGGTGAGCGTCGCATCCGCCAGGACTCGCTCAACGAGATCTTCGGCACACTCGAGGCAGGCGGGCGAGGCGATCACCGCACACCCTCGGCAGGCAAGGGCGGCGAGCGGCTCAGTGAAACGCGGCCGTGGCAGTTCGGCGACGACCTCGGCAACCTCGACCCGGTCAGCTCGATGCGCAACGCCATCCAGCGAGGTGGCATCGAGGATCTGAGTGTGACCGAGGACGACCTCGAGGTGTTCGAGCAGGAGCACCTCTCGGCGTGTGCCACGGTGCTGATGGTCGACATCTCGCACTCGATGATCCTCTACGGCGAGGACCGGATCACGCCTGCCAAGAAGATCGCGCTGGCGCTGACCCAGCTGATCCAGACGCGCTACCCCAAGGACACACTCGACGTCGTGCTGTTCGGCGATGATGCCGTGCAGGTGCCGCTCAAGGACCTGTTGCGCATCCAGGCGGGACCGTTCCACACGAACACGCGCGCGGGGCTGCAGGCGGCTCGCCGGATCCTCGAGTCACGCAAGACGCCGAACAAGCAGATCTTCATGATCACCGACGGCAAGCCCTCGTGCATCCGAGAACACGGGAATCTCTACAAGAATCCGTTCGGGCTCGACCCGAAGATCGTGAACCTGACGTTGGCCGAGGCGGCGCAGTGCCGTCGCAAGCGCATCACCATCACCACGTTCATGCTGGCGGCCGACCCGACGCTGCTCGATTTCGTGCGCAAGCTGACCGAGTTGAACCACGGTCGCATCTACGAGACCGACCCGAGCGATCTGGGTGCGTACGTGTTCCGCGACTTCGTGCGCAATCGCCGCAAGCGGCTGAACTAGCGCCGTCGACAGGGCTCAGGGCGAATCCGCCCCGGGTTCGGCGGAGTGGCCGTGAGCCGCCCGCTTCAGCCGATCCGCCACGGCGAGTCCCAATCCGACGGGTTCGGGCCTCGCGACGAGGATGACCTCGGCGCCGCGCCGGTCGGCGTCGCGCATCGCGGCGTAGAGCGTGGCGGCCTCGGGTGCGATCACCTCGACCCGCGTGCCGCTCGATCGATGTGCAGCGAGTGACGAGGCCAGGAGCTGCGGCTCCACGACCTCGACGCGGGCGCGAGGCGAGTAGTGCGATTCGAGTGTGCCGCTCGCACGCACGCCGGTGTCGCGGACTGGAATCGAGACGCCGGCGGCCGCTTCGAGCGCCTCGCGCGACAAGCCGCCGGGGCGGAGGATCGCAGCGACCTCGCCCGACAGATCGACGATCGTCGACTCGACGCCGACCGAACAGGGCCCGCCATCGAGGATCAGCTCGACGTCGTCGCCGAGATCCTCGCGCACGTGCTCGGCCGTCGTCGGCGAGACGCGGCCGAATCGGTTGGCCGAGGGAGCGGCGATGGCGCGGCCGCTCGCACGGATGAGCGCCAGCGCGACGTCGTGCGAGGGCACACGCAGTCCGACGGTGTCCTGCCCGCCCGTCACCGCATCGGGCACGCCTCGGGCGCGGTGCAGGATCAGCGTCAGCGGGCCGGGCCAGAATCGCGTCGCGAGCGTGCGCGCGAGTTCGGGGACGTCCGCGGCCCAGTCGTCGATCGACTCGGCCGATTCGAGATGCACGATCAGCGGGTGATTGGCGGGCCGACCCTTGACGGCGAAGATCCGCGCCAGGGCGCTGGGGTCGCGCGCATCGGCGCCGAGGCCGTAAACGGTCTCGGTCGGGAATGCGACGAGGCCGCCACGGCGCACGATCTCCGCGGCGCGCGCGATCGCTTCGCCCGAGGCGGGGATCACGCGTTCGTCCACGAGAGGACCTCCTTCGGTCGGTTGGTTCTGGGGGCGGCATCTTGCGGTGACCACGTTCGCGAGGGCAACCTGCTGACCGTCAACTGCACCAACTGCCACCGGGATGATCGCATCCCGGCCACTCGTCTCTGACCTGGGGAATCCGTGAAGACCTCCGTTCTCGAACGCTTCCTGCGCTATGTCCGCTACGACACGCAGGCCGATCCCGATTCGGCCACGGTTCCCAGCACCGCCAAGCAGTTGGTGCTGCTCGATGTGCTGGTGGAGGAGTTGAAAGCGCTCGGCCTCGGCGACGCGGCCCGCGATGCGAACGCCATCGTGATGGCCACGCTCCCCTCGAATACGGGCAAGCAGGGCGTGCCCGCGATCGGATTCGTCGCGCACGTCGACACCTCGCCCGAGATGAGCGGCGAGAACGTGAAGCCGATCGTGTGGCGCGATTGGGATGGGTCCGATCTCCAACTGCCGGATGATCCTGCGGCGGTGATCCGCGTCACGGACCATCCGGCGCTCGCCTCCAAGCGAGGGGAGTCGATTGTGACCGCCAGCGGAACGACACTGCTCGGCGCCGACGACAAGTCGGGGGTCGCCGTGGCGATGACCGCGATCGAATGGCTGCTGCAGCACCCGGAGGTGAAGCACGGCGCAGTTCGCGTCGCGTTCACGCCGGACGAGGAGATCGGACGGGGCGTGCGCCGGTTCGATGTGGCCGGCTTCGGCGCGCACTGCGCCTACACGCTCGATGGAGAGGGACTCGGCCGGCTCGACTCGGAGACCTTCAGCGCCGACTCGATGCGCGTGACGTTCCAGGGCTTCAACACGCACCCGGGGCTCGCGACCGGTCAGATGGTCAACAGCCTCAAGGTCGCCTCGGACTTCGTGAATCGTCTGCCCAAGGATGGCCTGGCTCCGGAGACCACCAGCGATCGCGGCGGGTTCGTGCATCCGAACCAGATGGAGAGCAGCGTCGATCGGACGACCGTCCGGTTCATCGTCCGCGACTTCGAGACGGCGAAGCTCGCCGAGCACGAGCAACTGATCGAGCGCATCGCTCGAGAGACCGTCGCCGACTGGCCCGGCTCGAGCGTGCAATGCGAGGTGCAGGTCAGCTATCGCAACATGCGCGACGTGCTGGCGAAGCATCCCGACGTGCTCGACCATGCGCGCGAGGCGATCGATCGTGCCGGGCTGACCGTGGACGAGCGGATGATCCGAGGCGGCACCGACGGATCGATCCTCTCGGAACTCGGGTTGCCGACGCCGAACCTGTTCACCGGGCAGCATGCGATCCACTCGCGCCTCGAGTGGATCTCGGAACAGGACATGGAGAAGTCGGTCGAGGTCGTGCTGAATCTCGTGCGCGTCTGGGAGGAGCGGGGGTAGCGCTCTCATCTCATCGCGCACGCACGTCCCGACTACCTCACCACCACCACGCGTCTCGACTCGCGGCGATCGCCCTGAGTGAGCACGACCCAGTAGAGCCCCGGCGTTCGAGCCGCAGTGTCGAACCGGACCACGTGCCGCCCGGGCTCCGCGCTCGGCCAGTGCCGCTCCGCCACGCGCCGACCGGCGGCATCGACCAGCACGAGCCGAGCCTCGCCCGGCTCGGCGAGCGTGAACGCGAGCGTCACGTGCTCGCGTGCGGGGTGGGGCCTCGCGCCCTCGAGTGCGAACACCAGCGCTCGCGGCACGCTCACTTCAGCCTCGGCGCTGCGCGTGCCGTCGGTGAACGCGAGCCGGTAGGCGAGCGTGGCGCCCGGCGTCAGGTCGCGGTCCTCGTGGCGCATGCGTCCCTCGCCGTCGGACTCGAGCACGGCGAGCTCGCGCCACAGCGCGCCCACGCCCTCGCGGCGCTCGAGCCGCGCGAGGCGCTCGCCCTCGACCTGCCACTCGAGCGCGACCTCGCTCGATGTCGCCTCCGCGCGCACGAGCGAGACGCGCACCGAGACCAGGGCGTCGCGCAGGTAGCGCTGCGCGTAGATGTCGTAGAAACCCGCTGGCGCTCCGTTACGCGTGTCCTCCCACGCCAGGATGGCACCGCCGTACCCGTCGCCGTCGAGCGCGACGATGTTCTGGTATGCCGGGTGGTCGAACACCCGCACGCTCCCCTCGGGCCAGCCGGGGGCGGGCCGCCCCAGCCCGTCCAGGTGCTGCGCATGCACCTCGTAGACGAGCTTCAGCGCGTTCCACGCGAGGTACGCGCCGCCCATCCCGTCGGACACGATGCGCGGGTCGAGTTGGAACGCGTCATCGGGGTCGAACCGCAGTCCGCCGGCCGGCCACGCCGGGTGGTGCGTGGCATCGACACGCACGCGCAGCGCATGCACCTGAGCGGGCTGGATGCGGTAGTCCTCCCAGGCCGCGATGAACCCGCCCTCCCCATCCTCGCACGCCACCACGTCCCACTGCGGTCGGTTCGGGACCGCACTGAGCACCAGCCCGCTCGCCGGCCAGCGTGGGTCGATGGTGGCGGTGGGCAGCAGGTGCTGGGCGTAGACGTCGTGGTCGTCGGTCGCAGAGCGTTCGTCGCTCCATACGGCGAAGCAGCCGCCAGCGCGGTCGCTCGCGAGCACGAGGTCGGTGCGGCTCCGCGGCAGCATGGGGCAAAGCTCCACACCCGCGCTCGGCCAGCCGGGAGCGATCCCGCCGGCCGCATCGAATCGTGCGCCGACCAACCGTGCCGCGCTGTAGAAGCCGTCGGGGCTGTACTCGGCCCAGGCACCGTAGAACCCTCCATCGGACAGCGGCAGCATGACCGGCTCTCGGGCGCTCGCCACCTCGGGCTGGTGCCGGCGACCGTTCACCGGCCAGCCGGGGGCGAGCGCGCCGTCGGCCAGCACGTGCGTGCGGTAGGCGGTGCCCTGCACCGGGAACTCGGGTTCGTCGAGCCACGTCACGTGCACGCCGCCGGAGCCGTCGGGCGCCAGCTTCGCGTGGTGCTGCCGGCCAGCCGCGGCGCTGAGCACCCGCCCGGTGTCGGGCCAGCCGGGCGAGACGGTGCCGGTGGATGCGATGCGCTGAAGGTACACGTCGCCGCCATCGCCGCGGCTGTTGGTCCACAGCACGAACAACCCGCCCGCGCCATCGAGCACGCCACCGTAGGGGGTGTCGCTGCCGAGACGCGTGGCGACGCCGAGCCCGGCGGCCGGCCAGCCCGGGGCGATGCCGCCCGTCGGGGTGAGGCGCTGACAGTAGACGTCGGACTTCGGACTGCTGAGCGGCTCGTTCGGGTTGCGGAAATCCGCCCACAGGATGAACGCCCCGCCCGTGCCATCCGCGACCACGAACGGTCGCTGCACTTCCTGAGGGCCACCGCTCACGAGGACACCGCCGGGCTGCCACGCGGCACCAAGTGCCGAGGCGGGGAGCAGCGCGATGATGCCGAGGCCTGCGATGAGGTTGCGCATGGATGAGTTGAGCCTCCCGGGCGATCCGTCCAGACCCGAGCGTATCATCCGCATCGGGCGGATCGGGGGTGAGATTCGTCACGGCCGAGCAGGCGATGCCCCGGCATGCCACTTGCCAAGCCGCACACCGTCCTTCCCAGCGGAAGCCGTCCGTGCTCCGCTCCCGTTGCCGTCGCGGAGTGCGGCACCTCGTCGCGGCCCTGTCGACGCGCGTGCAGGGGGTCCCCATGCGTCCTCGTCTCGTCATCCCGCGCATGCTCGTCTCGTCTTGTCTCCTCGCCGCATTGCTCGTGCCGCTCCTCGCCACACCCGCTGCGGCCGCGCCGCCCACGCCGCATCATCCCGGCGTGTGGACCACGAGCCAGCCATGGCCGGGCACCACCTACGCTTCCACCGTCGGCGTGCAGGCGGTGCACATGGCCATCGCACGCGCCGACACGCTCTACGGCCGCACGCACTCGCAGGTGCTCGCGTTCGGGCCATGGGACCAGCGGTTCAACGCGGGTGACGGCGGGCTGTGGATGTGGAAGCCGCAGACCGACGTGGGCGCGAACGCCATGCAGAACCTGACGCCGCGCACGCTCGCGCACCCGGGACTCGACCTGTTCTGCACCTCGCATGCGGCGCTTCCCAACGGCGACCTCTTGTTCGCGGGCGGGCACGAGCGGCTGATCGCCGGCTACCGCGAGGCGGTGCGGTTCGTGCGCGAGAGCGGCACGTGGGCCGCGGTCCCGTCCATGTCGGGCCGGCGCTGGTACGGCAACCTGACGGGGATGGGCGACGGGCGGGTGCTGGCGAGTGGAGGCAACAAGTACGACCACATGGTGGTGTTCGGCGGGCGGCAACAGAGTGGCGGGACCGTGCGCCGCGAGATCGAACGCTACCTGTTCACGCTCTCCGGCGGCTGGGAGCCGACGCTCGCACCGGGTGCACAACCCTGGCCCGAGGCGCGCGAGGACCACACGCTGTCGGCCAAGTCGGGCGTGCGGCCGGTGCTGTTCGGCGGTCGTGACGTAAACGGAACGCCCCTGAGGGACGTCTGGCAACTGGTCCGGACCGATGACAACATCAGTGTCGAGACCTACGAGTGGCACCAGGTGACACCGGGCGGCGATCCGATCCCCGCGCGCGCGCTGCACGCCGCGGCCGTCGACAAGTCATCATCTCTTACCACGCTCTACGTCCATGGCGGACTGGACGCGTCAAATCAGCCACTCGACGACCTCTGGCGACTCGTGCAGACCACCGGCTGGGCTTGGACCCAGGTAACCACCACCGGCCCCGCACCCTCCGCCCGCAGCGGTCACGCCGCGGCATGGATCGAGGACGAGGAGATGTTGGTGCTGTTCGGCGGCCAGGGTACCGGCGAGCCCATCGACGGCGCCGTGCATCTGCTGCGCCGCGTCGGCTCGGCGCACACCTGGAGCACACCCACGCTCGAGTCCGGCAGCCCCTCTCCGGGGCCGCGGGCACAGCACGCGATGGCGATGAAGCCCGGCTTCACCAAGGTGGCCAGCGTCGACCATGTGATCGGCTACGTGTTCGGCGGTATCACGTCGAGTGGTGCGCTCTCCGACCAGCTCTGGGAGCTGCAGATCAAGCGCGACGGCACGAGCTATCGGTGGGTCGACAAGTCCGCTTCGAGCACCAGCATCTCCGCACGCAAGCGTGCGAGCATGGTCTACTACGATGCCTATCCGTTCACGGTGGTGGTGATCGGCGGCGCGCTCGCCAGCGGCGCGTGGGATGCCACCGTGTACGAGAAGGAGCTCTTCGACAACCAGCAGCAGTGGCGCCTACGCGGGGCGGCGCCGCAGGCGCTGCGCGGGCATGCGGCGATCCGCGAGCCGCGCGAGCTGACCGAGATGCAGGCAGAGGTCTACGACCCGGTCGCGAGCACGTGGGCCGCGTTCGGCGCGCCGCGATACATGTTCAGCTACCACATGATGTTCAACGGGCCCGACGGGAAGCTGTACGTGCCGGGTCCCACGTTCGGCGGCCAGGCGAGCAACCTTCGCCTCGACCCCGCCACCGGCCAGTGGTCGAACTACGGCGACGGCACGCTGGGCCACGACTCGGGCACGGGCGCGATGCTGCGCCCGGACCTCGTGATGAAGTGCGGCGGGCACTTCACCGATGGCAGCTTGCCTGCGCCTGGCACCACGGCCACGTTGCAACTGGGGCTGGCGTCCGCCTCGTGGGCCGCCTCGGTCAACCCGATGGCGCTGGGACGCCGCGACCACACTGTCACCGTGCTCCCCACGGGCGAGGCGATCGCGACCGGCGGCAACAGTCTCGGCTACCGTGATGTCCCGCTCGATGCCGTCCCGCGGCTGCGCCCCGAGCTCTTCGACCCGACGCACGTGAGCGGGGCCCAGCGCGGTTGGTGGTACGGCGCCAATGCGAGTGATGTGAACCTGCTCGCCGAGCAGCCAACGCCTCGCTCGCATCACTCGAGCGCGCTGCTGCTGCCCGACGGCCGCATCCTGTCGGCGGGCGGGCACGACTCGCATCCGGAATCCGTGAAGCGCTCGGTCGATGTGTACAGCCCGCCGTACCTGTTCGACTCGGGCTCACCGGCGCTCCGGCCTCGCCTCGTGGGCGCACAGGACCACATCACGTGGGGGCAGGACTTCAAGGTCTCGTGCCTGGACCCGGTCGTGTCGGCCTGTCTCGTCCGTCCCGGCGCCGCGACACACACGTTCAACCAGGACCAGCGCTATGTGCCGCTCGAGGTGGTCTCGCAGGTCGGCAACAAGGTCACGCTGCGCTGGCCCGCGGGCTCCACGAACAACCACGCACCGCCGGGCAACTACCTGCTGTTCGTGCTGAGTCAGGGAGTCGAGTCGCGCGTGCCCTCGATCGCGCGGTGGGTCAACGTGGGAGCGGCCGCAACGAGCTTCGCCACATGGGACACGCTCCCGCCGACGCAGACCATCGACCTCGGGGTGTTCGCGACCACGCCCACGGGCTCGACGGTCACGTACACGCTGAGCTGGAGCGCGCCAGGAGACCAGGGCGAGGGCTCGGTCAACAGGGCGGCGCGTTACGAGCTGCGCTACCGCGCGGTGCAGTCCATCGCCACCCTCGATGACTTCTTCGACCACGGCACGCGCGTGCTGTCACCGCCCACCCCCGGCACGAGCGGGGCGGCACAGTTCGTGGACGTGCCGGGCCTCGACCCGAACCTCACCTACCACTTCCGCCTCATCAGCCGCGACGACGCCGACAGCGACCGCAACTGGTCGGTGATGAGCAACGAGGCGACACAGCACGCCGGCGGTGGCTGTCCGTTCGCCTGGACCCTGACCGCCTCGGGCTGGCAGGTGGAGAACTCCATCCTGTCGCGTTCGCTCACCGGCACGGCCTCACTCGACGACTACCGCCTTCGGCACGCGCCGCTCGTGGAGGCGGGCCGCATGCGGCTCTCGATCCGAGAGGATGAGCAGGAGCACACCACACTCGACCGGGTGCGACTGGTGGCGGTGGACCATGCGCCGGGGCTCGAGGCGCACTCGGTCGGAGAGCACGTGCGGCTCGGCATGCGCACACCGGTGCATCGTGTGAGGTCGAGCCTCGCTGGTGATCTGACGCACCGGTTCGTGGCCGGCGGCGGCGGGCACACGACCGCCTCGGGCGAGACGCTGTGGGTCGACCTCACCGCGCCGCCCGCCGCAGGTGCCTCGTCGGACCCGCGCGCACCCGGCGCACTCGGCGCGGTCGGCACGAACCCCGGCGGCGGCGGGTTCATCGACGGCGACGGCGGCAAGGGGGGAGGGCCAGGCGCGAACCCCAAGATGGCCGCCGACGCACGCGGCCCCGGCGCGCGGCTGTCGGCCGATGCGTGGGTGATACAGCACAGCGGCATCCGGGTCGAGGCGCCCGACGGCGCGGGCGGCTGGCGATTGGCGGCGCTGCGCTATCCGCGCGAGCACGACGACGAGCGGCTGCTCGACTCGCTGCACACCGGCACGCTGCAGCTGGTGGCGCAGGGAGCGCACCGTATCGGCACTCTGGCGCGGTTCCTCTACGAGAGCGACGCCATCGCGGGCGTCAAGCTGCCGCTGCGACTGGCCGTGCACTCATCACTCGGCGAAGTGACCGGCGCGCTCGACTCGGTGGGCAACCTCACCACGACGCTCTCGCCTGGCGAGCGCGTCGAGCTCGAGTTCGAGGTGCCGCCGCTCGCGGAGGGCCTCGTGCGCGAGTTGTTCTTGCTCTCACACGGCGTCTACAGCGCCGATCTGCCCGCCGCTCAGCGACCGGCCGACGAGGGCGACGCGCGCTCGCCGGTGCTCGCGCTCGCGGGCGCCCACCCGAGCCCCGTCGTGGCCGGCACGCGCGTGGCGTTCACGCTGCCGCGCGCGGGCGAGGCGAGACTCGAGGTGCTCGACGTGCAAGGGCGGCGCGTGGCCCGGTTGGCGCAGGGCTGGCACGAGGCCGGCGAGCACGCGGTGGTGTGGGACGGACGCGGCGCGAGCGGGGCACGACTTGCTCCCGGCCTCTACGTGCTGCGGCTGCGCTCCAGCGAAGGGACCCGACTCGCGCGCGTGGTGGTGGCGCCGTGAGCGACTGAGCCGTCCTGTGTCGGTGGCATGCGGCGAGGGGCGCGGGCCTCTCGCCGCATGCGCGACAGTGGTCCTGTGCCTCGGCGCAGGATCGATCGGGGTCATCTCGCTCGGGCGGGTGGTCTCGACCGTCAGCGCGCCCCACGAGGCTGGTCCCAAGCAAGTCGCGGCACGTTGCGGGCAGAGCAGCGTCATCTCCGACATCGTCGCGTGAGGCGACGTGGAGTTAAGCGAGCTGCTCACCAGGCGCTGCTGCTCTCCACCTCTGGACTACCGGGCCCCTCGAGGATGAACGACGGCGGTTCGTCGGCGATCAGGTAGGCGAACTCCTCGCGGAACTCCTCGAGCGACAACCCCGCGGTCGTGGCGAACTTGGCCAGCTCGTGGGCGTCCTCGAAATCGTCCCGGCGCAGGCGGATCATGTAGCGACGCGCGATCGCGTAGCGCGCCGAGTTCACATCCACGAGGCGCACGCGCGGACGGCCGTCGACCGGGTCGATCAGTTGCGCGAACGGCACGGGCACGAAATGCCCGGCCTGCATGGTGACGACCGAGCCGTTGCCGCCCTGCAGTAGGTACTTGGCGGCGCAATAGCCCAGGTCACGGGCGTACTCCATGTCGAGTGCGATCGGGTCGGCACAGCGCAGCTCGTAGCCGATGTTCTTGGCGACGATGGTCGACTTGATGCCGAAGTCCTTGAGTCGCGTCTCGACCGCGTGCTTGAGGATCTCGCCGATGTTGACCTCGGCGATGCGCAGGTGGTCATGCGCGTCGCGCTCGGCGTCCTCGAGCAGCGCCAGGTCCTTCGGGTCGAGGTCGAGTACGACGCCTTCGGCGATCACCGCCACGCCGTCGCGGCGCCCGGTCGTCAGCCGCTTGAGGATGGCGCCGACGAGCGTGTCGGTGAGCGTCTTCAGTCGGATGGGCCGCTGCTGGAACTCCTCGGCTACCAGCGTCAGCGTCGAGCCGGCGGCCTTGCCGATGCCGAGCGCCAGGTGCCCCGCTTTGCGGCCCATGGCGATCACGAAGTACCAGCGCGAGGTGGTCTTGGCATCGACGAGCAGGTTCTTCACCAGCTCGACGCCGAGATGGCGGGCCGTCTGGAAGCCGAACGTGTCCACGTAGGGAGGCAGGTCGAGGTCGTTGTCGATCGACTTGGGCACGTGCACGACATCGATGCGACCTTGGGACTGCCTCTCGAGGCAGAGAGCGGAGTAGGCCGTGTCATCCCCGCCGATCGTCACCAGGTCGGTCACACCCATCCGCAGCAGGGATAGCACCGTGTTCTCGAGGTGCTCGGGGTCCTTCGTCGGGTTGGCGCGCGAGGTGCCCAGGTTGGAGCCGCCGCGGAAGTGGATGCGACTCACTCCCTCGATGGTGAGCGGGCGCGAGTGGTCGATGTCGCCCTGCATCACCCACTCGAAGCCGTCCTCGAGCCCGATCACCTCGATGCCCTCGAGGCAGGCGCGGATCGTCGCCGCGCCGATCACGGCATTGATACCGGGGGCCGGCCCGCCGCCGACCAGGATGGCCATCTTCTTGCCGTGACTCATGCGGTTCCTCTCCGTGGGGATCGAGTGATCGTGAACGGCATGGTGGGAGCGGGGGCAGGCATCGTCAAACCTCATGTCGCGCTGGGAAGGTCCCTCTTGAAGCGCGTTGGTGGCGCCCGCAGTATGCGCTCCCCATGCCCCAGCCCGATCGGCAGGATGTCAGCCCTCGTCGAGGTCTCCTCGCGCCGGCGACCGACTCCCCGACCCGATCACCATCTTCGCCGTCATCGCCGTGCTGACCCTGCTCGCCTCGTGGCTCGGCGCGCGGTTCGGGTGGCAGGCAGTGCACCCGTCCGACGGGAGCACGCTGGCCGCGGTGAACCTGCTCTCGACCGATGGCATCCGCCGCATCCTGACCGAGACCGTGCGCAACTTCACGGGGTTCGCGCCGCTCGGCACCGTGCTGGTGGCGATGCTCGGGATCGGTGTCGCCGAGGCGAGCGGCCTGATCGGCGTCACGATGCGCGCGCTCGTCGTGAAGGCACCGAAGGCATGGCTGACGCCGACCGTCGTGTGCGTCGGCATCCTCGCCAATCTCGCGGCGGACGCCGGCATCGTCATCCTGCCGCCGGTCGCGGCCCTGCTCTACGTGGCCGCCGGACGCCACCCCCTCGCGGGGATCGCGGCGGCGTTCGCTGGCGTCGCGGGCGGCTTCAGCGCCAACCTGCTGCCCAATCCGCTCGATGTGCTGCTCGTCGGCCTGACGCAATCCGCCATCGACAGCTCGAAGCTGCTGCCGGGCTACACCGTCGAGATCCTCGGCAACTGGTTCTTCCTGATGGCGGCGACGCCCCTGCTCATTGGCTCGGGACCTGGGTCACGGATCGGATCATCGAGCCGCGGTTGGGACCCTGGAAGGGCGTGGGCTCGGGCGAGGCCCAGCCGATCTCGGTGGGTGAGCAGCGCGGTCTGCGCTGGGCGTTGGGCGCGGCCTTGGCCGGGTGCACCGTCGTCGCGCTGCTCGTCGTGCCCGCCGGGGCGCCGCTGCGCGCCCCCGATGCGACCGGCATCTCGGCGCTCAAGCCGTTCTTCGACAGCATGGTCGTGCTCATCTCCGTGCTGTTCTTCCTGCCGGGCCTCGCCTACGGCATCGCCACCGGCAGCATCCGCTCCGATCGCGATGTCGCGCGCATGAGCGGCGAGGTGATGGGCACGATGGGACCGTTCCTCGTGTTGGCGTTCATCGCCGGGCAGGTCGCCAGTTGGTTCTCGTGGTCCAATCTGGGAGCACTGCTCGCCATCGGCGGCGCCGAGGGGCTGCGCGCGGCCGGGATCGGCGGCACCGCGCTGCTCGTCGCGCTGGTCGTGTTCTCGGGCGGCATGAACCTGCTGATGACCTCGGCCAGCGCCAAGTGGGCCATTCTCGCCCCGGTGTTCGTGCCCATGTTCGCGCTGCTGGGCTTCACCCCCGAGGCGACGCAGGTCTCGTTCCGAATCGGCGACTCGTGCGCCAATGTGATCACACCGCTGATGCCCTATGTGCCATTCGTGCTGGCGACGATGCGGCGCTACCGTCCCGACGCCGGTGTCGGCCAGTTGATCACGCTGATGATCCCGTACTCGATCGTGTTCTTCGTCTCGTGGACCTTGTTGCTCATTGCCTTCCACATGCTGGGGCTGCCCATCGGCCCCGGTGTCGGTTTCCATCTGCCGCGCTGACGCGTCGGCTCCGGAGGATCCCCGTGCGACACCGCCTCCTGCTGTTCGTTCTCGTGATGCTGCTGTCTCCTCACGACGCAGCGCTGGCGCAGCGCCCTGCCGCGACGAGGGCCGCAGCCCCGGCCCACACCGGCACGATCGCGCCCGCCTACGACCCGGCGCTCTTGTCGGCGCTCCAGTGGCGCTCGATCGGACCGTTCCGAGGTGGGCGCGTCACGGCCGTGGCAGGCGTGCCCGGCGAGCCGCGACTCTTCTACATGGGCGCGACCGGCGGCGGCGTCTGGCGCACGATGGATGACGGTGCGAGCTGGCAGAGCCTCGCGGACTCGAGCTTCGGCACCGGATCGGTCGGTGCGATCGCCGTCGCGGCGAGCGACGCCAACGTGATCGTGGTCGGCATGGGCGAGACGCCCATCCGCGGCAACGTCTCGCATGGCGACGGCGTGTACGGCTCGACCGATGCCGGTCGCACCTGGCGTCACCTCGGGCTCGAGCGCACCAGCCAGATCTCGCGTGTCCGCATCCATCCCAAGGACCCCGACGTGATCTACGTCGCGTCACAGGGCCGCGTGTTCGGACCCAATGAGGAGCGTGGCATCTACCGCTCCCGAGACGGCGGTCGCACCTGGAGCCGCATCTTGTTCGTCGATGCGAAGACGGGAGCGAGCGACCTCGCCATGGACCCGACCAATCCGCGCATCCTCTACGCGGGCTTCTGGCAGGTGGTGCGCAAGCCGTGGACGTTCGAGAGCGGCGGGCCGGGTTCGAGCCTGTGGAAGAGCACCGATGGCGGCGACACATGGACCAAGCTGACGGGGCAGGAGGGCAATGGTCTGCCGAAGGGCATGCTGGGCAAGATCTGCGTCACGGTTTCGCCGGCCAAGCCCGATCGCGTGTGGGCGATGGTCGAGGCCGAGGAGGGCGGGTTGTTCCGCTCCGATGACGCGGGCCGCTCGTGGCAGCGCGTCAATGAGGAGCGCAAGCTGCGCCAGCGCGCCTGGTACTACAATCGGCTGACCGCCGACCCGGTGGATCCCGATCGGCTCTACGTGCTCAATGTCTCGCTGCACCGCTCCAAGGATGGCGGGAGGACGTTCGAGGGCGTCTCGGTCGGGCATGGTGACACCCACGACCTGTGGATCGCGCCCGAGGATCCGCAGCGCATGGTGCTCGGCGACGATGGCGGCGCCGAGGTCACGCTGGATGGTGGCCGCAACTGGTCGACGCTCGGCAATCAGCCGACCGCCCAGTTCTATCGCGTCGCCGCCGACGACCAGTTCCCTTACCGGCTCTATGGCGGTCAGCAGGACAACAGCACCGTGTCGATCCCGTCGCGCACCACCGGCTTCGGCATCGAGCGTCAGGATTGGTTCGCCGTCGGCGGCTGTGAGAGCGGCTGGGTGGCGCCGCACCCGAAGGACCCGCAGATCGTGTTCGCCGGCTGCTATCTCGGCTATCTGTCGCGCATCGATCTGCGCACGCAGCAGCAGCGCGAGGTCACGGTCTATCCCGACATCGCCCTCGGCCATGGCGTCGAGGGGATGAAGCACCGCTTCCAGTGGAACTTCCCGATCGTGTTCTCCAAGCATGATCCCTCGGCGCTCTACGCCGCGGGCAACCGCCTGTTCCGCTCCACCGATGACGGCCAGAGCTGGACCGCCGTGAGTCCCGACCTGACGCGCAACGACCCGAGCAAGCTGGGCGCATCGGGCGGACCGATCACCAAGGACAACACGAGCGTCGAGTACTACTGCACCATCTTCTCGCTGAGTGAGAGCCCCAAGCAGGCGGGGCTGTGGTGGGCGGGCTCGGATGACGGCCGCGTGCACGTGACGCGAGATGGCTGCGCGACGTGGACGGACGTGACGCCGAGCGGTCTGCCGGAGTGGAGCCAGATCAACTCCGTCGACGCCTCGCCGCACGAGCCGGGCACGGCCTTCATCACGGCGGTGCGCTACAAGCTCGATGACTTCGCGCCGTACGTGTACGTGACGCGCGACTATGGCAAGTCGTGGAACCGGATCACCTCGGGGTTGCCCGCGAACAGCTTCGTGCGGGTGGTGCGCGAGGACCCGGTGCGCAAGGGCCTGCTCTACGCGGGCTCCGAGACCGGGGCGTGGGTGTCGTTCGATGCCGGTCAGCGCTGGCAGAGCCTGCAGCGCAATCTGCCGACCGTGCCGATCACCGATCTGCTCGTGAAGGGCGACGACGTCTGCATCTCGACGCAGGGCCGCTCGTTCTGGATCCTCGACGACGTGACGCCGCTGCGGCAGCTGACGCCCGATGTCGCCAAGAGCCAGGCGCATCTGTTCGCACCCGCGACGGCGGTGCGATTCGCGAGTGCCAGCGTGACTCGCACCGATGCCGGCACCAATCCCGCGCCCGGAGCAGTGATCCGCTGGACGCTGAAGACCGCGCCCGCCGACAGCATCCCCGTGACGCTCGAGATCCTCGATTCGCAGAATCGCGTGGTGCGCGCGTGGGATCGCAAGGGCGAGGTGTTCGCCGATACGACCGACAAGACACGCACCGGCGACAAGGTGCCGGCACGGGTCGGTGCCAACTCGTTCGTGTGGAACCTGCGCGAGCGTGCCGCGTTCCGCCTCGAGGGCACCGTGCTGTGGGCCGGCACGCCCGATGCTCCGACGGCGGTGCCGGGTCGCTACACCGCACGGCTCCAGGTGGGCGAGCGCGAGCTGCTGCAGCCGATCGCGGTCATCAAGGACCCGCGCCTCGAGACGAGCGACGAGGACTTTCGCAGCCAGCACGCGCTGCTCGTCACGATCCGCGACCAGTTCACGCGGGCACACGACGCGGTCGCCTCGATCCGCGCGCTTCGCCGCGACCTCGACGCCACAATCGAACGCGCCAAGCGCGCCGACAAGACCGGAGCGCTCGAGGACTCCGCCAAAGCCATCGGCAAGCGGCTGACCGCGGTGGAGGAGGCGCTGCACCAGACCAAGTCGAAGAGCAATCAGGACCCGCTCAACTTCCCGGTCCGGCTCGACGACAAGTTGGCGACGCTGGCCAGCACGGTCGGCAGCGCGGACGCCCGCCCGACCGCGCAGTCGCTCGACGTGCACGCCGATCTGTCGGCCAAGATCGAGGCGCAACTCGCCACCTACCGGCGTCTGCTGGACGAGGACGTCGCGCGCTTCAATCGCATGGTGAGCGAGGCGCAGGTGCCGGCGGTCGTGCCCGCCAAGCCGAAGGTGCTGCCGAGTCGCTGAGGAATGCAGCGGGGAGGGGGCTGCCGTTGACTGCGGCAGCCGCCACCCCGCCTCGTCACGCCAGCTTCAATCGCCTCGCTCGGCGCCACACCCACAGCATCTGGATGCTGGCGCCCACGGTGAAGCCGCCGACGGCGCAGATGATGCCCGGGCCCGGCTGACTCCGGACGCACCACAGCAGCACGGATGAACTCGCGAGCAGCTGCAGTGCGACGGACTCGGTCACCGCCCGGGTCGCATGCGCGTGCACCAGGGTCCCCTGATAGAGGCTCTGGTAGGCCGACAGCGCGGGCAGTGGCACGCCCGCGGCGAGCGCCATGATCGCGAGTCCGATGACATCGGGCGGCAGCGCCGAGACGTGCTCGAACCACCAGCCGCCGATCATGGGGATCGCGGCCAGCAGCACGAGTGCGGTGAGCGTCAGCGAGAGGCGCGAGGCGAACGCGCGCAGCTTCTCCACCGCGCCCGGCCGGTCGAGCAGCGCGACCACGACCTCGTTGAACGCGAAGCCGGTGCTGCGCAACGTCAACAGCAGCCCCGTGACGGCGGGCCATGCCGCGAGCGAGTCGATGGGCAGCGGCATGCGCGTCATCGCCGCGGTCGAGATCGGCATGCCGAGGAACATGATGACCGGCGTGATCGAGAGCGGCAGATAGAAGCGCATGAACGCGGCGGCATCGAGCGGCGGCCTCGAGCCATCGATGGCGGGCAATGCTCCGCGCGCGATCGCCGGGCGGACGCGAGCGCGGACGAACAGCGCCTCGGCGATGACGCCGAACGTGACCGAGAGCGCCCCGATGGTGGCGCCCTGCAGCTTGGGCCACATCAGCGCCGCGGACAGCACGGCGATGTTGGCGATCAGCCGGACCGCGGTGCCGATGCTGACGGCGCGCGAGTCGCCGGTGCGGATCAGCACGCCCTGCTGGGTGCGGCGGTAGGCGATGGCGATCGACCACGGCACCATCATCTGCAGTCCGAGCCGTGCGGGTTCGCGAACCGGTTCGGGCACGCCGAGCAGTGGGACGACGACGAGATCGTAGAGCGGCGAGAACGCCACCAGCGCGTGCACCGCCGAGCAGGCGACCCCCAACCTCCACATGAACCGAGAGACCATGGCGTACGAGGCCATGTCGCGGCACAGCGCGGTCGAGGCCGAGAGCAACATGATGACGGGCGCCTCGATCAGCAGCGCGACGGGCATCACGACGCCGCCGAAGGCCGCGAGCTGCAGCTTCGCATCCGGCAGCCGCGCGACGATCGCGGAGACCAGCGGCAACTCGAGCCCCATGAGCAGCCAGCTCGCGGCGAGCGGCCACCACGCGAGGACGACTTCGCGGGTGGTGACAGGCAGGCTGGGATCTCGGTGGGAGCGGGTCACGAGCCGAGGGACACTACGCGAGCACCCCCTCCCGCGCACGTGGGCGGGACATGGGCTGGACGCGGAGTTGACGAGTCACACTGCGCTGGTCCGTTCGTGCTTGCATGGGGCCCGCTGGTCGGAGCAGTCTGGATTCGCCCTGCTTCCCGGGCCGAACATCGCCTCAGCGCTGGGCCACATGCCCGGCTCATTCCTGGCCGTCACTTCCACTTTCGCTTCCGGAGGCTCTCATGCAGAAGAAGCTCACGGCTTCAGCCGCAGCCCTCTTCGCCCTGGCGCTCGCGGTGCCCGCATTCGCGGGTGGCGCACACTGCTCGGGTGACAGCAAGGCCACGGCCGCAGCCAGCAAGTCCTCGTGCAGCTCGTCCAAGACCTCGGCGAGCAACGCCTGGGCAGGGGCGTGGCTCGAGCGCTCGGCGTCCGGCACCATCACGGTTGCGGACATCGCCAAGAACAGCCCGGCCCAGAAGGCCGGTCTCAAGACGGGCGACATCGTGCTCGCCGTCAACGGCTACGACCTCGCGGACAAGAAGTCGCGTGAGATGTGCGAGTCCAAGGCCGAGTGCAGCGTCGGCAGCGCCGTCACGTACAAGGTGCAGCGTGGCAAGTCGGTCAAGCAGATGAAGGTGACGCTCGAGAAGATGCCGGCCGATGCGGCCAGCCGCTTCGCCCACCGTGGCGCCGAGTTCGATCCGGTGTTCGCGGCGGTCATCGTCTCCAGCCACTGACCTGACGACAGCAGGCGAGCCGGGGTCCACGGACCCCGGCTCGCTTTGTTTCGGGCCGACGGCCCCGGCGGCTAGGATGGCCATATGGACCTCGACCCCAGACTCGTTCCCGGCCCCGATCTCTATCGATTCCTCATCTCGGCCGTCATCCCCAGACCGATCGCGTTCGTCTCGACGCGCGCCACCGACGGCCACACGAACCTGGCGCCGTTCTCGTTCTTCAATGCGATCTCGAGCGTGCCGCCTCTATTGTCGATCGCGATCAACGAGCGCTCGGGGGATCCCAAGGACACGCTGCGCAACATCCAGCAGACGCGCGAGTTCGTGGTGAACATCGTGAGCGAGCCACTGCTCGATGCGATGGTCCAGACGGCAGGCGAGTGGCCGCGCGGCACCTCGGAGTTCGGGCCTTCGGGCCTGACCGAGGCGCCTGCCGAACGGGTGAAGGCGCCGCGCGTCGCGGAGTCTCCGCTGCATCTCGAGTGCGTGCTCCATCGCGAGATCCCATTGGGCAACAGCGTGCTCATCGTGGGCGAAGTGGTGTGGGCGCACGTCGACGACTCCATGCTCAGCGACGGCCGCATCGATGCGCTCAAGCTGGCTGCGGTGGGCCGACTGGGCGGCGAGTGGTACTCGCTCCTGCGCGACGTCGAGAAGCGCCCGCGGCCGCGCGTGTCGCGGGCGAGCGGCGAGACCGCCTGATGAGCGCGGCGCGGATCGCGATCCGGACGACCGAGGACCTGTGGACGTTCACCCAGCGCAATGTTCCGCTGTGGGACATCCTCGAGTGCTTCCCTTCGGACGCCATCGGACCGCGCGGCCCATCCGACGCGCCGCGGCCGTATGAGGTGCGGCCGATCACGATCGCGACCGATCTCGGTTGGGAGTTCGAGACCGACATCCAGTACGGCTCGTGGGTGTTCCGGCCGCGCTCGCCGAAGCTGCCGGGGATGATGAAGTGGTGTCGCGAGCGGGAACTCGCGGTCGGCGATGCCATCGTGTTCGAGCCCGACGGCGAGCGGCGTTTCGCGCTGCGCCTGGAGAAGGGCGGGGCGGCGGGCTGATGCCGCCGCCCCACCGGCACGTCAGCTCGTCGGCAGTTGCGCCAGGACCTCTTCGGTCTCGGGGAATCGCCCGAGCGCCTTCTTCGAGAAGATCGGCGCGCCGTCGAGACTCACTTCGAACTCACCACCACTGCCGGGCAGGAGCGTCGCTTCGATGCCACGCGCCTGCTTGATCTCAGCTGCCAACCTGGCAGCTCGGGGCATGTAGTTTCACTTCACGCAGTAGCGGATCTCCAATGCCATGCGGCACCTCCCTGGGATCGCCGCGGCCTGATGCCGCGTCAGACCGCAGTGTAGCGGCAGTCGGGCTCGCTTGCGCCACGGGCCCGGCGTGGCGAGCATCGGGCGCGAGCCGAACCGCCCGTCCCGCTCCCGCGAGGTCCTCGTGTCCCGATTGCCGGAAGTCGCCGAACGATTCGATGAAGCGGCCGCCCGTTGGATGGCCCGCCACGGCATCCTCGCGCTGCGCCTGAGTCTGGGCCTCGTGTTCGTGTGGTTCGGAGCGCTCAAGTTCTTCCCCGGCCTGAGCCCGGCGCAGACGCTGGCCGCCGACACCATCGCGAAGCTGTCGTTCGGACTGGTCCCCGCCACGACCGCGCTGCCGGTGCTCGCGGCATGGGAGGTCGCGATCGGACTCGGGCTCCTGAGCGGTGTCGCGATGCGATTCACGCTGCTCCTGTTGTGGACGCAGATGCTCGGCACGGTGACGCCGCTCCTGTTCTTCCCGGAGCTGTGCTTCACGCACGTGCCGTATGCGCCGACACTCGAGGGGCAGTACATCATCAAGAACCTGGTGCTGGTGAGCGCCGGGCTGGTGATCGGCGCGACCGTCCGAGGTGGACGCCTCGACTCGCGCCGCGTTTGACCCTCCTCGGCCCTGACGCGATGCTGCGCCGCTCATGACCCTCCACACACCCACGATCGAGCAGCGTCTGCGCCAGAAGCTCGGTGATTCGCTGCGACTCGCCGAGCCCATGCGGCATCACACGACCTTCCGAGTCGGCGGCCCGGCCGAGTACTTCGTCGTGCCCACCAGCCCCGACGACCTCGTCGGCGCACTGCGCATCGCGCACACGCTCGGCATCGAGGTCCATCTGGTCGGCGGCGGCAGCAATCTGCTCGTGTCGGACTCCGGGCTGAAGGGGCTCACGGTGGTGAATCGCTGCGCCAGCATCGAGTTCGATGGACGTGCGGCACAGGTCGGTGGCGGCGCGGACTTCCTCGGGTTCATCGAAGTCTGCCGCGACCGCTCTCTCGCCGGACTCGCCTACGCCTCGGGGATCCCCGGATCGGTCGGGGGCGCGGTCTACGGCAATGCCGGCTGCTACGGCCAGGACATCGGCACGCGCATGATCGAGGCCTCGATCGCCACGCTCGATGGCGAGCGCGTCACGACCGAGCCGAAGACGTGGTTCGAGTTCGGCTACCGCGACTCCCGACTCAAGCGAGAAGCGCATGCGCTGCTCAGCTGCGTCATCGAGCTCGAGCCGGGGGACCGTGCCGCGATCCAACAGGAGATGGAGGAGAAGCTCGAGATCCGCCGCGTGAAGCACCCGCAGTGGCGTCAGGAACCGACCGCGGGCTCGTACTTCAAGAACCTGCCGCCGGGTTTCCAGGTGCCGGGGCTGCCGCACTCGCCCGGCACGCATCGCATCCCCGCCGGAGCGCTGCTGGATGCCTGCGACTGTCGCGGCCTGCGCGTCGGCGACGCGATGGTGTTCGAGAAGCACGCCAACATCCTGGTGAACGCCGGGCATGCGACGGCGAAGGATGTCCTGACGCTGGCCGAGATCATGAAGGCGCGGGTGCGCGAGAGTTTCTCGGTCGAGCTCGAGGAGGAGGTCATGTTCCTCGGTGAGCGGCCGGACCTCTCGGACGTGAAGGGCCAGACGGCCTGATCGCGATCCCGGCGCGGCCGCAGCGATTCCGCGGGCCTGTACTCCGGATCAGCCGCCGATGGCGCTCATGCCCCGCTCGGGCTGGACGAACGCCGCTTGCCCGATCAAGTGGCCCGGCTCCTTGCGGTGCACCGCCGAGCGCAGCAGCGCCTCGATCGCATCGTCATCCCCGCCCGAGCGCATCAGGCCCCGGAAGTCGTACTCGCGATTGCTGAACAGGCAGGTGCGGAGCTGGCCGTCGGCGGTGAGCCGGATGCGGTCGCACTGGCCGCAGAACGGCCGCGTGACCGAG
Source organism: bacterium (assembly GCA_043779265.1). Taxonomy (GTDB): domain Bacteria; phylum Eisenbacteria; class RBG-16-71-46; order RBG-16-71-46; family RBG-16-71-46; genus CADEFY01. The sequence goes on along the minus strand of JAYWEM010000016.1, from coordinate 3,122 downwards.
GCGATCACGCCGACGCGGACACCGTTGTCGCGATAGCGGAACGTGCGCGCCGGTGCGCTCGGGTCGTCATCGGCCGAGGGCTCGAGGTCGAACTCCGAGGCCAGCGTGGCGAGGATCTCATCGGCGGGCACCAGCTTGGCGCGGTCCCACTGGCGCTGGTAGTCGAGCGGCATCCACTCGATGAAGCGCAGCTCGAAGCCCTCGTCGCGAGCCCAGCGGGCGAGTGGCAGCACCTCGTCGTCGTTGAAGCCGCGCATGAGCACGGTGTTCAGCTTGATCGGCGCGAAGCCGGCCTGCTTGGCGGCCGCGAGTCCGGCCAACACCTCGCTCAGACGGTCGCGGCGCGCGAGGCGATGGAACCGCTCGCGATCCAGCGTATCGAGGCTGACGTTGATGCGCACGAGGCCAGCCTCGCGAAGCGCCGTCGACATCTCGACCAACTTGAGGCCGTTGGTGGTGAGACTCAGGTCGAGGTCGGGCTTCAGCTCGTTGAGCATGCGCACCAGGCTCGGCAGTTCGGCTCGAACGGTGGGTTCGCCGCCGGTCAGCCGGATGCCCTCGACCCCGCACTCGATGGCGACACGGGCCAGCCGCGTCAGCTCCTCGAAGCTCAGCAGGTGGTCCTTGGGCAGCCACGGCATACCCTCGGCCGGCATGCAGTAGACGCACCGCAGATTGCAGCGATCGGTGATGGACAGTCGCAGGTCGCGGACCGTCCGCCCGTGGGTGTCGACAAGCAGGGATCGTGTGGGCATGGTCTCTCCGTTGGCCCCGATGCTAGGACGCGAGGCGCCTGCGGTCCACTGGGGCGTGCAGGATGCCCCGAAACGGCTGGAGGAGTCCGGATTGGGCGATTTCCGGACATCGAGAGGCGTGTGAGCCGCCGCTACTTCTTCTTGCGGCCCTGCCAGGCGTGCAGGACGAGCGCCATCGTGATGACGGCGTAGGCGACGAACACGCGGAAGTACTCGCCGATCTGCGCGTCACCCGCCAAGGCCTTGCCCGCCAGCGGCGAGACGACGAACAGCGTGTGGAACAACAGCGTGCCGATCACCGCCTGCCACACGGTGGCCTTCGTCACCGTCGCTCCCGAGACGAGCAGTGCCGCGATCGAGAACATGCCCACCTGCTCGTGCGAGCTGTAGGTGTTGAGCGTTCCCATGTTCTGCAGGAACAGCAGCTGCCCCCACGCGGCGAACAGCGTGCTCAGCGCCGTGGCGATGATGCGATTGCGATCCACCGCGATCCCGGAGTTGGCCGCGATGTGCGGATCCTGACCCATCGCGCGGAGTTCCTGGCCCAGCTTGGTGCGCAGGAAGAACTGGTTGAACAGGAAGAACAGTCCGATCACCACGATGGTCATGAGCGGGACGCGCACCCGCGAGCTCTCGAGCATGATCTTGATCGGCACCAGGTCATCGAGCGCGTACTGGATGCCGAGCAGGTCGACCGTGTTCCGCAGCCCGAATCCCTGCGGCAGGATGAGCTGGGGCGCGACGATCGGGATCAGCGAGCCGACCATGAAAAGGAACACGAGCTGGTAGATGCCGTTGGCGAAGAACCCGGCGATCAGTCCGGTCACCATCTCGCGGCCCTTGGCACGATTGAACAGATGGCCGGTGCCCACCCCGAACACGAGTGCGATCGGCGTTGCGATCACCCACGCCAGCGCGAAGCCACCGATGCCGCCGATGCCGAGGAACGTGACGATGATCGCGGCGATCTGGCCGGCCATGGCGCCGATGACGATGCCGAAGTTGAGCCCGAGCCCGGCGAGGATGGGGATGAGCAGCGACATCACGAGCAGGGCGTTGCGACTGAAGCGCGCCAGCATCTCGCGCATCAGGTACTGCGGCGAGATCTCGGCGACCCAGATGCCGAACAGGCACAGCACCAAGAACAACATGGGCACGGCGATCGAACCCCAGTCGGGGCCGCGGCGCTTCGGGGTCACCGGCGCGGGCGCGCTCATCAGTCGTTCCGCCTCGTCAGCGCGTAGAGGATCATGCCGTTCTGGATGATGAGCCGCGCAGTCTCGCTGATGTCGCCCTCGATGACCTGCTGGGTGACCGGCAGTGCCACCGTGAGGATGCTCTGGAACAGTACGGTGCCGACCACGACGTGGGTGATCGTGGCGCGCGAGACGGCGGCGCCGCCGATCAGCAGGCACGCGACGGCCGGGAACGCCATGAGCAGAGGCGCCGTGTAGAGCTGGATGAACCCGTAGCTCTGCGCGAAGATCACGATTCCGAACGCGCCCAACATCGTGCTCATCATGGTCGCCTGGATGCGTGTGTTCGAATCGGAGATGCCGGCGGCGCGGGCGAAGCGCGGATTGCTGCGGGCGGCACTGATGCTGATCCCGGCGCGCGAGCGGAAGAACAGCCACACGAGCAGGCACATGAAGGCGAACATCAGCAGCGTTCCGGTGGGGACCGTGACCCCCGCGATCTCGAACGCCCACAGCTTGTCGAGCAACTTATCGAAGCCGCCGGCCAGCGTCAGCGTGGTGCGCAGCCCCTTGCCGCCGATCGCCCACACCAGCGACGGATCGCGGTAGGGCGCCAGCACCCAGAAGATGCTCATGAATGAGACGGCCGCGAACCCGAGATAGGTGCCGACCATCATCTCCTGGCCGCGCGTCTTGTTGAGAAGCCAGCCGTAGCCCGCGCCGACCGGGGCGGCGAGCAGCATGCCGATGGCGGCGGCGGCGGCCAGCCCGGGCCAGCCGACGATCTTCAGCTCGAGCGCGGTGACGCAGCCCACCAGCCCGCACAGGATGCCGAGCGGCAGGCCGAAGTTGAGCCCGACGCCGCCCTGCACGGCGGGCAGCAGCGCCAGCACGAGCAGGCCATTGCGGCCGACGCGCAGCAGCGAGTCGGTGACGAGGCCCGGCACATCCATCTGCTTCGCCACGGCGATCGCGAACAGGATCGCCAGGAACAGACCGATCACGAGGCGCGGGATACCGACCTCGCGCAGTTGTTCCTGCACGCTCTTGAGCAGGTCGGCCCGGCCGCTCACGCGTGAGCCGCCTCGGCGAGCTCGCCTGCCATCGCCAGCCCGAACTGCTCGTCGCTGGCGTCCGGCTTGAGGATCGTGACGATGCGCCCGTGGTAGAT
>JAYWEM010000015.1:0-6146 GCA_043779265.1 bacterium | reverse complement strand
TGCCCGCACCATTGGCGCCGAGCAGTCCGACGATCTCGCCCGGGCGCACCTCGAAGCTGACGCCATCCAGCGCGGGGCGCTCATCGTAGCGACGGGTGAGGGCTCGAACGCTCAGCATCCGAGGGACTCCGGATGCGTGCCGCGAGGCAGGCGCCGCAGCGAGTGGGCGAGCGCGGCCACGAGCACGACCCAGCCGAGGAGCGGGATCATCCAGCTCGCCGCGAGCATCACGCCGAGCCATCCGATGTAGAGGTTCTCGGCGGTCGAGGCGTGCGAGGGCAGCGTGAGCCCGTGATGAAGTCCGAGCAGCGCGGCCGCCAGGGCGGGTGCCGGCCAGATCGCCGCGATCCCGCCGAGCCCGGCGGCGCCGGTCAGCGCCGCGGCGATCGCGGCGACCGCCGCCAGCAGCGTCAGGGCGATCGCGATCGGCGTGGCGCGTGCCCACCACGCATCGCGCGGGCGAATCGGCAAGGGTCGATGGAAGCTGGCCGGAAGGTCGCCGGCGCGGGCGATCGCCCACGTTCCGAGCGAAGCGGCGACGAGCATGAACCCGATGAATGACTGTGCCCGCCGCAGAAGAGGCGGTGCACCGCTCGACCATGCGAGCACCGCGAGCAGGGCGAACACTCCCGCTGCGATCAGGCGCGTCCGAGATGGCGCGTGACGACGACTGGCGAGCCGGTCGAGCGCGCCCAGCGCCGAGGCTGGGGTCCGCGCGCGCCACGAGGCCTCCGCACGCCCGCGCGGGGACGACGCGATCGCACGGTCCACCAACAGCCGCGTCGCTGTGGGCAACGATTGCTCACTCTTCGAGCGTCTCGCCGAGAATCGCTGCGCGATCGCACACGCGGTCCTCGTCGATTCGAGCCAGCCCAGCACCGCGCCCGCGGCCGCGAGCAGCAGCACCCAGGTCGGGAGCAATCCGACGCCAGCCAGGATCGAGGCCGCCATCGGGACCAGGGCCAGGGCGGCGGCGAGGCGTGACTCGCCTCTCAGATGAGCGAGCACCTGGGTGGGCTCGATCGGCAGCGCCAGCCACTCGGGTCCGGGGGCTCGGCGAAGGAGTGCCATGTGCCGCTCGAAGGCGAGGGCGGCGGCGAGGATGGAGCCGCTGGCCAGCGCGAGGGCAAGTCGTGCAGCGCCCGCATCGACGCCGCCCGCGCGAACCGCGCCATCAAGCGGCACTCGCACCTGCCAGTACGTGAAGGCCGAGACGAGCAGCGCCAACAATATCAAGGCGGCTCTCGCGCGCAGGTCGAACTGCGCCGCGCGCCGACGCGAGAGCGCGTCGGCGAGAAGAGCGAGAGGCGGGCGGGCGGAAGGCCGGGTGGGGTCCATGGGGCATCGATGATAACGCCCCCTTGCTTCCCGGCGCGCCCCGACCGACCATCGCGGCCATGCATGCCCCGGCCGTGGTCCACTCCGCCCTGTACCGATGTGACATCGGGCTTCATGTCTTCCCGACCGCCAAATACGCGGGGGTCATCGCGGCGCTCGAGGCCGCGGGCGATCTCGAGCCCGGGCAGGCGCAGACGCCGCCACCGGCCCCACGCTCGCTGCTCGAACGAGCCCATGCCCGCGAGTATCTCGATGATCTCGAGGCCCTCCGCCTGACCGAGCGGACCGCCTATTCGGAGATGCGGCTGTCCCCCGACGTACTCGCGGCCTTCGGCCTCCAGGCGAGCGGCACCTGGTTGGCGACCCGCATCGCGCTCGAGCAGGGCGCCTGCGCGCACGTGGGCGGCGGACTGCACCACGCCTACGCGGGTCACGCCGAGGGTTTCTGCTTCTACAACGACCTGGCGGTCGCAGCGAGCGCGGCGCTCGAGGAGGGGTTGGTGCAGCGCGTGGCGGTGGTCGACCTCGATGTGCACCACGGCAACGGCACTGCGGCGATCTTCGCGACGGAGCCGCGGGTGTTCACGCTCTCGGTGCATCAGGAGAACAACTATCCGGCGGTCAAGCCGCCGAGCACGCTCGACGTCGGGCTCGCCGATGGGACGCGCGACGCGGAGTATCTCGGGGCGCTGGCGCCAGCGCTCGAGCGCGTCTGGGCGTTCGCGCCGCAGCTCGTGCTCTATCAGGCAGGCGCGGACCCCTATCACGACGACCAGCTCGGCGGGCTCTCGCTGTCGTTCGAGGGTCTGGAGGCGCGCGACCGGGCCGTGATCGAAGGGTGCGCGGCACGCGGGATCGCCGTGGTCTCGACACTGGGCGGCGGCTACGCGAGGCGTCTCGAGGACACGGTTCGCATCCACACCACGACGTCGCGCCTGGCGCTTCGCAGCGCCCACAAGCGAGCGGATCGATGATCCGGGCGTTCCGGGCGGTCGATGGCGACGCGAGCGAGGTGTCGGCCGACGAGGCGCTGCGCGTCGCGAGGGACGCTGACGGCATGTCGTGGGTCGACATCGATTCCGAGAGCGACGAGATCGTGCGCGCGCTGCTGCTGCCGTGCGGCGTGCATCCGCTGGTCATCGAGGACATCGTCCATCACACGAACCGGCCCAAGGTGGATGACTATGGCGACTACCTCTACATCGTCGTCCACTCCGCACGCTGGGAGGCTGGGCAGGCCAAGCCCTCGCTACGCGAAGTCGACATCGTGCTCGGGCGCAAGCTGCTCATCACGGCTCATGAGGGCGAGACGCGCTCGGCGGCGACCGCGGCCGCGACACTGCCGCGCCGGCCGGAGCTGCTCGCGCGAGGACCATCGTACCTGCTGCACTTCCTGCTCGACGTGCTGGTCGACCACTACTTGCCGATCACCGACCGCATCGCGGCCGATATCGACCGACTCGAGGAGCTCGTCTTCCGCCACGACCGGCCCGAATCCAATCGGCGGGTCATCCGGCTGAAGCGCGGCATCGCGGCGCTGCGGCGGGTCGTGGGCCCGCAACGCGACACCGTGCTCGCTCTGACGCGGGATGAGTTCCGCGCCATCCCAGCGGAGATGCGGCCCTATCTTCGCGACGTCTACGACCGGCTCGCTCGCGTGTCGGATCTGCTCGACAGCTATCGAGACGAAGTCGCTACGCTGCTCGAGCTTCAGGTGTCGATCACCTCGAATCGAATGAACGAGGTGATCAAGCGGCTCACGGTGATCGCGACGATCGGGCTGCCGCTCACGGTGGTCACCAGTTTCTACGGCATGAACTTCGAACTGGCGGAGTTCCGCTGGGCGCACGGGCAGTGGTTCGTGCTCGGCCTGCTGACGCTGACCGCATTGGCGACGTGGGGCTACCTGCGCCTGAGGCACTGGGACTGATCCAAGCAAGGCGACGGATGACGGCGGAGGGGGACCACGCTCGTTCCGATTGGTAGAGGGGGGGCCCCTACCTGGTGCCTTGGAGGCCATCACCCGGGGCGGGATGACGCAGGCACCTCAACAGCCCCGGGATCCGCTCGGTCTAGGCCGTTTGCGCCCCTCCACCTCGCTCGTTCGAAGAGGAGACGCTTATGGGATTCGACAGGCTCCGTGCAGCAACGGTGCCTCGGACCGGAGGGAGCTTCCCTGCCAAGGAGTCATCCCTGCCCGGCTGTTGAGACAGTCTGTTTCCGCAACCGAGAGGTGTCAAGGCTTCTTGTGGTGAGGTGCTTCAGCCGCCCGTTGGCGTGGCTTTCACGGGTGCGACATCGCCAAGGACCTCGAACTTCGCGTCATCGATCCACAGCGTGCCTTCGGCGGGGGCGTTGATGAGGAACCACGCCCAGAGGATCTCGGTGCCGTGGGGCACATCGAAATCCGACTCCAGCAGCTGCCAATCGAACGTGCCCGAGAGCATCTCGCGGCCGGGTGACTGCTCGAGACCGAAGCGCGGAGCCTGCGCCCACACCTTCACGTACGCGGTGCCCTTCAAGCTGTCGCCCTTGAACCACGCGCTGACGCGGACACGCTTGCCGGCCAGCTCGCGACCGAACGGCTGGCATACGCCCATGCGCGTCTGCACGAGCCCGTCGAACATGTTCGAGAAGCGCACGCTGCGGCGGCCCGTGCGCGCGACCGTCGAGTCGACATCGATCCTCGCGCCCTCGTAGGGCGGCACCGCGATCTCCCAGCGAAGCGCCGAGCCCTCTTCGAATGAGGCGTCCGCGAGCAGGTTCGCCCCCACCTGCGGCCGCTTCAGCGCGGGCGCGGTTTCCAGCGTGAGCGAGGCGTCGTCGGCCATCAGTTGGCCCGTTCCCAGGAGGCCGATGCGAACGAACAGCACGTTCGTCAGCGGCGGGATGTAGACCGCGGCCTCGCGCTGCACCCAGCCGGTGAGCGCCTCGTCGAACTGCGTGCGACTCCAGCCGAGGTCCATCGCCGGATCGTCGAGCTTGGTGATCCCGAGGCGCTTGCGCACTTCATCGCGCGTGACCTTCCAGTTCAGCGAGAGGAGCGTGAGCGTGTCGCGGTACGCTTGCGCCATCACGTAAGCGCGGCCCTGCACGCCATTGTTGCGCGTCCACACCTTGAAGCGCGCGACTTTTCCCCAGGACTCGGGTCCCACCGGCACCGTCTGGTTCCAGTTATGGGCCATCGGGAAGATCGTGCTCGTGTTGGCGACGTTCACGACGAACTGCCCCGAGCGCACGAGGAACGAGTCGCGCCCGAAGAACACCGTCGGGATCCCCGCCTGCGACGTATCCCAGCCGGTCGGCAGCCACTCGTGGCCGACGAGCGAGCGCTCGAAGCCCGGGTTCTCGAGCAGATTGCGAGAGGTGGCCTGCTTCTGTGCGAAGGCGAATGAGGCGGAGGTCAGTCCCGCGACGATCGCCGTCAGCAGGGCGAAGGCGCGAATCGATCCGGATCGGGGCATGGGCTCTCTCATCCTGGTGAGCTGGCGGGGGAGTCGCGACGCTTGCCGCGGGAGTGTGGGGAAGAAGTATCCGGGGGGGAGGGCCGGGCATTCAAGCGGTGAGCAGCTGAGGATGACAGAGGGTTGGGAAATCGGCACTTGGGGCGACTCGACCCAGGCCCTCGACAAGTCCGCAAGCGACTCCGGCGGGCGGCTTCTGCCGCTCAGCGGATGACGACCACCGTCGACTCCGAGCGCGAGTGCCCTTGGACGATCTTGGCGAAGTACACGCCGGCGGGGAGTGAATCCCCTGCGTCGTCCGTACCATTCCACGCGTACTCCGAAGTTCCCGGCGCGATCGTGCGCACCAATCGTCGAGCGCCGGTGACGTCGTACACCTCCAGCGAGGTGGCGGCCTCGACGGGACTCCACGCGAACCTCATCGCTCCGCGAGAGGGTTGCGGGCGGATGGTGAGGCGCCCCAGCGAGGCGGGCCGAGGGTCCCCAACGCCGACGGCGGCGGCGCACCGGACTCCGAGAGCGCCCACCTGCCCACAGCCCGCGAGGCTGGCGAGCGGCGAATCGCTCGCGAGCGAGACGATGTCGTTGGGCAGGTCGCAGAATCGGGGATCCAGCGAGACATCGGTCGCGCCCGGAGCAAGTCCCGTCACAGCGCCCCCCGTGTTCGCGAGCCAGTCGTTGCACGCCAGGTGGGGCGTGCCGACTCCACTCCAGGCGAGCCCGACTGAGTTGCCGTAGCTGATGTTGTTCGTGATGGAGTCTGGCCAGGCCTTGGCCGTGCCGACTTGAAAGCCGGGACCGTTGTTCAGGTAGGCCGTGTTGTTGCGCACGGAACGGAGCCCATTCGAGTCGTCGATCTGGATTCCGGGGCCATCGTTACGTCTGGCCACGTTCCCGGAGATCGCGTTCGTGGCTGCGAAAGCCATCCCCGCGCCGCTCGAGTAGAGCACGACGTTGTCCTTGGTCGAGAAGCTGATCCTGCCCGCGCGAATGCCATCGCCACCCGAGCGCAAGACCACGTTCCCCTGGATCTCGTTCCCAACTCCCGACTGGAAGATCCCTTCGGCGCCTGAATCTTCAACAACGTTGCGATTGATCGAGTTGTACCGATTCGGCACCGAGATGCCACGACCCCCGCTCCTGCGTACAACATTGGCGAATACGGAGTCGACGACGAACCCACTCGTGCAGTGGTCAAACGAGATCCCGTGGCTCTTCGAGTCCTCGACAATGTTTCCCCGTGATGTCGGCAATGTCGTGGCAAGCGGCCTGAATGCCGATGTCACAGCCGCGCACATAGTTGTTGCGAATGAATGCGTCCTGATGGCCCCTGATGCCAACGGG